>PWLL01000008.1 GCA_003559395.1 Candidatus Iainarchaeum sp. | reverse complement strand
TTGCTATTGGGGATTCTCCTGTTCATGATGATACCAGAGTTGAGCATATAGAGATAGTACATGGGATTACTAGAGTAGGCGATCATTCATTACGAAGCATGAGTAATTGTACATCCGTTAATATCCCAGACAGCGTTACAACCATAGGAGATTGGGCATTCGCTTCCAACTCAATATCATCACTCACCATCCCAGACAGCGTTACAACTATAGGAGATTCCGCATTCGCTTACAACTCAATATCATCACTCACCATCCCAGATAGCGTAACCACGATAGAAAATTCCGCATTCCGTAGCAACTTACTAACATCACTCACCATACCAGATAGCGTTACAACTATAGGAGATGATGCATTCCGTAGCAACTCACTAACATCACTCACCATACCAGATAGCGTAACCACGATAGGAGATTGGGCATTCCGTTACAACTCAATATCATCACTCACCATACCAGATAGCGTAACCACGATAGGAGATTCCGCATTCCGTAACAACTCACTAACATCACTCACAATACCAGATAGCGTAACCACGATAGAAACTTCCGCATTCGCTTCCAACTCAATATCATCACTCACCATCCCAGACAGCGTTACAACTATAGGAGGTTATGCATTCGGTGACAACTCACTAACATCAGTAATAATGCCAGTGGACGTTACAGTAGGGGTTCACACAGACACTCTCGGGGACTACGGACTAAAAGCCTACTATGAAGATGTAGAGGGTGGGAACAAAGAAGCAGGTTGCTATGAATATGATACAGTCGCAGAAACTTGGTCTAATCTGGGTGATAGACCTTACGCTCAAACAAACTTACCAACTAATGTAGGTGAAACTTCTGCTACTCTAAATGGAGAAATAACAGACTTAGGACACAGAGCAAATGTTAGTGTGTATTTTCAGTATGCGAAAATCCCTCATGGCTATTTACATTGGGGCGTGACATGGCAGACAACTACTCCGCAGAATGTAAATAGCGTAACTACAATTGATGCAGAAATAACCGAGTTAGATGCAGGCGAAGAATACCAATATCGGATGGTAACAGAGTTTGATGGGTTTGTGATTTATGGTGAGCATGAAGAGTTTAAAGCGGCTGAGGAGCCAATTCTTACTGACATTATCAGAGGACTCCGGCCAGGATTATTCCCTAAAAATAAGCCAATTTCCATGCCTGGCGGTTTTCCATAGAGATGCCGGATAGACAGAGCAGGAATGTCAGGTGAGGTTGTTTGCCTGTATTCATGTGAGATTATTGTAACCGGTCCTTATAGCCTGGGGTAATCAAGCTCCAGGTTTATATTTTTTTAGTGATAGGAGGGATTATTATGGCGGGTATGAACGAAGATTATCTCAATGCTATAGCCAATCATGGTGGCAGTATTGTTAATTATATCGGACTGGTTGACGATCAAGGTAACGAAATAGATGATGAGTATTACTCAAGGCAGTCCGTAAACTGGACAGACCCCGTAGAAGGACTGATACGGCCAATCGAGAACCTTGCTTTTAACATTTCTGGCGGCGGTATAATCGTCCAAGGTTGGCGAGGCTATGCAGATGAAACGGGAGGCATAGAATACGGTGGTAAAGATTTAGATCCAGAAACCTTTACGAACTCAGGACAGTACATTCTTATTGCCGATGATACAGGAATCTCTCACGAAGCCGCAGAGTGATAATCTTAACGTGTAGAAATGAGCGTAGGTGAGTATTAATGGCCAATATCACATGTACTGTTAATATTGCTACTGAGGGTGCGGGTTATAAAGTGATACATGGTGGCGCAGTATCAACTGTTAGCGCTACTATTCGTGGTGAGACCTTCGTTTGTATTGTCAATCCCTGGGATCCTATAGGAGCGATGCACCCCTGGAATTATATAGAAACAACTCAGCCTGATTTCTCTACCGGAGAACTCGATCTAATGCGCGCAATAAGTCAGGGTGCACTGGCGCCATTTGCCGAGACCCATTCGACTTATGGTCCTACAACTTTAGGTGAACCAGGCTTAGATTATAGCAGGATATGGACGATCTATACCGATGAGCAACAAAGGATTATGCTCACTCAGTATGATATTAATACCCAAACCTGGCAACCACCAGTGCAGATAGTTTATGCTCCCTCTGGCAGTATGAACCCCACTATAGGGTTTAATTCCAATGGGGATTATGTGACATCGGTAGAACTCGTTCCTGCTGGTACGGACCAACATGAGATATGGATTATAGAACCCCCGTATGAAGGTGCTGCAATTCGTAATGTAGCCAGTGGTAAGTTTCCTGCGCTGGTGTTGGATGCCGATCCAGAGAATTACCGGTATGAACAATTTGAAGAACGGTCAGGATGGATGGTATCCGAAACATTTCATAAAAATACAGACCTTGTATTATTCTATCAATCGCAGGATGGGATGACCCTGTATTATCGCAGGGCCGATGAAGGGTATGATGTTGAACATGAGGTAGGCATGACTGAACCGGGCGAGAAAAGAATGCTTGCAGCCTATCAGGCCCTGATACCGATTGGCCCTTCAACATATACATACCGCGATACCGGTTTTCATTTAATGGTTGCATACCGGGATAGCAACAATGAACTGCGTTATGTAATCTCAAGCCGTCTGGTGTGGCTGGGTAGGAATATATCTGGAGTAGAAGAGATTAGTTTAGTGGATCTTGAACTCTCGGATATCATGTTAGAGGATATGCGATACGATATTCTGATTACGGTTTATGATGATCAGGGGGATCCGGTTCCGGAAACCCTTGTGACTGTGGTGGAGCAACAAGACCAGGAAGAGTTAGCAGGGATAACGGATAGCAACGGTCAGATACCGTTCCTTATAAGACCTTACAGTACCGAGTATCAAGTATTGATATCCCACGCAGAACACGGCGAGGCAGATTTTAATACTATACTGGTTTACGGTGCAGATGAAACACGATACAAAGAATTCGATATCGCCTGGCCCCAGAATCTGCTCTTTGAAGATACAACTGCGTTGAATCAGTTGATTCTTGAAGATATATACCTTGAAATGTATACCATGGATATCGAAATAACCGTATATGATGATCTGGGAGCTGTCGTACCCGATACTACAGTAACTGTACTGGCTCAAAGAGACCAGGAAGAAGTAACAGGTTTCACAGATGCTAACGGTCAAGTTATCTTGCCGCTGCTTCCGTATGATACTGCTTACGATGTTATCTTATCTCACGAAACACACGGAGAAGCTGACCATAGCAGCATATTAATTAGCCACGGAGAAGAAACCTATCAGACTGAATTTGACCTGGCCTTTGTGCAGACAATGTTACCTGCAGAGACTACCCTGATATCGCTATTTGAAATCGAAGATATCGCATGGTGGGATGCTCACTACACGGTTACCATTACAGTCTATAACCCAGAAGGCCAGACGGTGACTGATGCTAATGTCACGGTTATCGGACAACAATTCCAGGAGACGGTTGAGGGTACTACAGATGCAAACGGTGAGGTACAGTTTGATCTTTTACCCTTTACAGCCCCATATCAGGTAGCAGTAAATCACCAGGATTATGAAGAGACCGATCATAACGAAATAACAGTCTATGGCGAAGATGAAACACAGACCATGGCCTTTGATGTTGCCTTTAAACAGCAGCTGGCGGCCACAGAGCATACAGAGGTTGGCGAGTTCAGATTAGAGGCAATCCTTTATGTAGAAATTTAACTTTAGGAGGATAAGTTTTTATGGGTGAAAAGTCAATAAGCATTTCTAATAATATTGGCTTATCTGGTCATGTGAAGATGAAACTGACCGATACCAGAAATGGAAAAGTAGTAGAAACCAGAGAGTTTAATAACCTGTTGTTAGATGAATACCTTGACTCATACTTTACGAACGGTACTGCCTTATTAAGTGATGCGGTTTTCAATGCGTGTTATATTGGCACAAATGATATCGCGCCGGATAGATCTGATGGTATACCGGAAGCGGAAGATATCTTAGCGTCTAATCTCTCCCCCCAAAACACCGTCCCCTTCGATCATATTGGTCATAGGTACTATCAAACACTGGACATAGATGTTGATATTGATGACAATATTATGAGGCCTTCATGGTCTCATGATGGTAAATACTTAGCTATTTATGAAATGGGAAACATTGAAATACACATTTATGATATAGATGCCACTATGGCCGGAGGGTGGGAAGAGTTTGTCGAGTTAGACTGGAGTCCTATGCCTGGATACAGTAGTGCTGGTTGGTCACATGATGATAATTACCTGGCTTTAGGTGGTCATGCGGCGACAGAGGATATTATGATAGTAGACTTCGCGGCCAGTATTGTGGCTAATGAGCTCGTAGAGGTTTCCTGGTCGCCGATTACCGATGTTGAAAGCGAGGAACTTATCCGATGTGTGGCCTGGACGGTAGATGATGCTTACCTTCTTACAACATCTTCTTCGTACCTCAACATATATGATATGGCTGACGCATTTGATACCAGTACGACCCCTACCGCACACTATTCCTCGAATCAATGTTGGCCGACAGCTTATGGACCGGTAGTTTCTCCTGACGGACTGTATTACGCTATATCTGGTAGAGGTGGAGGGACGATAGCTAGTAGGGGTACTGCTAGACTATATGATGCAGAAGAGTTAATGAACAATGGTAATGTGGCATTATTATTTGAAACGAGGTCAGAACTCGGTGCCCAGGCTAATGCTGTTGTAGATACAGCGTTTTCTACTGATGGTCAATACTTTGTGTATGGCAACAATGATGGCAGCCAGGCCGGGGAACTTGAGATAGTAGACCTGCCAGCAAGTGCTGCAACAGGTTTTGAGGATTTTATCTTCGTTGATTGGAGTCCGGATTCATATTCAAGACCAGTTAGGACAATGGATATATCACCTGACAATAGGTTTCTGGCGATCGGTAGCAACGGTCGAATTGATGGGATTGATCTGGCAGAGAGTGCAGCTCGGAACGAATTAGTATATGCAGAATTTAACCACCAAATTCGACCTAACCGATATTCCACCAGATTTTCTTGGGTGAGGTGGTGTCCTGACAGTTCCCAACTCATACTGGCAGACGGTTCAGATGGCACGAATAGTACTGATACCGAATACCCTGCTCTTTCTATTATGCGTGCAGGCAACCCTACCGTTGAATCCAGAGAAATGGGTTATACCTGGACTTTCGAGGAAGGGGTGGGTACAGGAACAATAAATGATGTCGTATTAAGAAGCTCGGATTTTGAATCGGCTGAACCGTTTGACGGGGAATGTGTAGCGCGGCAGTTAGTAGAACCAGCACTCGTTAAGGAAGAGTACCATCGTTTAGAATTGGAATGGGTCCTAGAGGTCACCAACCCCACAAAAACATGGAGCGCCACGATCACCGGGGGTGGCTTAGAAGGTGAAGATGTTGTCTATACGGTGATGGTCGGAAATGCTGGGTTTATTGATAGTATTTCATCATCAGCAGCGGCGGCCTATTTTGATATGGGAACTAGAAATTCTTTACGCTCTTTCTTTGGGGCTGAAGGTACTCCACGGGTTGTTATTGGCGATTCTAATGTTGTCCAGGAGCTAGATCAAGACCATATTCGTTTAGGCAGTTTCATTGACGAGTTACATCCACCTTATGAAGTATCTCCCGGTACTTATACTCCTGGTAGTTATGAACAGACCTTTAGAGTTACATTAGATATTGACGAAGGTGTGGGTGAGATCGGAGAGGTCTTACTCTATTCAGATCATAATTTCGTAGGACGAGTAACATTCGACCCTAAACTTGACAAACCGAACACACACCGGTTACACCTGGATTTTAAGTTTAGTATAGCTCCCAATCCTTAAAGGTGGTGTTTTTTTATATGGCAGTAGAAGTGCGTGGTAAAGAGGTAGAACATTCGGGGATATATAAAATACATACCTGGAACTTTACCGTTCCAAAAAATCCGGTAGGTTTTATTGTAGGCGAGGCACCGATATCGGGTGATAATGGCTGGCAGGGTGCGGTGTACTACGATTCTGAAGAAAAGAAGTTTTTAACGGAAGAAGAAGTGGAGGCTCTACTGTCCGAAGAACAACCAGAAGAATAACGAAGGGGGCGGGGTTCTAGGTCATGGACTGGGAATACGAAGGGCTATATAGTGAACTTGACGCTCTGGAAGTGGATCTGGGCCTTGTGGCCCCGTTTGTAGGTGTGCGTGAAACCGAAATACCCTTAACTGATGAACAGGGTGGGGTATTTGAGGATTTCGCAAGGATAGATTTTGGACATGTATCCTGGACTATGCAAAGTATACCTCCGATAGCAGAACTACAGATTGAGATGTCTAAAAACGACGGTCCTTATAGTTTATTAGAAAACGACGAAGAAGTTTTGATAGATGGAGACGATCTTGAACTTGAACATGGAGATACTCTGAAACTACGGCAGACAATGACCGTAGAGAATATAAGACTGTACCCTGATGGGATATTTACGCTCAATGAATTCATCTTAACTCTGGTTAGTTCCCGGCTGGGTTGGGATATAAAAGATGTCGGAGATTCTCAATGGGAAACAGAGGTTTATGAGGAGGTCCCCTGGGGGATCCCCTGCTCTCCTGATGATTAAACCAACCTAAACAGGAGGTGGTTTTATGCCTATTCAAGCTCAAAAGATAGTAGATGAGGCAGAAAACTTTTTGCCGATCAGTATTGACAATGACGATGCAGTAATGATCATTAACGAGAGCGTTAATCAGATGGGAGTGCTGGGTCTGGCTTATGGCGAGGTAACTATAGATTATGATAAGTCAGAAGAAGCATGGACGGTCATACCTAACGATGCCATAACCGTAATCCATGTTGTCGATGAGGACGGTAACCCTTATTACCGCTGGCAGTATGAAGATAATCTGATACGTTTTGCAGAAAGCGGAACATACAAAGTGGCAGCTCGAAAGTTGCCGGAATCCATTGAAAAATTAACGGATATAATCGATCTTAACTCTTTATACAAAAGCGCACTCGTTTCATATATGCGCGGTTTTATAAAACTGAGAGACGACGACCATAGCCCGGATGGAGTACGGCTTATAGGCGAGTTCAGAGAGTTAGCTGCCAGTACATTTAATACACTTATCAGAAAACGTAAACCCAGTCAGGTAAGGGTGGTACGCCATGCCTGATCCCAGCAGAGTGATACAACACGTTGATTATAACTATACCGGTGGCCTTAACGTAGACGCCAGCCCTGATCACTTAGATCGCAGTGAACTACAGATTGCAGAGAACGTGGAACTTAGTAAACGCGGCGGTCTTAGGAAAAGAAAAAGCAGCCAGGTCCTCTTTGAAGAGGGATTCTATGAAAAAATTACACAGGTGTTTGAATGGCAGAGGGATGATGGTACTTCATCCCTGCTTTTTGTAGCGGATCAAACCTTAATGGAATATATATTCGAAACCGAAGAATCTGAACCGCTACATGCCGTTGGTTACGACCGAATTGCATACTTCTTTCTACAAGACAAGTTATACTTTATTGGTGAAGAACAGATGTATGTATACGATGGTGATACGGTTGAGGAGGTAACACTCTTTTACGATAGACATACTCTACCAGCACCACCGGAAGCTCCAGTAGTAGAATTTCAAACGATAATTGGTGGCGGCGCCTTTTCGTCAGGGACCTACAAATGTTTATATGTTTATGTCACTAAAGAAGGAGAGATCATTTCTCAGGCTTCGCCTGTTGCAGAGGTAGAGGCTCCTCCAGATAGTTATAGAGTAGACTGGATCATGCCCAACCCTAACTATCAGAGGGTACTGCCATTTATGACTTTAGCTGATGGTGAAGAGTTCTATCAACTCTTCCATGATGTTATACCACATCCTGACTATGATACGATTACCGACCCTATTGAACATAAGTTTTATAACGAGCCGGATATAGAGGAGCCATTTGTTGATACAGATCCTGATGAGCAATTTGAATATGAGGAGCACCCCGTTGAAACGTGTAAGTTTGCAGTACGCCATCCGAAGAGCTTTAGAATGTTTTATGCCGGCGCAGAAGGTAACGAATCAGCGCTTTATTTCAGTGAACCTAATGATCCGCCAGCTATAAGAGAAACCTCGGTATTGTATCCAACGACTGCAGATGGACCAGTAACCGGCCTCGCGGTCTTTATGGACGCGGTTTTAGTTTTTTATAAGAACTCGATCTGGTCTTGGAGGGGTATAGATCCAGAAATTGATGCTGTCTGGGAGAAACTACCCACTTCAGAAGGGACACTATCGAGTAATACGATACACCTTACAACCAGCTCTATTACCATGTTTGGCCCTGGTGGTCTTTATGCTCTGTCGCCGAATATAATTGGTGTATCTATGGCGATGGAGGCCAGAGAGAATTATATAAACAATATTGCAAAGAACAGGGTCTCCAGTATTATCAAAGAGATTACTTATCCTGAACAGGCAACCGGGGTGTTCGATAGTAAGCATGAGCGATATTTACTGTCGTATTGTGATGATGATACTGGTATAAATAACAATGTTCTGGTTTTTGATTTCAATCTCGGTTCATTTACCTTATACCCTGATATACATATTAATGATTTTTGCTATACCTTAAACGGTGATATTTTAGCTGCCAGCGACAATAATATGATTGTTTTTGAACAGGGTTTAGACTCAGAAGGAGATCCTGAATACGATCCGGCCAGATGGAAGATTCGTTCTCCGCGATACCATTTCGGACACCCTTTCAGAAAGAAAAAGGTTAGCAGGATATACGTTGCGATGGAGAACCCTTTCATTGACGGGTATAAGATTATTGTTACTTTATATGCGGATGATGAAGAGGTTGAATCTAAAGAGGTAGTGATTGGTTCTGGTGGTGCACGACTTTATACTGCGCGACTTCAAACTTATGCTGTAGGCAGTAGATTTGAAGTAGTTATAGAGGAGCACGAAGATTCTCCAGTACCGGTAACCGGAATGCATAACATGCCTACACTGTATGGAATAGCCCTGGATTATAACTTGGTTCAACAAATGGGTGATACAGTATGAGCAACAAAAGCGATCCGCGCATTGTAACCCGGTCGGGTGATAAGAGGATCTCTGATCAGCTCTCGGAGATCATAAGAGCTTCAATAGAAGATACGGAAGTTCCGCGTCACAGACGGTCTCATGCAGCAGGAGGGATCGATAGAGTTTACCCTGGGGATATTGGTGCGGAGACGCCACAGGGAGCGCAACAGAAAATAAACAACACACTTCAAGATTATTATACCCAGGATGAAGTTGACGCCATAATTGAAGAAGAAACGAGAAACGGTGGACCCACAGCAGAAAGACCATCCGAACCCCGTGATTATCAGATGTATTTCGACACCGACTTAGGTCTACCGATATGGTATGACGGTACCGATTGGGTGAACGCAGAGGGTATTATAGTTTAAAGCGAACCATGGATAAAGGAGGTTGTATATTATGTTCAAGACCGTCGGAGGGGCTTTAGGCACAGCTTTAGGCGGCCCTGTTGGTGGCGTTATAGGTACTATAGGGGGCGGCCTATTAGAGCGGGCATTTGGTGGTAGTAGCAGCGATACGCAGGCAACACAGCAACCGCAAGAGCAGGAGGTAGAACAACTCCCCTGGGATGATGCTTATCAACGGGCGCAACAGGCGTTAGATCCGGGTTTTCAGCGGACTATGGATCAAACACTATCTAACATAGACCACCAAAGCATGCAGAGAGGTTTTTTCGGACAACTACCGGCTGCCGCTTTGAGGAGGTCTACTGCCGGTGATCTGTCCATGCAGCACCAGGCCAACCTGGCGCAATATGCGACAGGACTTCAACAGCAGGATTTTCAGAGACAATCAGCACTAGCGGACAGAGCTTTACGCGCACAGGATATGGATGCGCAGCGTAGTGGACAGATGTGGCAAGGAATAGGGCAAGCTGTAGGAACCGCGGCACCGTATGCTATCGATTATTTTTCTGAACACGGTTGGCCGTGGCAGAGCTAATAGAGGGAGGTTAGAAAATGCCTTATAGAGCAGGCGTTGGAGGATTCGCAAGCGGATTAGCGCAAGCGGATCCTTTTGGACGTTATATGCAGTTGCAAACATTTAGAGACGATCAGGAGCTTGCGGAACGCGCACTACAGGAAGCAGATTTAAGGAATAGAATGTTAGAAGAAGAAGCACGTTATTTAACTGGATTTGAAGATATTCCGGTTCAGCAGATGATATCCGGGGCAGGAATTGATGTAGACCCTGGTATGTTTGGTGAGCAGGCATTTAATCCCGCTTATTTTCAACAGTTTTTCGGTCATAGTGTTGTCGATGCTCCGCTGGTTACCGGAGAAAGTCTGGCACGGCAGGAGGGACTGGGTGCAGAGGCAGATTATACCCGTTCCCTGACCGGAGTGCAGGACGCCACAGCACAGGGGATAGCAGCCGAAACACAACACTTTCAGGATATGAGCCCATTATTGCAGGCGCAACAGCGGTTACACAATCAACTAGCGTCATTAGATGTAAGACAGGCGGCTGATTTAAACGCACATAATCGGGAGCTTTATGATAGACAGGTAGAAGAAATTGATCTGGGACTTAGAGAGCATAGATATTATCTCGATAATATAATGCCAGCTGAACAGCAACATCGTCTTAACCACCTTGAATTAGAAACAGATATGATGAAAAAAAACATTAACCTTATGGAAGTCGAACGTGACAATCTGATCTCTGCTGGAGTTAGTCAGTCAGCTATTGACCAGGCCAATGCAAATCTTATTAACGCACAAGTAGAACTACAGAACATTTTAAATGAAAGAGAACGGACTATTAATGAAAACATGCAGGGTACTATGGGTATGGGTTTTGCACCGCAGGACCAGTGGGGAGCTTTTGGTGGCGATTTCGGACCGCAACCCATGACATTAGCACCACCACCAGCGGATGGCGTATATACAGGGACAGACCACCCACAGTTTGGCCCTATATTCAGATATCAAGATGAAGATGGAAACGTATGGCACTCCGATCAAGAAGGTAACTGGATTCATCCCGGGTACCTAGAAGGGATGATAGATCCACTGGCCCAGCCGGTACTTGCACCAGAAGAACTGCAAGAGCTTGTTGGCTGGAATCCCGAGGGCGATGGAGTAGATATTTCCGGGCTCCCGTACTGGAACCATGCCGAGTATGGACCTGTCTATGAAGATGGTACCCCTGTTCCCGAAGAGATGGTCGGGGAAGAGCAGGGTTCGTGGCTGGGAAGACTCTGGGGTGGTGGCGCCGGACAGCATTTCGGGCAGGTTGGTGATGCCCTTAGAAGATACGGTATAACTCCCGAAGCTACCCCACAGCCACAGCCGGAGGTAGACCCAATGGCCGTATCTCCTGAACTGGATCCCGAATTTGAACCGGATCCGGCTTTAGATATGCCTGGACTGACCCCTGAGATAACAGAGGAAGAGGTCGTGCCAGATGTAGAGACGGTACCTGAAGAGGCAACACCACTTCCGGCAGCACCAGAAGAATATCAAGGGGACGTATCCTATGCGGTAGATGATATTATTACTGCGGTAACCACTCAATATCAGGACGCCACACTAAACGATGTTATCCGCATACTTGAGGGCCTGTCAGAAGCACAGAAACAGTCCACAGAAGAAGCATATCAGGTGCCGTTTGATGAAATACTTGCGGCTATTTATGATGAGGATCCGAGCTTAGGACAAAGAGAACAACGCGATGTTGATGCTGTAATGGGTATGGACCTTCAGCCAGAAGCAGGGCCTACCCCGGTGGATAGACCGACAACGACATTAGCCGGTCCACCACAAGAAACTCGCGGTATACCTACTCATGAAGAAGCCTTTGAACGGCCAGTAGGTTATGAAGATAGATTGCCTCAGGTAGACCTGGTTGACGAAGCTCTGGGAACGGAAGAGATTACCGAACCTGGAGAGGTACCAACTCCAGAACCTGGTATGGCTCCGCAACCAACCGAGCAGGCAGAAGATATGACACCGGTTGAGGAACCCGCAGAAGCGGCACTGGATGATGATCTCACGTTCCAGGCGCAAGGCGATCCTGATGCTGATAGAGAGATAGCCAGTTATGTAAGAAGCATACTGCCGAATATAGTCCCGCAGGTAGCAGGGCAGGAAGGTTTCGCTGCTGATATGATTGCGTCTAACCTGGAAACAGTCTTGGTTAGGGATGGTACATTGAACGATATCGAAGAGCTACTTTATTACCTGGAAGCTATCTCGCCGGCAATAAGAGATGAATTCGAGGAAGCGTTACCCCCAGGGGTCACCTTCGATGATATATATAGTGTAATTGGAGGTTAAAAGATGGCAACTAACCCGTTTGCAAATATATGGCAAGAACAACAACCTACCCCCACCAGCCCACAAGCTCAGGACCCGCAAGCTACGGCCCCACAAACACCCGGGGCCGCGATTGCATCGTGGGCAGAAGATACGGGGTTCACACCTTCTACTCCATATCAACGGGCCATAGACTGGGTAGGACACAATCCTCTGCTGATGCAGGAGATAGAAAAGATTAAACAACCTGTAACCAGGTTTCTTACTGATGAAGATACATGGGTAGGAAGGGTGGCTCCTGGTGTAGATGCAGCTCTCAGCCGGTTCTCGGAAGCCTGGCAGGAGAGTTATGGTATGCAGCCGGGAGTAGTAGAAAGGCGCCAGGGTACTTATTCTACAACTGGTGATGAAAGAATCGATCAGACCATGCACACCCTGGGATCAACCGCCGGTTGGTTGGGACGATTAAAGCTTATGGGACCTTTTACCCAGGCCGGAACACAGGCCCTGGGGTATGCAGGAGCGAGGTATGCTCCTGAACTTGCGCTTAGAGCAGCACAGACGCCCGAGGCATTGAGTGGTGCGGCCCGTGGAGCTGCTCGTTTCGCTGGCATACGAGGAATGGAACTTGAAGGTATGCCCGAAGAACACCGGCCTACCGCAGCAGACTTCGCAAGCTCATTGGCTTTTGGTGGTGCGATGGGTGCTGTTGCTCCTTACGCCGGGCGATTAGCGCAAGAACTTCCTACAAGCGTACCGGATCAGTTATATCCATATGCGCAAAGCCTGACCAGATCCTTAATTTCTGCACCGGCAGGAGTAACCGCTTCTGAGGTAACAAGAAGGGCATTAACTCCCCCAGACGAAAGAGAACCTTTGGATCTTATGGATATGGGTTCCTCTGTGGTTGGCCTTACTATTCTCGGACTGGTAAACACAGCAGCACTATCTCCGCAGGATAAGGCAGAGATTAACCGGGTACATAAAACATTCCATGCAGCCCGCGATAACCGGAAAAAGATATTTGCGGATGCTGGTATAAGTCCTGGGGATGATGCTGAGACCATAGAACGCAAGCTAAACGCTTACCGTGAAAGGTTAAGACAGGAAGCAGAAGCCACCCGCAGTGATGTAGTAAGGGAGCAGGAGATAAGAAGTAGAGCCTTTTCTGTACTGGGACTGCCAGAGACGGCAACACGGGATCAGATAAAGAGTGCCTATAGGCATATTGCAAAAACATTACACCCTGATGTGCCCAGTGGAGATCCTGAAAAGTTTAAAGAACTTCAGATAGCAAGGGACACCGCCTATAATATGATCCAGAGCAGCGATATGTCACCACAGGCCAAACAAGTGGCAACCCAGCAGGTAGATCAAGGGGTACAACAAGAGGTACAAAGAACTCAATTCGCCTGGCCCGCAGGAACCACACCGGATCCCAGTATGGAGATATCGCCGCCGGCTACTCAAGCGGCGCCTTATGGGGTACCGACTGCTCCTGATATGCCGCAACAGGTACAACCTACTATCCCGACTACTATGGAAATACCTACTCCGGCCATATCAACAGGACCGACAGGGCCTTTCCGTATAGTTGAGGGGCCGCAAGGTCTTACTGTAGAAACACCTTCTGCACCTATGCCTGACGCTCCCACGGTAGAACCTCCTGAAGTGGTTGAGGATTCACCATTCCATACCATATCAGTAGATAAGCCTCTGGAAGATTTAACTCCAGAAGATATAGGACAAATTAAACAACGCCTTGAAGAAAAACTTCAACAGGCAGAACAAGCAGAAGCAGCAGGAACGCCTGTGATTGGTGGGGTAGGAGCTGTTCAGAGGGATTACCAGATGATAGACGATCTGGAACAACGGTTAGAAGAGATACCCCCGGAAGAACCTGTTGAAGCACCTACATTCAAACGAGAAGACCGCGTATCATGGACCACTCCAGAAGGAGAAGAGTTGACTGGTACCGTAAGAAGTGTTATTGATTATGAGGGTTTAGGTACTATGGTTAGCGTTCATGTTGACCAGATATCGATGGTTGCTGGTCGTCCTGTTGAAAGGGTTGAAAGTGTTAGTCCTGGCAGGTTGACTATGGTAGAAGAAGCTCCGGTGGAAGAAGAGGAACCCACTGTTGCGTCTGTATCTGAAATCGTTCCCGGTCCTAAACCTGTTATGACGGAATTCCCGCTTACTGGCGATCATGCACCGGATGTATCTCTTCCGCTTAACCGCTGGGTACTATCAGAGGTATTGGAAGATGATTACGAAGCTATTAAGTGGACCGGCGAAAAACTTATATGGCTTTATGGTGATGCCAGTGTAATAATCGATCTGCTTGAAGGAACAGCCATGTACGAAATGCAGGACCCGGAAGAATTCCGCACAGAGGTTTTAAAGCACATTACCCCGCAGGAATTTGAACGGTTTAAGGATCTTCGTATAGATAGCGAAGCAGAACACGAGAGGATTATGCAGAGTGTAGATGTAACTAGAGATCCACAACTTGCAGACGTACCAGAGACAGATGCTCTTTTAAATATTGGCAGTATGCAAGAACTGAACGAGCAACTTCTTCGCCAGGGGCTTTTTGATCAAGCCGATATGATCATGGAAGCTCTTGACGAAAAGCTGAGAGCGGATAGGGTGGCTAGTTTAGATGAAAAACGGCAATTAGAAGAATTAAGAGAGCGCTTTAAGGATGCTTTCGAACCAGAAGAACCAGCCGACACAGAAGAATGGACAGAGGTTCCTGATCCTGTTCTCGGTGGCAAAATATGGACTCTGCCAGGCACCCCCTGGAGTATAGTTGATGTAAGGGATAGAGATACCACTGACACTAAGATAGCAGATACACCTTTCCGGTTGCGTGCCGAAACCCCAGGGGATGATTTCAAGAGACCGTTACAGGTTATAGGACACCACCGTTCACTCGAAGATGCACAGCGGTTTGTACTCACACAAGAAGCTACCGGCAGGCCAGCTATAGAGGACTTGCGTATTAAGCCTGACGATGAACCAACAACAGACCCCACTAAAGCAAAAGCTCGCTTACCAGAAACAGATATTGCTGGTCGTGTTCATGATATGCTAGAAAAAGGCCGTTCGTTTAGTTGGCGTGACCTTTTCGCTATAGCAGATACCGCTTACCAGGGAACACAGGCCGAAGGAGTATATACCCCTAAAGACGCTTATGATGCTATGGAGCTAGGTATTAATAAATATATACTTTCACACCCAGGCAGGTTTCCAACACACAGGAATATAGATTATACCCATGCAGTAAAAGTCTTGAATCGAATCCAGGAAGATATTTTAGATAAGATTCCTACTCAAACCAAACGCACCGGTGAGGGTGTAGAGTTCCAGCAGTTCTCTACTCCGCCGAACATTGCTTACCTGGCTAACTGGGCAGCCTCTATAATGAAGCAGGATATAGTATTAGAACCCAGTGCAGGAATCGGCGGGCTGGCTGTTTTCCCAAAGGGCATGCAAGTCCAGCAGGTTATGGTCAACGAATTATCCGACCGCCGCGCTAATATATTGCGTGAAATGGGATTCGATGCGGTGTATACTGAAAATGCAGAGCACTTACACGCAATACTTCATGATAAAATAGAACCGCCTTCCCTTGTGGTTATGAACCCCCCGTTTTCGTCGACTGCAGGTAGATTAGAGGGCGTTAGAGATACCCGTAATGTTCGAAGCCATATGGAGGAAGCTCTTAAACTCCTTCGTGATGATGGCAGGTTGGTAGCTATCCTGGGTGAAGGGATGGCACTTGATAAACCCGCGCACAGAGAATGGTGGGAGGATATACAGGAAAGGTACAATGTTAGGGCTAATATAGGGATAGACGGCAGCGAGTATCGTAAATACGGAACTTCTTTTGGTGTTCAGCTTGTCGTTATTGATAAGGATGGTCCAACTACAGAAACACCAGTAACGGGGCAGGTCAAAGATGTACGACAGGCCGTGCCCATGTTGAGGGGAGTGAAAGAAGATCGCAAACATATATCAGTTGAACCTGATCCCAGAGAACCAGTTAGCCCTCCAGATCCTGAACCAGGCGTACCAGAAGAACCTGATAGATTACCATCCGAAGAGCGACCCGGTATCCGAACTGTACCTGGTGAACCTGCTCCACCTCGGGATGAACCTGAGACCCGGCCCGACGTGGCCGTTCGCCCTGGGGATGAGAGAGATGAACCTGTCCGAGACGTTCCAGATGTTAGACCTGATGAGCCCGTCCCAGAGGTTGAACCTCCTGTTGAAGCACCTCGACCTGGGGAACCGACGGGACCTTCTCAGGATGATGCAAGACCAAAACCCAAGGGAAGCCGCCATCCGGCTGTTAGAGGACCTGGCGATCCTGATAAGCTCGAATCGGGTAACGAGCCTGACCGAACTGATAGCACTCTCAGAGTCGAGCAGCGAGAGGACGAGAGAAGAGGAAAACTAAGCGATAATATTTTTACAGGCAAGTATAAGCCATCCAAACTGAAGGTAGAGGGAGCAAAGGAACATCCGGCGCAGATATCGGAAACGGCTGCTATGGCAGACTCAGAACCGCCAGACATAACCTATGCTCCAGACTTGCCAAAAGAACTAATAGAATCCGGTGATATAAGCGAATCACAGCTAGAAGCCGTGGTGTATGCCGGTCAATCTCACCAGAAAATGCTCCCCTCTGGGGTGAGGCAGGGACACATGATCGGTGATGGCACAGGTACCGGTAAGGGGCGTACTATAGCAGCTATAATACTGGATAATCTCCGCCAGGGTCGAGATAAAGCGGTATGGATTAGTGCCAGTTGGGGTGATATGCACGAGGCCGCCAAAAGGGATATACGCGATGTTGGCCAGCACGATCCTGAACATATGTCAGAAGATATACTTTATGCCCAGAATGATTATAGCAAAAACGATGAACTGGACCCTGATCATGGCATATTCTATACAACATATTCAATGATACGCGGAGGATATAGTGTTGAGCCAGCCGGTGATGGATATGGAACACGAAGGATTGTGCCCGAAGGGGAACAAACACGTTTAGAACAGCTTATGGAATGGCTTGACGATGATTTCGACGGGGTAATTGTCTTTGACGAATCACATAAGATGCAGAACGCTTCTGGAATTGAGAAAGAACCTAGCCTACAGGCCATGGCCGGTCTGCGATTACAAGAGGCCTTCCCGGAAGCACGAATAGAGTATTCGTCAGCTACAGCATTTGACGACCCAGAAACGCTTGCCTATGCTGAACGCCTTGGCCTGTGGGGCGAGGGAACACCTTTTGCCAGCATGGAGGATTTCGTTGAACAGATATCCGCAAGCGGGTTAGGCGGTATGGAGCTTATTGCCCGCGACTCCAAACAAAAAGGTGCTTACCTTTCTCGACAGATCAGCTACGAAGGAATTGAATATGACCACACAGAACACCGGCTGACAGAAGAACAAATACAGCAGTATAACGTGGCTGCTGAAGCGTGGCAGATCCTCTTTCAAAACATGTCCGCGGCTATGGAATCAACAGGGGCGGGGGAATCACCCCAGGCAAAAAGGGCCGCAAAATCACAGTTTTACGGTACTTACCAGCGATTTTGGAGCGATCTGCTTACAGCCATGAAAATGCCAACTCTCATAGAGAGCATTGAGAAAGATTTAGAACAGGGTTACGCTCCGGTTATCCAGGTAGATAAAACAGGAGAAGCCTCTATGGGCAGAGAGTTACAGCGTATCCGTACTGATCCTGATATGTCTTTGCAGGACTTTAACGTATCTCCAACCAGTATGATTATGGATTATGTAGAACGCGCCTTTCCGACAACGAAATACGAACCCGTAAAAATTACCACAGAGGACGGAAAGACAAGAACGGTATGGACACCCGTTCGTGATAGCGAAGGCAATACGGTGAAAGACCCTGAAGCAGTACGCTTAAAGAACGAATTGCTTGCTCACCTGGGCGGTGTAAGGCTTCCTAAGTCACCGATTGATATGTTGGTAGACTCTTTTGGTAAAGATAGAGTCTCTGAAATAACAGGACGCAAAGAACGCGTCTTGGAGGATGAGGAAGGTAACAAATATATAGACACCAGAGGAACAGGGTATGTCCAGGAAGAGGTTAGGCGTTTTCTTGACGACGAAAAGCATATACTGCTGTTCAGCAAGATCGGCAATACCGGTGTTGACTATCATGCGGGTTTAAATTTCAAGAACCAAAGATTAAGAAGACATTATCTCTTAGAGCCAAGCTGGGACGTTAAAGAGGTATTCCAGGGGTTTGGACGGACTCACCGTTCATTCCAAAAACAACCTCCGGAATACATTTTGGTTACTACTAACCTCAAAGGTGAAAAACGGTTCCTCTCAACCGTTGCTCAACGTCTTAATGAGTTTGGGGCACTATCGCGCGGGGAGCGTGGGGCTGAGAGTTCTGGATTGTTCCATAATGAGGACGATCTGAGCAGTCCTTTTGCGAGAGATGCTCTGATGCAAATGTATATTAACCTTTCCAATGATGAGTATGAGTTTATTGACGAAGGGTTATCTACTATATCAGAAAGAATGGGCATAAAAGACGACATTCTTACAGATGAAGGCAACCTTAAAGATACTGATGAGCTGAGAGATACCAAGAAATTCCTTAACAGAATATTAGGGTTAGAGCCACACTTACAGAACCAGGTCTTTGAAGCCTTCGAGGTAGAACATAATGAGGTCTATGGGCGAGCAGAAGAGGCCGGAGAAGTAGACAAGGGCACTGAAAACCTACACGCAGATATTACCGAGGCTGTCGAAGATCGATCCGTAGTAGAGAGAGACGATGCTGCTGATACTCGGTACATTAAGCTCAATGTCAAGAATAAGGTATATCCCATAACATTCGACCATACTCGTGCAGACTTCCGAGACGGAGGCCCCGCCTTTCTTGAACGACATATAGGTTACTTCCAAAACCAACGATCTAAAAACATTGTTCTTGCGGTAGAAGCAGGCACCCGTACCAAGAAGTCTGGTGAAGTGGTTGAGATGGTACGCTTAATCGACCAGAGGCCCGGACGAGGGAGACCTCTTGAAAAAGACCAGTTTCGCGAGAGCACCTGGGAGATAATAACGGTAGAAGAAGATGTATACTTCGTACATGATGGAAAAGAGTTTGTCGCCGTGGATGGCAAAGAGGTAGAGATTGAAGGATTTGAGGATATAGACGCCTTCGTTCATCCAGGCCGTTCCGGTCAGATGGCGTATATAGTTACCGAAGGAAAATCAGGGGCTAAGTTGGGAGATGGCAGCAACGAACTACGAGCAATAGAAGATGCCAGGAATACTGTTAGGCGTCTGGGTATCGAGAAAACAAAAGAGGCAATAAATAAGGGGATTGATAGAGCCGGCCTCTCCCCCCGCTACGAAGATGAAAACACCATTAAAGAACCAGCAGATCCTGATATGACAGCAGAAGATGTTGCGCGTCAGCTTTGGGATGAACAGGTTGCTGAACTACCAGAGTATGAAGAAGAGACAGTTCACATGATAACCGGAGCCCTGCTTGATATCTGGGATAAACTACCTACAAGCAAGATCGAAGTTAAACGTGCTCTCACCGAAGAGGGAGAAACCATCCTCGGCAGAGTTATAAGTGAGAAAGAGATCGATAATGTCCTTGAACGTCTCGGTGCTAGTCGTGATTTAGAGGAGATCGATATTAGCACAGTACCAAGTAGAATTGTTGATAAGAATTGGAAAGCTATGCTTGATAATAGTTGGATATTACAAAGAAGCACTGTCTCCGGTGATTATCGTATAGAACTCAAGAAGGATGCTGGACCGGATCTCACAACTAACCGCCAGCAACTTCTTGACGCAGGGTTAATCAGTGAAATTATCCAGTACAATACTAGATACTTCGTTCCGGTAGGAGAAAGAGCACTCCCGACACTTCAAGACTTAACCAAACATAATTTGAATATAGTTAAGATGCTTCCACCCGATTCCGAGCCGATAGAAGAGATGTACCGCATAGAAGAACGGCTGGACATTGACCCCGTACCTGATGAATTCATGGTCGAGGTCTTTTCTTTGGCCGCAGAACTTGCGGCTCCAGCGAGGTACACTGGACTTCGGACTAAGGCAGCTGCACGGTTCACTGATATTGGTGGTGACGAGCGTATTGAGACCAGAGATGTTACTAACCTTGAAACTCTCGGCCATGAAGTAGCTCATGTAATTGATTACAGGATAAATAACAACCAATATCCTTCCAGCATTAAAGAACGGTTCCCGGATCTTGAAGTTGGAGAGATGGAGTTAAGGGAACAGTTAAAGGCGGTTGCTAAACAGGTAAGACCGCCGGAAGAGGGCGAACTGGACAGATACCGGAACAAACATACCGAATTAATGGCCGACTTCTATACAATGTATCTCCTCAACACTGAAATGGCTCGCAATTTAGCACCAGATGTAGCGCAGGGCCTCGACATGCAGATCAGGCAGAACCCTGACTTACATCAGAAGATACAGGACATCATTCAGAAACGGCATGAAATGAAAAGGAAGATAGATGTTTCTGCGATACGGCCTATTGAGGAAGTTGAGCGTTTGCTCCCCAGCGAGTATCTAACTGATGATTATAAGGATAATGTAAAAACGATCATTAAATCTTGGTCTAGGTTGTTCAGGTTACGGCAGATCGAGGCTGGCTATAGGAAGATAGATTGGTCAGCACGGTTTACCGAAGAACAGCTTGAGGATATGGGTGCTGCCGTTGAAGAAGTTAAAAATATCAGGACTGGCAAAACCGCTGAAGAAATACAAGAAGAACTTACCCCTGAAATGCGGCAGGCATTAGCGGAGTATAGGTACTTTCAGGAAAAAGCAAGACAGGACCTGAACCGTTTTATGCGTGAGGTTGTTGGTGATGAAGAGTATGTAACATACCTTGAAGATTATCTGCTGCACTTTTATGAGAACAAACCTAAGCGAATTAAAGAGTTTGCTTACAGATGGACTAAACGCGTTCCGAGTGCTATGCAGAGAACCATCCCTACACTGGAAGATGCTGTGGAGGCAGGTTTGGTTCCGCGCACCCAGAACATAGCAGAACTGCACTATCTCTGGCACGAACTGAACTGGAAGGGTGCGCTTAACAGGGCCTTCGTCCACGAATTAACTAAAATCGCTAATGATGAAGGCGAACCGATAATTCAAAAGAGTAATCAGGCTCCTCCACACTGGCCGCTTGTTGATCATCCGGCTATAAATAAATACTACGCGAGACAGGCCAGAGACGGCACTACAATACTATGGGAAGGTAAGGCTGCGGTTGACCCGGAGGCATATAAAATTACCAAACAGGTCTTTGAACAGCCTTTCCATTGGAAACCGCTACAGATTATAGAGGCTTTCAACGCGTATGCAAAAGGTCTGTCTTTAAAGTTGAGCGGTTTTCACTTCTGGAATCTTACCGAGAGTGCGCAGGCCGCATTGGCAAAAATAACTCAACCCCTACGCGGATTCTTTACAGTAGGAGAAGAGGTTAAAGAAGTTGATGAGTCTGCTGTTATTCGCAGGACCCATCAACTGGGATTAGACCTGATAAGTGGATCCCCGGAAGCACTCAGGGATGCTATAATGCACGGTGTAGTATTCGATCCCATACCTGATGCTCATATGCGCCGCATAAACCAGGACCTGCGAAAATTAGAAGCTCACACCAGAAAAATTCCTGGTGCCGGAAGTCTGGTGCGTAAAATGCGGCAGGCTAATGAGTGGTATGATAGAAAGCTGTGGAATGAATATTATGCTGGTCTTAAAGCTATCACCTATTACGAATGGGCTAAAGAAGCACTTTCTGATCAGAAAGTGAACGCTAAAGATGCTTCGCCACAGAAAATACGAGAGATAAAAGAAGAAGTGGCAAGGATGGTAAACGATGCTTTCGGCGGTCAGGAATGGGAATCTCATTTCTGGGCTACCCCGCGAGTAAGACAGGCAATGAAATTATTGTGGCTATCTCCTGATTATACCTATACTAATATGCGGATCTTCGGTAGAACGCTATATGAGAACCTTCCATTTAAAAAGAACAAGGACCCTGTTGTGCGCAAATTTGGTGCCCGATACTGGATATCAATGTTGATCAGTATGTTAGCAGCAATTAATATCGCCAACAGAGCACTAACCGGACGCTGGGCCTGGGAGAATGAACCTGGAAGAAGAACAGATATAGACGTTACACCAATAATCCATGCTGCGCGAAAGATTATTGGTACTTACGATCCCGATGATGAACGAAGGTACTACGCAGCTCCAGGTAAACAGGCCAGAGAGATACTACGGTATTTCGATGATCCTATAACATACCTGTTTGGTTCAAAGTTTAGTCCGGTAGTAAGAACTGCCTTAGAACAAACGACCGGAACTCAAGCCGGACCGGGCGGTTGGCCTATGCCCTGGCGAGAAGGAGATATGCCTTTCTACCAGGAGATGGACGAAAGAGTAAGGGCGGTCTACGAGAAGTTCGTACCCTTCTCCCTGCGTGGTAATAACTTTGCTTTTACAATGCCTATGCGTCGTGGGATGGGTTGGTGGCAGGCCCAGAAGGGATATGAGGACCTCTGGCGCGCCAGGGTAGACCCGAGCTGGTGGCAGAGAACATACCAGCAGATAGCACCAGGCAGTCAGCTGTTACGTCTCAAACAACAGTTAGATGAAGCTGCTGTACTTAATGGCCTGGATCCTGCCGAACAGGAAAAACAGGCGGTATCTAAACTGCGTACTGAATATTACGGGAATCTGTGGAACGCGGTAGATCGCGGCGACCGGGAAGAAGCGGAACACTATGCTAATATACTGATACAACTCGGAGTAGATGCTACCGGAGCGCAAAGAAGCGGCGAGGCTCGACCTTACGTTACTGATGAATCGGTGCAAAGAGCATTGATGCTTTTTGCAGAATAGAGACACTCCTGGGCTCCGATAACCAGATCCAACCGGAGCCCAGGAGTGTTTATGCTTGGGGAGGGTTATGATTGGAGCGCTGTCCAGAACACAACAAACTAAAAAATACTGTAGAACAAATGGATGGCATAATCAGAACAATTTCAGAATGGAGAGCAAAAGACGAAACAAGACGCGAATTGTTGGACGAGATAATTGCAGAAATGAGAACGGATATTAAAGAAATAAAAGCGGGGCTACATAAGTCGGCGCTACAAAAAGAAAAACTTTCTACCTGGGCGGCTCATGATCGATTGAAGGAAAAGGTGGAGAAAGGTTTCAAAGAAATATATACAACTATGATGGAAAGAGAGGCCAATACAATAAAAAACATGAACGAAATGGAAAAAGAAATCAAAAAAGAACTCGCTAAATGGTTGGGAATAGGATTGTCGGCGTGCATGGTTGTTCTGGGGATCATACAATTGGTAATTAGTAATCTGCGTTAAAGGAGGGTTTGTTTATTGGTCGCTAACAATTTTATAAAAAGGGTGAAAAAACCTGCTCTTGATATCCAAAGTGAGCACGGAATTCCTGCGGCGGTGATTATTGCAAAGGCGGCCCTTGAGACCGGATGGGGTCGATATGTTCCTACGGATAAATATACAGGTGAGTATAGTCATAACCTTTTCGGTATCAAATGGCATAACAGTTCTGAGCACGAGTATGTGGTAATTGATACCCACGAATATATAAATGGCGAAAGAGTTCTGGTAAAAGATGAACGATTTCGTAAATATAACAACTATCAGGAAAGTATTGAGGATCATAAACGGTTTTTGAAAAGAAACAAGAGATACAGTAAACTCTGGGAGATATCCGATCCGGTGGAGTTTGCAGAGGAACTACAGAGAGCAGGATATGCAACCGATCCTGAGTATGCAAGAAAACTGGTAAGTATTATGACCGAACGCAATCTGTTAGACCTTGCGCCGGAACCCATACAAGAAAACAAGGAGGACATAAACATGTTAGCTAAGGTTACCCAGATTACCCAAATCCTCACTTCTCTTCCTTCTATACTAGATGGCGTCAGAAAATTGTCTGATAAAATAGAGAAATGGGTTGAGTTAGCAGAACAAGCAGGTCCAGAAGAAGGTGGCGGAGAAGCGAAACGGAATCTGGTACTCGGTATGGCAGGAGTTGCCTATAAACTTCTTGAAAACTTTATCCCGATACCAGTAAAAAAAGACGTTTTAATGAATTCTATTGAAAAAATAATGGAGTTGTGGGTAACATTTAAGAATATCACCGGCAGATTCAAAAAGTGATAAAACCGGCCCACAAAACCGGGGTAATATCGCAGTTTTATAGTAGGGGCCTGGTATATCATACCAACACTTCTTAAATCGTCTGTCAGACCCCTTAGAATGGATATTTTGATTTGTGGCCGCCAGTTTATATGACTGGCGGTTTTTTTGTTTGACTTTTAGGGTTATCTTTTGTTTTTTGGGGTTGTCTTTTGTCTTTTAGGAGCATATGATACGATCCTGATTAACACAAACCATGATCTAAACCATATATTATTTAATTTAGTTAAAAAAAGCCTTGACTTCATAGTGTTTTTATACTATAATATAACAAATTAACAGAAAGGAGTTGAATGCGTTGGTTGAAATTAATACCAATAGACTACGAGCGCTGCGTATTGAACGCTCAATAGTGCAAGATGAAATGGCCAAGAAGCTCGGCATAGTCAAACAAACTTATAGCAGAAAAGAAACGAACCAAGCTGAGTTTACTCTATCAGAAGCAAAAAAAATAGCTGATATATTCAACCTACCAATAGAAGAAGTTTTTTTTAAGGATAGGTTACGGCGTAAACAATAAAAAATCTACTGAATTGAAAGGAGGAGCACCGATGGCCGGGATGCCACCGAGATTCGTTCAGGTAAACATTAAAAAAAGTGTTCATGAAAACATTTCTCAAATTGCAGAGAAAGAGAAGTGTTTTCCGTCAGAGGCCATAGACACCATCTTGAGCAGATACGTCGAGATATATAAGGATAAGAAAGGAGGTGTTGATAGTGAGTGAAGTCTATCGTAACTTTATATGTCCAGACTGCGGTCATGACGTCGGGTTAGAAGATGGGCTTCCGATCTCTCCCTGTATTTGCATGAAAGAGCCCGATCTGGAAGAGTGCGAGTGGTGCGGGGATTACATTGAACAGCACGACGAAGCAATTTACACCGACTACGATGGAGCTTACCACGCCGACTGTTATGAGGAGGCAAAAGCGGTATGGGCTGGGACTGGACAATAATTGCAACACGGGCTGTACAGATACTTCTTGCCACAGTAACCACCAAACTCGCTATGATGACTGTCCAGGATGAGAGGAGGCGTTACCGTGAGCTTATGGCTTATCGAAGGAAGTCTAAAAGACATTCAGAGACTGGCCAGGAAGGATATCGAAGAGAAGGAGAATGGAACATCAGCAACTCTGAAAATTATTGAAACGGAAGCGAAGATAGCGTTGAAAATGGTAGGGCAGGAGATGGGAAAAGAAAAAACGCCCGCTAAGACGGGCGCGTAGAAGAGTATATTTGGTTTTATTATACCACAAAGAGGTGTCGAAATGCAGTTGTTAAGATTGAGGTTACGACATTTTAAGGGGCTAGAGTCTTTTGAACTAGATTTACAGGGCCGGGATATTAAAATCTACGGTGATAACGAAACCGGGAAAACAACATTAAATGATGCCTTTACCTGGATTTTATTCGACAAGGACAGCCAGGACCAGACCCAGTTTGAGATCAAAACACTCAAAGAAAACGGAGAATCCCTGCACGGCCTAGAGCACGAAGCCGAAATGACTCTTGAGCTTGCAAATGGCAAGAAGGTTGAACTCCGGAAGATATATAAAGAGAAATGGGTTAAAAAACGTGGATCGGCCCAAAAGACATTTTCCGGCCATACCACTGACCATTTCATTAATGGTGTACCGGTCAACAAGGCAGAATACACGGCTAAGATTGACAAGATTGCAGACGAAGATATTTTCAAACTGCTCACCAATCCTACCTACTTTAATGAGCAGATCCACTGGGAGGAACGCCGCGAGACGTTGCTAGATGTCTGTGGCAATGTATCAGATGAAGAAGTTATCGCCTCTAACAACGACCTATCCGACCTACAAGATATCCTATCCGAACGCAGCATTGAAGAACATCGCAAAGTTATCAAATCCCAACAGAAAAAAATCAACCAAGAGTTAGACCGGATCCCGGTTCGGATCGACGAAGTGAATCAATCACTGCCGGATGATCCCCAGGATCTAGATGAAGACTCTATCCGCAGAAAGATACGTTACCGCAAAGACAAGATTCAGGAAAAAAATAATGAACTTGCGGCCATCAGCTCCGATGGTGGTATGTCCGAAATGAACAATAAGCTCCAACAGGTAGATTCGGAGCTTTTGGCTATCAAAAACGCACGCTATGAGCGTTTTTCTGGGCTGGCTATGAAAAAGAAGGTCGAGATCAGAAAAGTTCAGGATAACATAGAAACTCTGAATTACGAAAACAGGAAACTCAATAGTGAACTGGCCGAACATGACCGGAAAATAGAACGGTTGGAAAGTCAGTGTGACGCTCTGCGAAAAGAATTCATGGCAAAGGCTAACGAAAATTTCGATAGTGAAGGCGCCTGCCCCACCTGTGGCCAGCAGCTACCACAAGAGCAGATTGCTAAAGCGGAAAAGAAGTTTAATCTCAAAAAATCAGAAAAGCTAGAAAAAATTAACACAGAAGGTAAATCCCTTAAAGCTCAGATAGCAGAACTCAAAGGACAAAAAAAGACAACCGAGGCCGACATAGCAGCCAACAATGAAAGGCTCTTGCTCCATAATGAAACGCTGGCCCAGGCTCAATCTGAACTGGAAGCTATACAGAAAGAAGAAAGCAGTATAGAAAGCGACTCTGAATACCAGGAAAAGCTGGCTGAAAAGGAAGCGATACAAGCAGAAATTGAGAGTCTGAAGTCAGGAACCCAGGTGGATAAGGAACCTATCCAGCAGGATATTCAGTCATACGAAAAAGAAATTGAAAAATTTGAAATGCTGTTGGCCCGCATTGAGCAGTATGAGATCGGCAAAAAGCGCATTGAAGAACTGCAAACGAAAGAAGAAAAACTGGCCAAAGAGTATGAGAAACTGGAACGTCAAATGTATCTGTTGGAAGAGTTTACCCGGACTAAAGTACAGATGCTGAATGAGAAGATTAACTCCAAATTCCGGCTGGCAAAATTCAAGCTCTTTGAAGAACAGGTGAACGGTGGCCTAAAACCCTGTTGTGAGACCACCTACGAAGGGGTTCCATATAATACAAACCTTAACAATGGGGGTAAGATTAATGTGGGCCTGGATATTATAGAGACCCTTGCTGAACACTATGGGTTCCACCCGCCGATCTGGATTGATAACTCAGAGAGTGTTACGGATATTATCCCGACCACCGGACAGCAGATACATCTGGTGGTAAGCGAGGACGATAAGGAGTTAAGAGTGGAAAGACAAGAAATATCCAATGAGGAGGCTGTTTAACCATGGCTAAAAATGCACCGGCACTGGCAAAAAAGCGGATTAATAAGCTCAAGAAAGTATTAAATGCTGATAGTGTTCAACGTCAGTTTGAAAACGCTCTGGATGAAAACAAGGGGGCCTTCGTTGCCTCGGTAATTGATCTGTATAGTTCCGATAATTACTTGCAGCAGTGTGACCCTGGCGAGGTGGTTATGGAAGCACTCAAGGCGGCCACACTAAAACTGCCAATCAATAAACAGCTAGGATTCGCTTATATCGTGCCATACAAGGGTAAGCCACAGTTCCAGTGTGGATACAAAGGGTATATACAGCTTGCCATGCGGACCGGTCAGTATCGACATCTGAACGCGGATATAGTCCCTGAAGGAGTAGAAATAAAGAAAGACCTTCTTACCGGCGAGATTAGTTTTGAAGGAGAACCCGAAAGCGACCAGGCGCAGGGATATTTCGCTTATATGGAACTTCTGAACGGGTTTTCAAAGACGTTATATATGACAAAGGAAGAGATTGTTGCACACGCAAAAAGGTATAGCGCTTCATATAAGAGTAAATCCAGTGCATGGCATACAAACTTTGATCAGATGGCTATGAAAACCTGTATGAGAAGATTGCTTGGCACCTACGGGTATCTCTCCACCGAAATGACAGCTGCCCTTACCAAAGACGAGGACTTTAACGAAGAAAGTGCAGTACAGGAAGAGATAGACGCCGAGGCCAACGCCGAAACTATAGATGTTGAGTACGAAGAAACCAATAGCGTAAACGAAGAGCAAGAAAAGCCAGAGCCAGAACCAACTCCTGAACCCGAAGCCACAGCGACGGGTGCGCAGTCTACTATGGAGCCTGACTTTTAATGACAGTTGAAATCAAGGTCCTCTCCAGCGGGAGTGAGGGGAATGCCGTCTGGCTCTCTGATGGAGAAACTGTTCTCCTGCTGGACGCAGGAATACGAATTCAGGAGATTAAGGAGAAACTTAACTTCAGGCTGTCAGAAGTGGCAGCCTGTCTCCTGACTCACGGACACGGAGATCATACTAAGTCAGCAGATAAGGTTTTGCGGGCCGGGATAGACACCTACGCCACGGAAGAGACATGGGAAGGGTTAGGGTTGGACGGCCATAGGAAACGCGTTTTAAAGCCTATGCAGGAGGTGGTAGTGGGTTCGTGGGCCGTCCTCCCGTTCCCAACCCAGCACATACCGGGTAGTGTGGGGTTCCTGCTGGCGAGTAAGTACGGCGATAAGGGTATATATATTACCGATAGTATGTACAGCAGGTATACTTTTGAAGGGCTTACCTTCCTTCTGCTGGAAACGAACTACAGCCGCGATATTCTTATGGAAAACGTAAAGGAAGGGGTGATAGACAGGGCATATAAAAGCCGGGTAATAAAGACGCATATGGGGCTGGAAACAGCAAAGGAGTTCTTGAGGGCCAATGATCTAAGCAGGGTGGAACAGATACATTTAGTTCATTTGAGTGTGAGTAATGCTGACCCTGTTAGATTCAAGAAAGAAGTACAGGAACTTACAGGGATACCGGTTTACGTTCACTAGAAAACAAGGTGGTGTTGAACATGTTGAATACAGTTGTTCTTATTGGCAGGCTGACTGCAGATCCTAAGTTACGATATACTCCAGGTGGTCATGCCGTAGCTAACTTTTCTCTGGCTGTTGAACGACCATATAAAAACCAGGCAGGAGAAAAGGAAGTAGACTTCTTTGATATCGTTGTCTGGCGTAAGCTGGCCGAAACCTGCGATAATCATCTGGGCAAAGGGCGGCTTGTAGCGATATCCGGGAGTCTACAGCAGGACCGGTGGGAGACGGATGAAGGTAAAAGGTCCAGGGTCAAGGTGAACGCTGATAACGTCCGTTTCCTAGACTGGCCGAAGGATAGTAATGCCAGCGAGGGAAACGCGTATGCGGATCAAGATGAAGATGAGCTTCCTTTTTAAAAAAAGCGAGGGGGATGATTACCGTTTTTATTAGTTTTATTAAAGACTTATTTAACCGTGAACCAGAAGGGACTGAGACTGAGCTTGACAGCGAATTGGTCATGATGAAACATCCTGCGACTCATGGAACACATATTGGCGTGAAGCAGGATGGGTTTGTTGGATATAAACCAGCCTGCGGATTAATGCGCAGCTTGACCGAACAAGACAATGGACAACAATTCGTTAGGATCAAACGCTTAAAAATCCCTGTAGAAATAACGAGTTTTGATCGAGCAAGTGAAATAACCTGTAAAAAATGTAAGAAGTTCCTGGACGGCAAAAATAAACACGATAAGAAAGACGCCAAAACAAAATCGCGTTTATCAAAGATAAGACCATCCGCCCGCTCCCGCATTAACTCGAAGCAAAATTATCTTTCTGTTTCTTATCAGCGTTTATTTGACTCTTATTTGCAGGTATATGATATGAGGTTCTCCTCAGAGACGACAAGGATATTACGCGACCATAATATAGATTATGTGGATTTAATTATTGACAAGCAGGACAAAATCATGACAATTGAACGAGGAAATAATCACAAGGTGTCTTTTAACGTAACGTCTAATGCAAAAATAACGTCGAAAAACGCATATGAGGAATTACATGCTATTAACGGCAAGACTGATGTTTGTAGACACCCGATAAAGCTATGGGATAAAGATACGATGCTTGTAGATATTGATGCCGATCTGCTTGATTGGTAATAGTTGATGAGCAGGGCTTATTTTTTTATCTCCTCAGCAAAATTTGGAAACTTAACCATAATAATCAATCACGATGTCAAATTTAAGACTTATTTTTTTACCCTTTAATGCAAAATTTGGCAGATTGTCCATAATTATCAAGTATAATGTTAGGTGGTGATGTTCTTATGAGAGGCAGAAAACTCACTGTTGTGGAACATAATCAACGGTTCAAGCTATATCTTAAAGGTCTGTCTGACATGGAAATAGCAAAGGAGCTCGGGGTAACACGTTCGGCGATCTGTTCATGGCGCAACTATCAGGGTCTTTCGTCTAACGAACGCCAGGGGGGTCGCAAACGCAGGCAGAACATAGAATACGAAAACGATCAAACCAAAAAACTCACAGCTCAAGATGAAGAAGAGGTTCAGCGAGCTTTCCATAGATTGTGTGGTTCCTTCACCGAGAAGTTTGCATAACGATTTTCCTCGGCTGCCACTAAAAAAAACAAAAAAACGAAAGGTAGGTGAATCCCCCATAATTAGGCATTATCTGCAACCGGCCATCCCCGTGGTCGTGCAAGCAAGGCTTTATTGTGGTGGTCGAGGGAAATATTTTGAGGGGAAAGTAAAAAACTAAGGAGGGCAATAAAATGCGCGAGATGAAAGGATTTGCGTTTTATCAAAGGCCAAAGGTTTATTTTAAGATCACAGAATATAATCCAGGTTTCTATATTTCGGCCCCAGCTATGAGGTTATTGGGCAAGCCTCAAACAATTGAACTGGGGATTAACCCGGGTTCTAATCATGTAGCAATTAAGGCTGCCAAAGAAGATGGCTTTCAAGTACATTATAAGAGCGGCAGTGATTCTGCCGGCGTGTCAGCACGGCATCTTGTACGTCAATTAATTAGCGCGGGGCATGAGTACAAAGAAAGGTATGTATTAAAGCAAGAAAAATTCGGTGGCGAAACTATATTAATATCCAGCGGGTTAATTACGTGAAACAGGGGTGGGAAGCGGAATATATGAAATGTAAATATTGTGATGGCAAAGGATACACTTTTATCATGTTGAATCCGAAGGGATATTATTATAATGGCGATGAACCAATAACGGATAAGGTACCCTGCGAGGAGTGTGGTGGAACAGGAGAGGCGACCGGAGAAAGTTTGAAAGGGAATGATAACGATGGCTAACGACGAGTGGCGTACACCAGACTGGCTCTTTAATCGTTTAAATAAAGAGTTTAACTTCACATTAGACGCGGCAGCTACAGAAAAAAATGCCAAATGCACTAAATACTACACCAAAAAAGAAGATGGTCTGGCGCAGAGCTGGCAGAGTGAAAGGGTTTTTGTTAATCCGCCTTACAGCAGGGGAAGTCTGATTAAATGGACGAAAAAGGCTTACCAGGAAAGCCGTGGCGGTTGTTTGGCGGTGATGCTTATACCGTCACGGACCAGCACCGAATACTGGCATCGATATGCGATGCAGGCATATGAGATACGATTTATCGACCAACGTGTAAAATTTATCGACCCTGAGACTGGCCAAGAGGCTGGCAGCCCGCCAACGCCAACCAGTATCGTGATATTTCAGCACGACGAGACAAGCAAAGAAACACCTTATATTAGCAGTTTTAAGGTGGCTACGTAAAAGTATAGCTTTGTGAAATTAAGGAGGTG
>PWLL01000084.1 GCA_003559395.1 Candidatus Iainarchaeum sp. | reverse complement strand
GAGTATCCCGACGGTTGCGCTAGATTTCCCATTGTGCCTTGCCCGAGGCCGCCGGGGCCATGACAGGTATCAAGAATATTTCTTATCGCGGCCGCTCGGTGACCGCCCTGTGCCTACCGGGTCTGGTTCCAGATGTTGTACTTGCCGGAGGGGCGTTTCATGGGCATCCGCCCCAGCTCCTCGAGGGTATCGGCATCGAGCCACAGCAGGTAGCCATCATCCTCCCAGATGCTCAGCAGCAGGGTCTCGCCGCGCCGGTCGAACTCCACGTGGGCGGCGGTCTTGCCCGGCTCCGGAATCAGCGTCTCGACGACCTGAAGGCTCTGCTTGTCGAGCACATGGACGCGATCCTGATGGGGGCCGAAGAAGACATCCACCCAGGCGTAGGGGGAGTTCTCGTGGCTGCGCGTGAAGAAGCCCGGACCGTCGGTCTCGATATGGGTGATCAGCGACCAGTCGTTCATATCGAGCACCGAGACCCGCCCCATGTTGAGATGGGGCACGGCCATCACGCTGGTGCCATTGCGCTCCCAGGTCAGGCTGGACCCCAGATGCGGCATGCCCTCCAGGGGCAGGTCCGCCACCTTGCGCGCCTCGTCGAGGTCGAACACCTGAGCGCCCCGGCCACCACGAGTTGCGCCGATGACATGGCGATAGTCACGATCGAAGAAGAAGTTGTCCAGGTGGTCGGGCGCCTTCACACGATGCAGGGCGACATCGCCCAGAATCGTCTCATCGCCCTCGATGCGCTCCTCCGGCCAGCGTATCTCCCAGACCTCGGGGATATCGGGAAGCGCCGCCACGAAGCTGTTGCGTGGCGCCGCGGTATAGACGGCGCTGACCCGGGAGGTCTCGCCGCTGAGCCCCTCCGCAGGGATCCTGGCAACCAGATCGAGGTTCCGGGCATCCAGCAGCACCAGGCTGTGGGGCAGGTAGTTGGCGGCCAGCACATAGTTGCCGTCGGCGGACAGGGCAACGTTGCGCATATTGATACCGGCGCGAATCTCGGCGGTGACCGTCAGGTTGTAGATATCGTACTTGGTGACCCAGCCATCCCGGGAGCCGAAGTAGACATAGCGACCATCGGCGGAAAACTTGGGCCCACCGTGCAGGGCATAGCGGCTGGGGAAGCGGGTGATGCGCTCGAAGGGGTCGCCGTCCAGCAGGCTGACGTGGTGGTCGCCGATCTCCACCACCAGGAAGAGGTTCTTCAGATCCTCGACCTCGAATACCGGCGCGTCCGGCAGGCTGCCATGGGGGTGAGCGACATCGTGGCTGGCCAGGATATCGGCCTCTTCCCAGGCCAGGTCATGCTCAGGCGGCGTGAAGATCCACTCGGCCAGGGCCGCCACCTCCTCCTGAGACAGCAGCTCGCGGTAGGCCGGCATCTCGGTGTCCTTCCGCCCCTCCAGTATCGTCGCCATGGCGTCGTCTGGGCGGACACGGGCCAGGTTATCCGGCAGCAGTGCCGGGCCGATCCCGCCCAGGCGACTGACGCCGTGGCAGACCGAGCAGTGCTGGTTGTAGAGCACCTCGGCGTCCGGTTCGCCGGCCAGGGCCGGCAGGGTGATCGCGGCCAGCAGGCCACCGAGTATCAGGGGTGGCAGCGCCATCGGGATCTCCCTCACAGGGCCACCCTCCCCACCCCGCGCTCCAGGGAGTCGATGGCGCCGCTCGGTTCACGGGCCAGGCGGGTCATGGCCGGGGCCAGGGTATCGGCGAGGGTGACCACCTCACCCACCACGATCAGGGTCGGCGGCCGGAAGGCCTCGCGCTCGATCGCCCCCACCAGATCCCCCAGGGTGGTCAGCAGGTGGCGCTGCTCCGGCGTGGTGCCCCGCTCCACCAGGGCCACCGGAGTCTCGGCGGGCATGCCGTGGGCCTGCAGCTCGCGACGGATCAGCTCGGCGTTGCTCAGCCCCATATAGAAGACCGTGGTGTGATGGGGCACCGCCAGGGCCGACCAGTCGAGAGCCAGGTCCCGGTCGCCCTTGCAGTGGCCGGTGACGAAGGTGACGCTCTGGGCATAGTCGCGGTGGGTGAGCGGGAAGCCGGCATAGCTGGAGCAGCCCGAGGCCGAAGTGATGCCCGGCACCACCCGGAATCCCACGCCGTGCTCGATCAGGTACTCGGCCTCCTCGCCGCCGCGGCCGAAGATGAAGGGGTCGCCGCCCTTGAGGCGCAGCACCCGCCGGCCCTCGCCGGCCAGCCGCACCAGCAGGGCATTGGTCTCCTCCTGGGTCAGGGCATGGCAGCGCGAGGCCTTGCCCACGTAGTAGCGGCGGGCATCGGGTCGGCCCATGGCCAGGACCTCCTGGGAGACCAGGCGATCGAACACCAGGCAGTCCGCCTGCTGCAGCATGGAAAGCGCACGCAGGGTCAGGAGGCCGGGGTCGCCGGGGCCGGCGCCGACGATGGCAACCTCACCCGGCGCCAACGGCGCCTCGTCGAGGCCGAAGTTGAGGGTCTGGGTCTGTCGGAATGCTGTCATGGCTCGCTCTCCCGGAGCATCACGGTCTG
>PWLL01000012.1 GCA_003559395.1 Candidatus Iainarchaeum sp. | reverse complement strand
TGAAGGATGAGAATGAACTGAACCAACAACACTTAAAGTCATTGGAGATAATCCTGGTTTAATAAAAACAGAATCTGAGTTGTTTTGAGATAAAGGATAAATATAAAGATCGTCAATAACAGAAGAATTACTTACAAGCATACCAGCAAACTCTCTAGGATAATATTTTTTAGAAAAATCCATTATTGTTTCTAACACTTCTTTCTTAACAGCCCATGTTTTTTTTATTTTATTTTTCTTTTTAAATAGGTCAATCATATATAATATAGTAAAGTAGGAATCATTATATAAGACATTAGTATCACCCTTCTTTTGTTAAAGATAATAGGCAAAAAGCCAATAAACATACTTAATAATAAAAAAATTAAAGAAGATTTACCAGAAATGCTAAAGATAATAAAAACAGATATTAAAAAAACAACTATGTTTATTGCTCTGTGATTAGAATTGTTAACAAACAAAATAAAATCATCAATAAACAATAAAACAAGTAAAACAGACAAACAAACAGAAATAACAACAACTAAACAAAAAACAAGCCAATTTATATTTAAAGTAATAATATCAAAAGACCTTAAAACAACAATATACCCTAGTCTTGACTTAAAAAAAGTAAATGCTAAAAAAAAAGAAAAGATTAATGAGCTTATAGCAATTGAAGAAAATAAAACTATATACTCGTTAGAAGAAAGATTGTTTTTTATCTTTGAAACAACTAACCCAGCTTGTGCAGAACTAAAAGAAGGAATAAGAATAATAAACATAGAAGAAAAAACACCTAAAAGAGAAGTGAAAAAATAAACAGAAGACTTAGGTGTTTCTTCTTTTTGAAAAACTTTTTTTGGGTTGTTAAATATTGCTATTAATAAAAAAGGTGCTGCAAACAATCCAAAGATACACACCAGTAAAGGCTCTTTTAAAAAGTAAGATGTTTTTAAAGTTAATACCCCTAAAGCTCCAGAAATAACAATTATTGAAAGAGACGCTAGTTTGTTTTTAAGATCCTTTGCTTCAAAAACAAACATTAGTAAAACAAACAATATTGCAGAATATATAAAAAAAGAAAAGCTCCCTAAAACATTAAAAATTAAAAATAATATTGGTAATAGCAATAAAGAAAAAAAAACTCCAAAAAAACAACCAACCATACAAAGAAAAATTGCAAGTTTTGCTTTACCTTCTAAAAAAAGCTTGTGTGTGGGAAAGATAGTTAAAATAGTTTGATCGTTAGGGACTCCAAACAAACAACTAGGAACAAAGCTTGAAACTAATTGAGAGACAGCCACTGATATGAAAAAGAAAAGGTTTTGAGGATACAGGCTTAATAACCCAACAAGTATAAATAAAAAACCAATTGTGTTTATATGAAGATTAGGAACCAATCCTAAAACAAATCCTAAAAAAACACCTATTATTATTTCAAGTATTAACATAATCTAACCTAGAAACAATTATTTCTTTTTGTTTGTTAAAGATCGTATATTTTCCAGTTACTTTTATTGTTTGGTTGTTAAATACCATTTGCTTTTGAAAATCTTTATAGTTGAAAATAACACCAAGGACGCAAGTAGCACCAGAACAAACCTTAAAAAAAAGATGATTTTCTTTTACTAATGGGTCTCTTATTGTACCAGACAAAGAAATTGTTTTTTCTAAATATTTGTCAGAATCCATAGTATGAATAAAATCAGATACAGAAAAAGAGGGTGGAGAATAATAATAAGTATATGTAGATAGTAAAAAAAGAGAAATAACAGAAACAATAATAACTAATCTTCTTAAATAAACAACATTCATAAAAAGAAAGTTATTTTTTTCTTATAGATATTACTTTCTGTTTACTTTTTTGTAAAAAAATGTTTTTTAAAGAAAAGATAACTATGTCGTTTTTAGTAACTGCTTTTTTAGTTATCAACTCAACTGTCTTGTTGTTTTTATAAAAAGAGTCTTCTATTTTAACAACAATTTTATTTTTTAGTTTTTTAATAACAATACCATAACTATATCTAAACAAAACATATTTAAGATATAAAAACAAAACCAACAAGCAAAAAATAACAACAACAAAAGTAAAAGAAGTTATATAGTTTGAAAGTAAAAATAATATTGAAAAGATAACTAAAGAATAAGCAATAAAAAGAAACTTTGATTTGTTATAAACATAGTTTGGTTTAGATTTAAGGATGTAAAAAAACAAAAGAAATATAAATAATATTTTTATTGATAAGTTGTTTTCTATAAAAGCATTAACTAATAAAAAAGCAATAAATATAATTTCTATTATTAATAAATCTTTATCCATAAATAATCATCAATTGTAAGTAAAAAAAACATTTGTATCTGTATATGGTGTTGAGTGTGTAATATATTCAAGAGTGTAGCTATAAAGGTCTTTATTTAGTAAAGTTTCGTTTAAATCTGTTTCTTGAGGACCCATGTTTTTATTAAAAGACATATAAAAATTAATTACCCCTTCATTAAAATCAAAAGTAATAGAAGAAATTGTTGTAGGGTAATTATACTC
>PWLL01000045.1 GCA_003559395.1 Candidatus Iainarchaeum sp. | reverse complement strand
ATCGTTATTTCTATACAGGAAATGCTACAAGGAATAATACAGATACTGCAGGTATGGCAAAAGTTGTTGTTCATGATGTAGACAATAAAATTATTCATGCACTTTTCGACACAGAATCAAACAGGTTAGCAGATGTTGAAGATTATGTTAATACCGCTATAGAAGCATACGCAACTACAGCAACAAACAAACAAAAACTAAAATATGATATAGATAATACAGAGTATACGTTCTTTTTAAATGATGACGACTCAGATGACTTAAGAGAAGGTATTACTCTAAGTGGTGCTATATTAGACATAGATGGAAAGCATTTGAACTTAGACTTCCCTGAAGAAAGACAAAATGTTTTGTTCTTTGTAGGCGGAGAAACAACTACTGAAGAAACTCTTGTTGGTGCAACTCTAACTCTAGACACAATCGGAACAACAGTTACAGAAGACGGTATCTCAGCACAACTTAACGACTACACAATATCTGGTGGCCTAGAAGGAGACGCAATCGTACCTTCCGGATGGACACCAAACAACTTTGTTGTACTTGATTCACAATCTCCTGCAGGAACTAAAATAATCGTAGGTGGTTATTTAGTAAACACTCTTGCACAAGGAATTGGACTTGAAGAAGTAATCACTAACACAGGAGATTACGTCTTTGGAAAAACTCCTGAAGGAAACATTGTTGTTGCTGGTATGACAAAATCAGATACAGAAACTGCAGCTAGAGCTTTAATCACAGCAATTGAAGGAATGTAAGTTTCTCTCAAAAAAGAAAGTTTAAAAACTTTCTTTTCTTTTTCTTTTTTTTATTTAAAAAACCTATTTCTTTTTTAAAATAATATTTGTTTTCATATATTATTTATGAACATATCTTTTTTCTTAAAAATACAAAATAAAAAACAAATTTTACTAATTTTATTAATATTTTTTCTTAAAAACCATCTCACAGTTTTTGTAGCATAAAAAACAACTTTAATCAATTTTACATAAACCATCAAAGCCTCCCAAAACAAAACTTATTTTTGAAGAGCACAACACATATACATACATAAAAACAAAAAACCCTTAAAAACAATAGTTTCATAAAACCAAATATATAGTTTCAACACTAATATTTATAGAGAAAACCATCTCAAAAAACAAAAAGGAGGTACACAACAATGAACAAAAAAATAACTACTGCTTTGGTTGTAGTTTTTGGTCTGCTTTTGTTTAGTTCTTTGGTATTTGCATATCAAGAAAACAAAAGAGAAACAAGACCAGAAAAACCAAACGACTGTTTGTTTTCAAACTTTGAAGAAACAGAATATCAAGACTGGTTAGAAAAACTACAAGAAAGAAATCCAAGATCCCTAGAAATTATAACAGAAGAAAACTTTTCTAGATTCAAAGAAATGAAAATAGCAAAACAAGAAGGAAACTATGAAACATACACACAAATAAGAGCAGAGCTTGGACTAGGACAAAGAATACAAAAACAAAAAAACACACAAACACAACAAAGACTACACAGAAACCAACAACTAAAAAAGAACATACAAAACAACTAGAAAAAAAGAGATTTTAAAAGAAGTTATTCTTTTAGAATCTCTAATATTTCTTTATCTAAAAGTACATTATTTACTTTTCCTATTTTTTCTTTTTTAATAATATCTTTTGCTTCAAGTCTTTTTAAGAGTCTATGTACTTTTAATTTTGTAAGCCCATCTATATATGTTATTTCATACTGTCTTACTTTTCCATTATTCTCAAGAAGTTTATTAATTATTAATCTTTCTTCACTAGAAAGAAGATCAAGAATCTTTTTTGTGTTTATTTTTACAACTTTGCTTTTTTTAGATTCTTTTTCAGACATTATATAAAAAACAACAAGTCCGATCATAAGTCCTAAAAAAGCAAAACTAGGCAATAAAAGCCAAACAAAATCAGATTTATCATCAATGTTTGTAATTGCTCTTTGGACATTTGGATTTGGTGACTCTCGTTGATATTTTTTAAGTCTTGTTGTTTCTTCTCTTATGTTTTGTTGAGATTCTATAAAAATACTAATAAACAAAACAAACAAAACAAAAGCAACCACCAGACTAATTCCGATTATTTTTTTATTAAACATGTTTTATCTTCTTTTAATATATATAAGATATAATATATTTATTAATAGTTGTTTTATATATATCTAAAACAAACATATATTTTAAAAAAACAAAAATTATTAAAAAACAAGAAAAGTATTATAAAATTACAGAAAAAAACAAACTTGTTGTTATAAGATAAAAAACAAATAAAATATCTAGAAAATTCAATAAATCACTATATTCCAAAATCAAAAAGAGGGCTGTTTTTTGAATTGTTAAATTTTTTGAAAGATTATTTAGAAAAGAGGTGTGTTGTTGTCTTATAATCTACTTTGCACTGGGCATTACCCCTTCCAAAATAAACGCCCTTTTTGAAGTGTATAATATATGTATTGAGGCTATTGATTCATTTGTGTTATTTTACAAAAATTATAAAAAAGAAGATTAACAATTAATAAAAAAGAAGATTAACAATTAATAAAAAAGAAGATTAACAATTAATAAAAAAGAGTTATGGGCTTGATTTATAGTATATTTTATGGTTTTTTATAAATAGTACTTTATTTAAACATAACGGGTCTAGAACATATTATATGAAAATAAAAAACTATTTAACAAAACAAGAGCAAATGATATTTGAAAACATACACCCGTCCAAAACCACAATCACTTCTACAGATATAGCTACTCTCTTTCCAAACATTCCAAAACAAAGATTAAATGAAATTATCAACTCACTAAAAAATAAAAAATATATTACACAGCTAAAAAAAGGCGTTTATGAAGTAATAAGAAATAAAACAAACATTGATTATTTTAAAACAGCTTTATCTATCTATCCAGGATATATTTCTTTTCTTTCTGCTTTAAGACACTATGATCTAATAGACTATGAACCAACCACAATATTTGTTGCAACAACAAACAAATCAAAAGAAATAACCAACAAAGAATATTTATACAAATATATTAATATAAAAAAAGTATTTTCAAACTATATTTTAGATAACGATGTTTTTGTTTCCTCTTTAGAAAAAACGATCTTTGATTGTTTTTATAAACCACAACATAGTGGTGGATACTCAGTAATATCTAAAGCACTCTTTGATAGTTGTGAAAAAATAAACTGGAACGAATTAATAAAAATCTATGAAAAATATTCAACAAATAGACAATATCAAATAACTGGATATATTTTAGATTTATTAAAAAAAAAAACAAACAGTAATATTCCAAACAAAATAATAACCCATTTTTATTCAAAACCAAAATCAAAAACAAAACTATTAAACAATAATAACAAATCTAAATTTGTTTCAAAATGGAACCTACAAAACAATTTAGGAGAAAAAGAAATTTTATCGTGGTGGTATTGAATGAATGTTGAAGATGTAAGAAAATTATCTGTAAGTACAGAATTGTCATTAAACTATGTTGTTAAAGATCTTGAAATTTCAAAAATATTAAAAATATTAGAATCAAAGATAAAAAACATTATCTTAAAAGGTGGAACAGGAATTAATAGAGTTTATATTTCTAAAAATAATAGACGATTTTCAGAAGATATTGTTTTTGATATCTATTCAACCAAAGCAATAAATGATATTAAAAAAGAAATATATTCCTTATTAATAAAACAACTAAAAGGATACGATGTTCAAAAACCAAGAATCATGAATAATACAATCAGGTTTGATGTTTATTTTGCAGGTTTACAAAAAGATAAAATAAAGCTTGAATTTCATGTCGTTAGTGAACAAATTTTTAAAAAACCTAGTTTAAAAATTATTGACTATGGCTTTGTTCCTTTTTCAAGCTCTTTATATCCGATATATTCAAAAGAAGAGCTTATTGTTCAAAAGTTATGTGCGTTTATTAATAGAATTGATGGAAAAGATGCGTATGATCTTTATTATTTATTTAATGAAGAATATGATCAAGAATCTTTAAAAAAAACAATCAGTAAATATAATACAAAAAACAAAACAAACTTAATAAAAGAAACTATAAAAAAAATAAACTTGTTGTTAGAAGATAAAAAACAATTAAAATATCTAGAAAATTCAATAAATCACTATATTCCAAAATCAAAAAGACAGTTGTTTTTTGGATTGTTAAATTGTTTGAAAGATTTTTTAGAAAAGATATAAATTGTAGTCTTATAATCTACTTTGCACTGGGCATTACCCCTTCCAAAATGAACACCCTTTTTGAAGTGTATAATATATGTGTAGCGGTTATAAATTATATTTCTTAAAAAATGAGATTTTTATAAAAAACACAAGTGTAAGAAAAAAGGAATTTTTTGCTTATAAATACAAAAAAATACGTTTATAAATTATATGCTGTCTATTATTAAGTACAATTAACAAAAATAAATAAATAAATATAAAAAAAGAAAAAAATGTTATTTAAAAGACAAGCCTTTTTATTAAATGTTATAAATGTTCTCTCAAAAGAAAACAAATCAAAAACAAATTTAGAAAAAGCTCTATTTATTTTAACAAAAGAAACAAATATTTCTTTAAAAATAAAAACATCTTAATAATGAAAGAAATCTCTACTTTTTGTTCTTTTTTTACCCCTGCTAAAATTAAAACTATTTTACGTTTAGCAGACATGGCCTTTTCTTTATAACCTCTTCTTCTGTTTAAAACAAAACACAAAGAAAAAAACAACTTACAAGAAAACAACCCTTTGTTTTATATATATCTAAAACAAACATATATTTAAAAAAACAAATAAACTAAAGATATTTAGTATAAACAACTCTAAAAAGAGAAAATACTTGTTCTTTTTTTAAAAACAATATAAACGGTTTTAAAAATGTATATTCTAGAAAAAGCAAAAGAATTTTTTTTAAAAACAAAAAACGAATTTGGACATGACCCTTATATTTTAGAACCACACATTTTAGGTGCAGAAAGATGGGCAAAATACATGTTTAAAAGATATCCTAAAATAAACCAAGAAATCGTACTGTTATCAGTCTGGTTGCACGATATTGGACACTACTCACACTTAAAAAAAGACCACGCCATCATTAGTGAAAAAAAAGCCAACGAGTTTTTAACAAGTGAAAAATATCCTGAAGAAAAAAAAGCCAAAGTTCTACATTGTGTAAGAGCACACAGATGTAGAGATGTTTTACCAGAAACCCTTGAAGCAAAGACCATGGTTTTTGTTGATTCTGCTTCACATTTTATTGATTATTTTTATATAGATATGCTTAAAGATAACAAATATACACAAAAAAAAGTAGACTTTCTAGGAAAACTAGAAAGAGACTATAGAGATCTTTCTTTTTTTCCAGAAATAAAAGAAGATTTAAAAGAAATATACGATTGTTGGAAAAAATTGTTGCTTGCATGCGATAAAATTGATTTAAACAAATAATTATGTAATATCTTCTTCCTTATCATTTTTATGCTTCTTGATAACTCTTGGAGCAAACTCTTCCTTATACCACTTCTTCCAAATCTTAAAAACATCATCAAAATCAATTTTTTCATGATCTTCAAGATAATCTTCTTTTATTAACAATAGTTTATTATGTGCATAAACTGTGTTTTCTGCCTCAAGAAGATTCAAACACTTATTTTCTCTTGCAACAACAACAATATACTCTTTCTCGTTAGCAAGAAGCCTAATATTGTCCCATACTTCCTCTATAGTCATACCAGACAAAGTACAAATCTTATTAAACAACTCAGAATCCTTTAAAGCATCTTCGTTTATTATAAGATTATCTTTTTTTGCACTATAGGTCATAAGATCAAGTAACCCTCCTTCAGCTTCAGGATCATGATTCCAGTGTTTTTTAACTTCAGTTATCTGAACAACTCTTCTGTGTTTTTTAACAGACCCCTTAAACCTAATTGGTTTACAAATAACCACAAGATCAGTTGCTTTAAAAGAAGTAGTTGGCACTTCAAGATCATTTACTACTCTATCCCATACAGCATACGCAGAGTCAGCATGAATTGTGCCCATAACAACGTTTCCTGCAGCGCCAACTCTCATAGCTTCATAAAGAACCTTAGCTTCAACACTTCTTACCTCTCCAACAATGATTGCAGAATCACCAAGCCTTAAAGCTGTTCTTAACGCATCTTCTGGCTTTACTTCTGCAGAAGATTCGTCTGCACCGATTGCTGATCTTGTTTTTAGTCTTTGAGCATTAAACCCAATATCCTTCATATACAAGATTGGCAACTCAAGCGTATCTTCTTGAGCAATGATTCTTGAGTTTTGAAGAATCTCTAACATCATCGCACACATCAAAGAGGTTTTTCCTGCACCTCTAGAGCCAGCAACAATGATCGTAGAATTGTTATCTATAAAAAAACTGATCATGCCTGCAGCTAAAGGATTTAACGACTTTACGTTTATAAGCTGTGGCAACGTCCAAGGAGTATCTTTATGTATCCTTAATGCAAAAGCAGTACCATCAACAGCCATAGGTTTGCCAATAACACACACTCTTGTGTTTACATCTTCAATATCAAAATCAAGTATAGGGTGTGCATCATCAAACGGCCTACCAGACATGGCTCTCATCTTTCCAACAAGGCTTTCTGCTTCTCTATCTGTATATAGAATATTTGTTTGACACTGTCCGTATTTTGAATGAACAACATATATTGGACGCCCTCCGATTGGAGAATCAATATATATGTCTGTTAGTTGAGCATCATACAAAAGAACTTCCAAAATACCATACCCAATCGTATATCTTGTCACAATCTCTGACAACATATACACGTCATCAGGAGACATATCTATTGAATATCTTCTAGCAATATCAGCTATTGTGCTTCTATATATTTTTTGAAAATACTTTCTTGTTCCAGACCCAGAAGTTAACGTTACTTTTCCTGGTTGATAGTTTGCAACAGTTTCTTTTGCTTTAGAAAGAACAAAATAATGATCTGGCGACAAAGTATACTCAGGCGGATTTACAAAAAAAACAGGTTCTATTTTTTCTGGATGTTTAAATATTTGTACGGTTGTGTTTAAGACAGTATATTCATCTAACAACTCTAGTTTTTCAGACTCACTAAACAAAAGTTGAGACCCAATAAAAGAAGGTTTTATTTCTACTTCTAGAATAGTTTTATATAAATCTTTAAGATCAGTGATATCTTTTACTTTTCCAAGAAGCGGTTTAAGCTCTTGAACAAAAGAAAGTTCTTCAAATTCGTTTTTTAGAGATTTAAGATGTTTTAGATTTGCTACAAAGCATTTTTCACATTTTTGTCCTTTTTGTTCGTCTAGTCTTATTTTGTTATTTTCTATTTCTTTTAACAAGCTCACATAAGATGCAACAGGATCATAGCTTAAAAGATCTCTAGCAAACTTAAGTATGTTATTATGTCTTTCTGTATAACATTCATCACAATCAATATCTTTGATACCAAGATGAGAACCAATCCAGACTGCTCTTCCTTCCCACTCATTAAGTAAGCTTACAATTTCTTTAAAATAATTAGTTTGTTTTTTATCATATACTCTTTCATAAACTTCAGCCAAGATAATTTCTTCAACATCAATAGTTTCTAAAAGCTTAGTAACATGAAACCTACATCTAGGATCATCTGCAAGCGAAGTATTATATGGACAATTTCTACAATCAATAATTAATTTCTTTTTACCTCCATGGTCATCAACAATATAATCTCCTACTTTGTAGTTTCCTATCTTCATGTTTAATCTTTTTTTATTCTAAAATATATTTTATATAAATAAATAGTTGTTGTATGTTTATTTAAAGGTTTTTATTTTTTTTGTAAGTTTGGTTGTGTTGTATATCTTGTTCTTTTTTATAAGTTTTGTAAATATTTTGTTTTTTTGATTTTTTTTCTTAAGGGGTTAAATATTTAAAGTTAATTGTACCTGCGTCTGTTATATGCTTATAAAAAACCCCTTAACAAAAACCGAAATGAAAATAATAAACACTTTAGAAGACACAACGACCATTATTACCAACAAAACACTACACGCTTTTTTTCCAGAATATAATAAACAAAAAATAAACGAAATAGTTATCTCTCTCTATAAAAAAAATATTTTATAAAGCTAGAAAAATCAAAATATCTTTTAGCAAAAGAATATTCTATAGATGAAATATACTCAATTGCATGTAAGTTACCTACAGAATATATTGCACTTACTTCTGCTCTTTATTTTTATCAGGCTTTAGAGTATGAGCCTTTTACAATATATGTTATAAATAACAAAGTTTCAAAAGAATATCAAATAAACAACTATACTTTAAAATACACAAATTTAAAAAAAATAACCACTTTCTTTAAATATGAAAAAAACATTTTATTATCTTTTTTTAGCAGCACTATCAACCATGTGGCTCATTTTGTTTCTTAGTTTTTTGTGTTTTTTCTTGTTTTTATCCTCTGTTATTATTTTTCTTTTAACTAACAAAGAATCTTTTTGTTCAATAAAAGGATGTTGTATTCCGTGTTCTCTCCAACTGGTGTTTTTTTGCTCTCTAAAAAAATCACCTTCTAGTGTGTAGTCCAATAGTTTTTTAGGACTATATTCGTTAAAAAACGTTTTTGTTTTTCTTAAAGTTATACCATTAATTGTGATTTCGTCAATTATTGCTAGCGTTTTATTTTTTATTTGTTTAGATAGGTACGGATGTTCTTTTTCAAAAATATTTTTTATTCTTTTGTTTGTTTTTGGATTTCTTGCGTTTATTATTTCTTGAGGATTTATGAAGTATAGCGGTATAGATTTTCCTGTTTTTTGAAAGATTGCATCTTTCACCATTCGTCCAACATATCTTCCAGACTTATCAAGCGCAACCAAAACTTGCACGTCATTTTTAATAATGCTTCTTGAGATTCTTACTAAATTTTCAACAATTTGTTTTTGCTCATATTTGGATAAAAAAGCAGTTGTTCTTATACTTTGTAAAGATCTAGAAAATTTTAGTTTTTTAAGATAATAACTTCTTTCTTCTTTACTTAAAGTTTCTAAGAAAGAAGAACGCAAATGTTCTACATCTAAAGCATAATCAAAGAAAGTGAGATTTGCACCAAACGCACTAATAAATTCTTTTTTATTTTTGCCCATTCCTTTTACAAACGGAATTAAATTTTTTCCAAGTATTTCAGGAATCTTGTCAGGCCACAGTATCCAATATTGTCTTGTCAGGTCTTTTTTATTAATAAACACATCAAAGAAAGTACCTATGTTTTTTCCAAGTGCTTTAGATAATCTATAAGGGTTTACATTTGATTTTAATAGATCTTCTGCTTCTATAAAACCAAGCATTTTCACAAAATTCGGTTCTATTTTTTTAATAGTATATTCTGGATTTTCAATAATTGATTGCATAAGTGCTTTTTTCAAATCATTTTTTAGTTCTCTTTGTGATCGCGTAAACAATTCTTTATTTAAAACAGTTTTATTTTCATTTATTGTTTTTAGTAAAAAATATACTCTTTGTTCAAGAGGCAGTTTTTTTTTATTTACTTCTCCAGTAATTGCTGCTTTTTTTATTGCTTGTTTTCTTTTTTCTATTTCTTCTTTTGTTACTATTTTTTTTAGTGGGTGTTTGTGCGTTTTTTCTTTAAGACTATGTTTTTTTCTTTTAAATAATTTTATCATATTTTCATTAATTTTATTTGTTTTTATATATAATCTTATCTTTGTTTATTATTATAAATCTTTGTTTTCTTATATAGAAAATATTTTTTCCTTTTTTTATTAGTTTTTTTAAGATAAATTGTAAATGAAAAAGAATATATACCTATACATCTACTAATATTTATATAATATTAGAATTTTATTTCTAATATGTGATAATATGACTTTAAAAGATACAAAAACTTCTAAGAAAGTTTCTAAAACTCAAAAAAAGAAAAGCGTTACTAAATCAAAACCAAAACCTAAACTAAAACCTAAAATACAAAACAAAACTATCAGAAAACGTAAACCATCATTTTTAAAAAACATAAAAAAACATTTTATACAAAAAAGCGTAAGTGTTTTGATTGTGAGTATTTTGTTAATAGTGGTTGCTGTTGTTTTGATTGTTGTTGTTTTAAACTTTAGTCAAGTTTTCACAACTAGAGAGCTTGTTGATTTTGGTGAGTTTAAAAGAGATTATAAGAGTTGTGACTATGTTATTAATATTAGACCAGAAGTCATTAGTGATAGAGAACTATATATCAGAAATACTTCTAACAATCCTTT
>PWLL01000025.1 GCA_003559395.1 Candidatus Iainarchaeum sp. | reverse complement strand
TCCGATCTTTATCAGTCCTAACACTAACCAACCAACTACCACTCTGGAATATAATAAATATAAGCTCATTATTCCTACTTGTGGGACTTTAAGAACAACAAACAAGAAAAAAAGCTCTACTATTAATGCTATTAATACTACTAAAAAAGCAGATTTAAAATTTACTTTATCATAAAAATAATCAACCAGTGCTTTTGGATGTCTTATTTTTTTTCCTTTATATGTTAACAAGTATAGTCACCTTTTTTTATTTTCTATATATATATTTGATTAATAATATATTTAATAGTATTGTTTTTATAATTATATTGTTTTTTATATATTTTGTACCAAAAAGTAATATACATGCAAAATAAAAAACAACTTTATTCAAATCCAAAAAACTTTGTTTTTGAAAAAAACTATCCATACTTGTCTTTAGGTCCAACAACTTACCTTAGAAAAGATGTTGCGCAAAGATCATCTCCTAAAAAATGGATTGATAAGGATTTTAATGAAGCTAAAAAAGAAAAGAACAGCCAAATAATAGTATACAACAACTTTAACAAAACCTCTGCTAGATACCCAAACAAAGCTTTAGAAGAAATGCAGTTGCTTTCACAGTCTTTAAGAACAACAGAAATAGAAGCAGAGATTAATAAGTTTACAAGAGTTGTTGACGATGTTTCTGGAATAAACAACTATGGTTATCTTTCTAAAAACATAAAGATTATTGATAATATAAGAGTTCCAAAAGTTATTGACAAAACAGTAAATGACACAGACCTAAAAGCAGTTGATGGGGTTCTTAAGATATATAACAGAATGTCTGATGTTTATAAGATACAAGATGTTTTTTCTGTTGGGTTGTTAGGTCTTAAAAAAAATAGAGTGTTAGTGCCTACTAAATGGACAATTACTTCTGTTGATGATATTGTTAGTAAAAAATTAATTGTTGATAAGCTTCTTTATTTTCCAGTAATAGATGACTATCAGGTATTTTACTATAAAGCCTATAAAAACAAGTTTGTTGTTTTACTTCTTCCAGAAAACTGGGGTTTTGAGAATATAGAAATTACAACAGATTTAAAAGTTTCTAAAGATCATGAAATTAGTTTTCCTAGAAAAGAATATGCTTTTTCAGTTACTGGAGGATACTACTCAACAAGACTTTCAGTTTGTGAGTATTTGGAAAAAATAAAAAAGCAAGCAAGAGTGATTGTTTTTAGAGAGATTGACAATGATTATAAATCAGAAGGTGTTTGGTTAGTAAGAGAGTCTGTAAAAAAAGCAATGAAAGAAGCACCTAAAACTTTTGAAGATCTTTCTTGTGCTTTAAAAGAAATTTCTAAGTATTTTGTTGTTGATATTAACTTCTATAAAAAACAATCAAAGATACTTGAAGAGTTTAAGAAACAAAAAAGAATGGTTGATTATTTTTAAAAAAAATCTTTTTTAGAAACTATAAAAACAATATCAACCCTAAGATACAGAATAGTAGTTGAACAAGTAAGATGCTTGTGGTTATTTGTTTTTCAGTTAGTTTTTTATTGTATATTTTTTTTGGATAGTGCATAAATATGTGTGTCCAAGAATAGATGTTTTTATATGGTTTTTTTATAGTGTTGTCTTTTTGAAGATTTCCAAAGCTTCTTACTTTCATCTTTCCTTTTAGTTTTAATAACAACTCTATAAACATAGGAACATATATAACTCCTGCAATAAACTCAGCTCTTCCAACTAAAGTCAAAGCAGCAAAGGTTGTTCCTGAAAAATAGGTTAAAGAATCTCCAGGAAGTATTTTTGCAGGACACCAATTAAAACACAAAAAGGCAAATACTGAAGCGCTTGCAATAAATGCAATTGTTGCTAGACCAATGTTATTATTAAATAAAAAATAAATTCCTAAGGTTGTTGTAAGAAGAAACATAACTCCTCCTTCTAACCCGTTTGTTCCTGCAAGAAGATTAGGACTGTTTGAAACAACTACAAATATTAATGGTGCAAATAGCAAAGGATAAAACAATCCTAGATTTATTTGCCCAACTATAGGAAATATAAGATAAGTGTTGTTCAACAATAAAAAGAATATTGGGAAAAAAGCAAGTAATGTTAAAATTGGTTTTAGGGTTTGTGAAATTCCTTGTCTATGTTGTTTATTTCCATAGACACAGGTTTTTGGAATGATTGATATTCTTGTATCATCTAAGATTCCTACAAATGTTCCAAAGGTTATTGAAATTAATATTAAAACATAATGAAAAGATATTTGCATAAATAAAAAAGAAGATGCAATAATAAAAATAGTTGCAGATATAAAAAAACCTAAAAATGTTGGAATTCCTCCAGCACTTGCAACTTTTGGTTTTCTTTTTTTCTGTTGATCTAAACAAAAAAGATTGTTTTTAAATAAAACTGGAATAAATATTTTTACTAAAACATATGTTAAAAAAAAAGCAAATAAGGTCGTAGTTACTAATAAAAGATCATACATATTTTTTCGTAATTTTAAATATTTATTTTTATTTAATAGGGTTGTTATTAATTAAACATCTCTTTGTTTACTTTAAATACTTTAACTGTTTCATGATGGAACACTTCTGTAAAATACTTT
>PWLL01000003.1 GCA_003559395.1 Candidatus Iainarchaeum sp. | reverse complement strand
TGTCTATTCTGCAGAACGAGAGTTTTTTGTCTCTTAAGGACTTTGGGGAGGAAAAGTACAATAATTTGGTCATGCGGAGTGTTTAAGAAAACGGTATCGTACCAGTGGTCCCCCTTCAGGGGAAGCAGAATGACCCGGCTCAGGATGCCCGCCCCGAAGGGTATGCCCAGGTAGATCATGACGCTTGCAAAAATTTCCCTGATGGTCACATCGACGATGATTCCTTCCATACCGAAGAAGGTAGGCAGAACGGTTATGAAGAGCCAGGCGTAGAAACCGAAGGTCACAATCTGAAATACGCTGTTGAGAGCCACCAGGCCCGCTCCGTATTCACTGTTGCCACGGGCAAGATGGTTCCAGACGAGCACCATGGCGATGCACCGGGCAATTCCCACCAGGATAAGCCCCACCATGTAGTAGCCCCAGCGTGGGTCCGGTCCGAAAAGGGCCGGGGCGATGTAACCGAAGAACCCCAGGGCAAGGAAAAACATGAGCAGGGGTCCCACGATCCAGTTCTGCACCAGCGACAGGCCGAGTATCTTCACGTCGGCAAACACCTTGGGCATCAGCTCGTATTTCACCTTGGCCAGGGGAGGATACATCATGAGAATGAGCCCGACGGCAATGAGCAGGTTGGTGTGCTCGCCCACAGTGAGCGACGCGTTGAACCGCTCCACGGGACCCTGGAAAAAGTAGCCGATTAGGACTCCGAGAATCATGGCCACAAATATCCAGACCGTTAGGTAACGATCCAGTAACGACATTTCCTTGCTTACGCTCGTTGCGGTCATGGTTCACATCTCCCCTTCCAGTGTCATCACAAAATCCTTTATCTCATCTCGTACCCGTCGATAGTGGGCCATGGCGGCCTCTTCATCAGCGACTCCCTCGGCAAGCCGGGGAGGATCGTCAAATCCCCGGTGGATGACCTTTGTAGGCCCCGGGAAATAGGGGCAACTCTCATGGGCATCACCGCAAAGGGTAATCACCAGGTCCCAGGTTTTTTCGGGCAGATCATCAACGGTCTTCGACCGCTGTCCCGATATATCGACGCCCGCTTCGGCCATGGCGGCCACGGCCCGGGGATCAAGCCCTTTGGCGATGGTTCCCGCTGAGTGAGCCTCGAAAAAGTCGCCCTTCAGGTGATTGGTCCAGGCCTCGGCCATCTGGCTCCGGCAGGAATTGCCAGTGCAAAGATAGACAACGCGCTTTTTCATCACTGTTACATGCCTTTCTGTAAATGAATTCAGATTTCAGGTTTCTTACCGCCCGCCTCGCCCAGATCTTCCGAACCGATCACAATGCCGAAACGGGGCAGGACGACCCGGTGCAGAATCAAGAGGCCGATAATAATTATAGCAGAGGCGCCGAAAAGCTGGAGTATTCCCGCAATCGATTCCAGCGCCTCGTAGCGGAAGACAATGCCGTAAGCCAGGGCCAGCATGATCACGCCGCCCACGAGCTTGAGAATGCGTCCGTGCTTCTCCTGGAAGACGCTCTTACTCAGGGTGATTACCGCCGCGGCCAGGATGGCGATTTCCACGGCCAGGTAAATGAAAAGATAAAGGGCGAAGAGCAGGGCGTATGCAACCAGTCCCACGTCGTGCCCGGCGACGATGTTGGTCCACACCACGGGGAATCCCGCCGTGCAGGGAAGCTCAACCAGCGTGACGCCCAAAGCCATGATAATGGTTGCCCCTATCATCCCCCCCGTGGTCATGTCGGGATTGATGATCCGTCTCATGCCCCGGTAAATGCCCGGCTTGTGCTTGTCGGAGATGGTAAGGCTCGGACCCTCCTGGAACCAGAAGTAATCCTTGATATTGACCACGGCAAAGGCCAGCGCCATGAGCCCCACGGCTATCTTGATCCAGAGCAGGTAGCCTACATAAAGGAAAATATTCAGCAGGCCCAGCATGAAGGCCCCGTAACCGGCGGCGGTGGTCAAGAGGAAGGTCAACCCGATAATAATAATTTTCTTCCGCGACCGGGTGTGGAGGAGAATGCCCAGCAGGACCGTGAGAAGCCAGAGCGAGCAGGGATTGAATCCGTCCACGAAGGATATGATCCCCGTAGCCAGAAAGAGGGGCATGGCGCTTATGTCAATCTCGCCCAAAAAGGGAACGGCTACCCTGTCATCCCGGTCGGGGCCGACCTGGTCGATACCGAGGAGACGCTCCACCTCCGCTTTCATTTCCGGGTACCGTTCTTCCCGGAAACCGATCCAGTGGCGATCGCCGATAATGGTGATGGGAACACTCAGGGAGGTTATGCCGTGCTCTTCGAGGACCTCGGCCAGAAAGGGGCGATGTGTCCTGTCCTGCACTACCTCGAAGGACCGGACCTCTACCTCCGGGTAGTTCCGGACCAGCTCCTCCATGTAAGGCTTCTGGGTCTCGCAGTGGGGGCATCCAACCCCCCAGAAAAACAAAACCTCGATTTTCTGTTCTTCCGACGTTGCGGTTCCCGGACCAGGAAATCCCAGAAGAATCAGGAGCAGGGTGAAACACACCGCAGCGAGCAACCTCTTTCTTCCCATCATCTGTCGTCCTTCTGAAAGAGAGTCATGCCTGTTCTGTGAACCAGCCTTTCACATCATCCT
>PWLL01000079.1 GCA_003559395.1 Candidatus Iainarchaeum sp. | reverse complement strand
GTTATGCATTCGGAGGTTAGGTCCGTGTCCGTTCAGGATGAAATCGCTCAATTTCACAGAAACCACCCGCATCCGGACGCGGCTGGACAGGATTCCCTGTTTCGATTTGGACGCGCTACGCAGCCCGAGGAATTTCTTAGAACTCTCTTTGTCGACGCTAAGTTGTACCATTCTCTTCCTGATCAATTTAATGACCCCTTCGAAGCCAAGCCTCATTTCCGCTGGCCGCATAGCGGTAAAGAAGTGCGACAGATCCGCAAGCACTTAGTCAGGGTAGCTCGGGAATCCGGCGCGTCGAGAAGAGAAGCTGAGGCTAGAATCTCGAGAGCTTTCTCGAAGCCAGGGCTAGTTGAGAGAGCGATACGTCGCGCTGTTCTGAGAACACTAGGGAAAGCTAGGGTTTGTAGTTTTACGAATTCTAAAGACAATCTACTGTTTTGGGCACATTACGCCGATTCACACCGAGGGTTCTGCGTTGAGTACGACGCAACTTTGCTGCCAATTACATATGCCTTTAAGGTTCAATACACGCGAAAGTATCCGGAAGTGCAATATCCTGCTCCGGAAGATGCCAGAAACTTAGAGTGGCTGTTAATAAAGTCTAAGGAATGGGAATACGAACAAGAATTCCGGACACTGTTTGTGCCCTCGGCGCAAAAGCAACCCAAGAATGATGGTGAATCCCTCCTGCTTTCAGGCGAGGAAATAAAAAGTGTTTACTTTGGTGCACTAATGGATGACGACCATAAGAACCAGATAAAAGATCTGGTGCAACAGGGCCCCTTCAAGCCGTCATTTTGGCAAGCTAGTGTATCTGAATCGGAATTCAAACTAAATTTCGAGCGCCTCGAAGCGGACGATGCATAACAAGGCGCTCAAGTTCGTTCCGGGCCTGTCGGCCCTCCACCGGACGCAGCAAAGCTGCGCCGCTTAGCTCAGACGTTAGCTGTTTCCATGACAGAGGTTGAGGCATGACGCCATTATGCACAGAAAAACCCCCAGGCGATATTGAATCTGCATACGTGGTACGTTTGGATACAAAAGAAACCCAAACGCTTTCGGTAAGAGAAGGGAGCCGGTGTCATTTCTTCAATCCATTCATTATTGACGGCTACAGGGTGCGTCTTCGCCTTGATTGGGCCGACTTGGATGAAAATGGACAGCCAACCCTCGACGCAGACTTTCACAATGCTGAGACTAATAAGAAGTTGGGAAATAGGGGTGCGAGACGGGCTGCGCATCACACGAAGGCTGTAGATTTGAGCCGGCGAATATACGAGTGGACCTTCAACAATTTCAAATTGGCATTCAATGTTGTTCTCTACTGGCTTTTAACAACACAAAGTACAATTGAGGCATCCGATAAGGCCACAATTGATGTCTGCCGTAATGGTGTTAGAAGGGACGAGTGAGCACAATGCCAACAACAGGTCGAAAAGCACCGATACCAATTTGCTCGCGTTAGCTCAGGTCCTGGAAAGCTACCTGACCAATTAGATAGCATCATCCCTAGCCTGAAATCAATTCTGGAGATTGCGCGAAAGAACTAAAAATGTCATTAACGTGTTCTAACTGCTGTTGTTGCCAGCCCCACCAATGCCCGAATTGATAGTTTCAATACTACGGGCCAGAAGATCAAGCCCAGCGTACAAGCTCCCCCGGAAGCAAGAATGCTCAAAGCTTTCAGTCAACGTTTATCTAGGCGACCTTGAAATGTACACGAAGGCTGCACGACAATAGTAACTATCCACATAACTCAGTGAAGAGCCAAAAAGGAATTTCTTTAATGGCAAAGTATATCGACAAAAACGGCACGAGGCTTCTGACTACATTAATTGTATTTTTGGTATTAATGTTTACATTAGCTGCTTTGGATTCGTGGACTATTAGAGAGATAGTTAAATCTATCTCCGCTGAAGAGGGTTTCATCCTACTAGGTATATTCCTGGCTATATATCTCTCTCTATTCTTTCTCCACCAGCTGATTACTAGAAAATATCAGGGCTGGAAACGAGTAATTATAATAGTCTGTACTCTCTGCGGCGTTTTAGGTGGATTTCTAATGTTTGATGATTTAAGTCGCACTGGATTCACCTGGAATATTGCAGTTCAAGGGATACTAGTTGGCATCTTAATAGGCTTCTTTGGTGCATTAGCTGCGATTGAGGGTACGTTAATTACGATTGGATGGCTCAAAGAAGGCTTTACAAATCAATCATAAGATTCGCGCGGTTCACGGACCTCGTCACTTATAGCGCTGACTGATGAAAAGGTGATCAGTCCTGGTAGCCCGGTGGGCCTGGTTCCGTGCAACTAGGCGAAAAAATTCGTCGTTTGGTTCCGGCTATCGCCAGTCGAGTTTCTGGGCGGGCTTCGATCGGCGGCAGTGGTAAATTCAACTCACCGGGCATCCCCCAGCTAACAATGGGTTCAACTGGACGCGGGGTAAGCTCCGGGCCGGCTTCGCCGGGTTGGCTCAGTGGCCGCGCCGGTTAACCCAGACGTTATACATGAGACCTAAATGCAAAGCGCTTTACTATCAATCCTAGGCGTGCTCGTTGGCCTCCTAATATCGGAGTATTTTCACAGGCAACGTCGAATTGAGCCGTTTTCCCATCAAAT
>PWLL01000081.1 GCA_003559395.1 Candidatus Iainarchaeum sp. | reverse complement strand
TACAACTCCAGGTACAACATAGATTAAAATATTTGTTTTATAACAAATATTTCTTTTCTTATTTTTTAAATTTATTTCTTTTAAAATAATAGTTTTCTTTAAAACATATATTTAAATATGTTTTTAACTATTATATATATTATATTTTAGTATATATAATTTTGTAAAATGAATTTATTATAATGTGAAATAAAAAATGTCTTTTAAAGAAAAATATCAACAATTTTTAGAAAAAATAAATAACAGAATCCCAATAAAGAAAATAACAGAACCTATAGATAAAAAACATCCGCTAACTTCTTTTTTCATATTTTTCATAGTTTTAATAATTATTTTACTTTTAATAATAAAACCATTTTCCTTTGACACAAACCCATACACAACAACAACTATTATGTTAGCTAACGATCAAGATGAAATTCTTTCTAATTTTGATTTTGTTTTAAGAGATGTTTTTACTGGGGAAATCATTGATCTTGTTACTGATGATAACGGAAGAGTTGATGTTGATCTTTTAAAAAATAATATCTATGAGTTGGTTGTAGAAAAAACTGGTTATGAAGAAAGTATAAAAGAAATAGACCCTTCAGAAAGAACCCACAGAATCATTTTAAAAGTCTATAATCTTCCAACTTCTTCTTTAAGACAACTTACTTTTGTAAACCAAGATGGAGAAGAAATAGATGAAGAACTAAACATAAACATTAATTGTGAAAATATTGATTATTCTTTATCTCCAAGTCAAGTAACTGCGTTAGGTACAATTGAGTTTAATGTGCCTGTTAATTGTGGAAACCTATTAGCTAACATTGCAAGTACAAGCTACTCAGAAACAAGCAAAGTTATTTCAGAAACACAAAACGTTGTTCCTGTTGCATATAGACAAACAACACAAGAGAAAGGAAACCTTGTTTTAAGAATAAGATCTGGAGACATATATGTTCAAGATCCTTTAAAAGTAATTGTTTTTAATAAAGAGGACACTGTTAATCCTGTTGAGACAAAACACTCATCTGCAGGCTCTGTAAGATTTGATGATCTAGAAGTTGGAGATTATATTGTTGTTATTACCGACGAGCAAGGAAATTATGTTCAAGAAGAAGATAAAAAAATAAGAGTTACAAAAGGAATTACAAACGAGATGGTTTTTGTAAACGCAGTAGATGGTTACGGAGAAGATGGTGGCTCTGATACAGATAAACAAACTAGAACTATAAATGTTGTTTTAAGAGACAAAATAACAAATCAAGAAATCACTTCTTTAGAAGCAAACCCAATTATTTCAATTATCAAAGACGAAAACCAAACTGTTGATCTTAAAAGTTATCAAGAAGAAGGTGTTTCTTTTTCTTCACTTATTGTTGGACAAGAATATAAAGCAAGAGCAACAGTAACTGGATACATTAACACAGTCGTTAATATCTCTCCTGACACAGAAGATGTTATTATTTTTGTAGAACCAATAACAGAAAACAATGTTTCAGACATTCTTGTAAAAATAGAAGATGAAGACGATTTACCTGTAAGAGAAGCCTATGCTTGGTTGTATGATAAAGATTGTAGATTTATGGATATTAGTCAGCCTTCTGTTATTTCTGATAGTAATGGTTTAGCAACTTTTGAAGAAATCCCAACAAAAGAATATTGTATTGTTGTTAGAAAGTCTGCAATTTCTGGAAATTCTGAAAGCTTTAGTCATTCTCCTCCTGAAGACAGTAACGTTAGTGTTTCTGTTTTAGTTGGTACTGCTATTGCAAATCTTAGTGTTCATAACATATATAACGATGCTGTTTCTTTAGCAACAGTAAATGCTTATAAAGATCCTAACCAACTAATCGGTAGTGATCTTACAGACGCTCAAGGTAGATTTTCTCTTGAGCTTAAAGCAGATAGTTATGCTTTTTTTAAAATAGAAAAAGCAACTTTTATTCCTTATTATACAAGACGTTTTCCTATAGTTATGAACGAAACCATAAACAGAGATATTAAGCTTTTAGGAACAAAGGTGCAAGAGAAACCTGATGTAGAGTTTTTAGGTGCTTATGATCTTCAAGGTTCAAAAGTTGATAGTTTTACTCAAAACACAGATTACCATCTAAGATTCAGAGTTATAAACTATAACGAAGATGCAGACAATTTTGGTTTAGAACTAAAGGTTGGTTCTGAAGCAAGTGTTGAAGAAGATATTGTTCATATTCGTCAAATAAGAGAGAATTTTGAGACTATCAGTTATTCAGATTCTGTAGGCGAATCTAAACAAATCACTGCACAATGGAGTGGTGACGTTGGTGTTGGTGTTTATGAGATTGACGTTCCAATAAAAACAAAACAAGCCCAACGTGGTTCTGCGATACCAATCTTTTATAATTATTTTTATAATGGACACAATTACGGTACAGAAACTCAAATGCTTTATTATATAGATGCAAAAGAGATGTGTGATGATAACTTTTGTATCTCTGGTCAGTATCATGATCTTGAAAATGATTTGATATATGATTTTGATGAAGGTCCTTTAAGTTTAATAACTAATAATAAATATAGGTTAGAATATACTTTAACAAGTGTTGCAAACCTTGCATATAACAATGCAAGACTAGATGTTATAAACAAAGACGCATCTAACAATCTTGATGTTTCTTTAGATTTTTTAAGATATGATTTTAGAAAGAACTCAGATG
>PWLL01000074.1 GCA_003559395.1 Candidatus Iainarchaeum sp. | reverse complement strand
TATATATAGATAAAACATGAAAAAAATTAAATTGTTGTTTGTTTTTTTAGTAGTTGTGATATTATCTTTAAGTATCTTTACTTTTGTTTTATTAACAACAAATAAACAACTAGAAGAAAATCTACTAACAACAACACAAGAGCTAGAAAAACTTAAAACAGAATATAACGAAAAATCCATAGATTATCAAAACCTAACAACAAAACACACAAACCTTAATCAAAAACACGCAAATTTAGAATCTGATTTTAATAGTTTAGTAAAAGAACATAATCAACTTTTTTTAGAACATGAACAACTAATACAAGAATATGAACAACTTGATGAAGAATACACAAAAGACTTTAAAACCTTTAAAGATGAAATAAATGAATATGTAGATATTATTGAAGAAAAAATGACTTGGTTTAAAGAAAATTCTATAATCGATCAAACAAGAATACAAAGAGATTTAAGAAATTGTGTTGATTGTTCAAGAAGAGATTGTATAATAAATGTTGCGTGTATAGACGTTTATGTTAATAATAAAAGATTAAATCTAGAATATAGTTTAGACTATAAAGATATATTACAAGATATACCTTCTTTTATAGATACAAAAAAAGGAGACTGTAAAGAATATTCTTTATTATTTGCTGCACATTTAAGATATTTGATAAAATATATAAAAGATCAAGAAAAAATACCAATCATAGAAGCAATAACAAAAGTAGAAGGTGCAAGCAATTATTCAATCTATGACAATTGGATCTATCCTGAAGATATAGATGGTTATCAATTTGGTGATGCTTATTATCCATATGTTGTATGTGGAGAGATATATGACCCTCAACAACAAAAAATTGCAAATCATTGTTTGTTAGGTATAACAGATAAACAAATAAATAATGTTTCAGAAATAGAAGACCTTGATCAGGCATTTCTTTTAGAACCACAAAATGCATTTTTTATAGATAAAATAGAATATAAAGAAGGCGTTTTTTATGGTATAGATTCTCCAGAAACAAAAATACATGTCGTTATTACTTCAGAAGATATATTTTTGAACGATAGATATGTTTATAATGAAGATAACTATAGATGGCACAACTATAAAGACTTTCATATAGAACTTTTAGAATTTTTAGAAAATCAAGATTGATTTTTTTCAAAGTTTTCTGTTTTTGTAGTTTTTTTATGTGTTAAAGAGTCTGCAATTTTCTTTCTTGCACTTAAAAGAATTCTATGAAACGCTGGTTGCGAAGCATTTTTCTTAAATAGATTGTTTTTTAAACTTTTATATACTTAAAATAATAAGAAAACCTAGTGTTGTTATAAACACGTAGATGGAAAAAATGGTTGCAAAAAAAAAAGTTTTTTATTCCAAATCCAAACTAAACCAAAAAGATTCTCGAATAGAAAAAGGATTTGTTATTAAAAAAGAAAACTTAAATAAATTTGTTTCACATCTTCTTAAGATTGCAAGTTTAGATAATACTAAAAAATATAACCAGACTATTTATTTTAATAATAAAGAACATGAAGTGCCTTTTAACTTATCTATAAGAGCAAGAAAATATTCTAATACACCAGATGTTGGTGATATTAGTCTTTTAAGTAAATGGGTTTTTGAAACTAAAGAAAACTATGTTAAAAACGGTGTGAAAACAAGTTATAAAAAAAGAGAAAAATTGTCTTTAAAAGAGATTATTAAAAAAATAAATTCTCAAAAAATAGAACACTATAAGTTTGAAAACGCTTTATACCCATGTCTTATGAGTGTTAATAAAAGAGAACATTATTTAATAAACAACAATCCTAAATTTAGAGTCACGATAGATACAGATATGAAATATTTTGTGTTTAAAGAAAACCTAGAATATGTTAAGATTGGTTCAGAACCATATGTGCGTGTTGAAATAAAATATCCTAAAACTGTTGAAAAATTAAAAGAAATAAAAATAATATATGATTTGTTAGAAACTTGTGATTATAAATTAATTGTTTCAAAAAAAGATATGGCATATCATTATTTCAGAAGTTATTTATCTAAAAAATATAATCGAAAAAAACCAAAAACAAACACAGAAATTGAAGCCAAATTTGTGTTTACAGAAAATAATCAAAATATAATTCAAAATATAAAAAAAGATATCACAAACGGAGAGATAAAAGGTTTTAAACTATGGACCAGATATCCGTTTTTTGCAGAAGGAGCTGCAATTCATAGATATGTTTTTAAAAAAGATTCAAATAAAATGCATAGAATAACACTTAAAGGCTTAAATCAAAAATTAGTTGTAAAAAGTAATTCAGAAATATTAAAAGATAAATATGGACTTAATTGTATTTTAAAAAGAAAAGAAGTTGAAAAAAAGTTTGATCCTAGTTTGTTACAACTGCCATATAAAATTTTAAAAAGAGAAAAAAAACATTTTGTGATCAAAAATTCTGTTGGCACCAAATATCATATATCTATTGATAGAACTTTAATATATGAAACCATAAAAGAAAATAAAGAACTCTATCAATTAGAAATAGAAAGAATCTCATATAACCCTTCAGAAAAAGAACTTAAAAAAACTATAGAGGATATTGGTTTTATATCTAATTTTGTTGTAAAAAAATATCCTTTTCTAAAACCAACTCCACTTACCAAAATTGAATGGGCAAATGAATGATTTGTTTAAAAATATTATATAAAATATATTTATAAAGGTTTTATCCCTTTTATATATTTATTGGAGTTGATAAAATGAATGTAAAAAAAAATGATTGGGTAGCTGTAGAATATTCAGGGAAAATATCATCCACTGGAGAACAGTTTGACTCAAACAAAGATAGAGACCCTTTAAAATTTAAAGTAGGTTTAGGAATGGTTATTCCTGGTTTTGATGAGGCTTTAGTTGATATGCAAGAAGGACAAGAAAAAGAAATAAATATTCCTTTAGAAAAAGCATATGGACCAAAGAACACACAAATTGTTGAACTTCCTAAAACTTCTTTTCAAGATCTAAAACAACTAGAAGCAGGAAAAGAATTTGTTGTAAATACAAATTTTGGACCAATGCTTATTGAGATAAAAGAATTAAAAGAAGAAACAGTTAAAGCTGTACTAAATCATCCTTTAGCAGGAAAAGATCTTTTATTTAATATTAAACTAGTTAAGATTTTAGATGAAAAAGAAGCACAAGAGATGGAAGAAAAAATAAACCAACAAAAACAAGACTCTTCTGAATGTGATTGTGAATCTTGTGAAACAAAAGAAGATTGTTCAGAAAAACATGAAGAATCAGAAGAATCAGAAACACAAAAAGATTCAGAAAAATCTGAATAAGCTTTAAAACTAGTTTTTAAAGACGATTTTTTGCCAAAAATACCTTTATATATTGTTTTGTATATTTATTTTATATACACTTACAATATGTTTTGGTAAAAAATACTAGTTTATGTGAAAAATATGTTAAGTATAAAATATATACGAGAAAATAAAGAAAAAGTTCTTGAAAATCTGCAAAAAAAATATCAAGAAGAAAAAATCAAAGATCTTGAAGAAATAATTGTGCTAGATGAAGAATATAGAACACTTATAAAAGAAGCAAACAATATAAAACATCAAAGAAATAAAATAACAGAACAAATTGCAAAAAATAAACAAAAAAAAGAAGATGTTTCGTCTTTATTAAAAGAAGCAAAAGAACTTCCTGAAAAAATAAAACAAATAGATGCCAGAAAAGAAGAACTGTTTATAAAAATAAAACAACTAGAAGAAATTATGCCAATGATTGTTTCAGAACAAACACCAAAAGGAAAAGACAATCTAGAAAATAAAGAAATTAAAAGATTTTCAGAACCAAAAGAATATGATTTTGAACTAAAAGGACATGCTGAAGTTCTTGAAAAACTAAAGGTGGTTGATTTTGAAGCTTCTAGAAATGTTTCTGGTAAAGGTTTTTATTATCTTAAAGGAGATTTAGCTTTATTAAATCAAGCACTTATAAGATATGCTCAAGACTTTTTGTATAAAAAAGGCTATGTTTGTGTGTCTGCGCCCTTAATGATAAACAAAGAAGCATGTAATGTTATTTCCTTTGAAGACTTTAAAGAATCTATTTTTAAAATACAAGAAAAAGATCTACACCTTGTGGCTTCATCAGAACTTTCTTTAGTAAATCTTTTTAAAGATAAACTTTTAAAAGAAGAAGAACTTCCTAAAAAAATGTTTTCTTTTTCACCATGTTTTAGACAAGAGATTGGAGCACACGGTGTTGATGAAAGAGGGTTGTTTAGAGTTCATCAGTTTGATAAAGTAGAGCAAGTGGTGTTGTGTAAGCCAGAAGAAGTAAACACTTATTTTAAAGAGCTCTTAGATAACCAAACAGAGATGTTGTTAGCCCTTGGATTTACACTAAGACATCTAGAGATTTGTTCTGGAGATCTAGGAGATATGAAAGAAAGAATGATTGATTTAGAAGTCTGGGGGCCTAAAAGAAAAGACTGGATAGAACTTGGTTCTTGTAGTAACCTTAATAACTCACAAACAACAAAATTAAATATAAGAGTAAAAACAAAAGATCAAGAAAAATACTATCCCTATACTTTAAATAATACAGGAATCTCAACAACAAGAACCCTTGTAGCAATCGTAGAAAACTTTCAAACAAAAGAAGGAACAATAATTGTACCTGAAATCTTACAGAAATACATGTTTGGAAAAAAAGAAATTAAAAAAAACAATCTTTTATAGCTATTTAGATAAACAAAATGTTTTAAAAAAACACAAAAAATCAAAAAACCACTAAAATACAAAGGTTATGATAAAAAAGATATGTTTTTAAATAGTTTTATTACAAATATATATTGTATTAACTCCCTGTCTTTGTGTTTTCACAACGGCAGGATTTTATTGTGATTATAATGTCTGATTCTGAAAGAGTAATGGTATTTATAGATGGTAGTAATTTTTATTATTCTTTAAAAAAATCTTTTTCTAAAACTAAAGTTGATTTCGTTAAGTTTGTTAATTTTTTAACAAAAGATCAGAACTTAATAAAAATATTTTATTATAATGCTCCATTAAGTCAAGCAGATGATAAAGAAGAATATAAAAAACAACAAAGCTTTTTTGAATATTTGAAAAAAGTTCCTAAATTAAATCTTTATCTTGGAAGATTAGAAAAAAGACCAAACAATCACAAAGTAGAAAAAGGAGTTGATGTAAAAATCGCAATTGACTTGTTAGTAAATGCATATAAAAATAATTATGATGTTGCTATGTTAATTTCAAATGATGCTGATTTTATTCCTGCAATAGAAGAAATTCAAAAATTGAATAAGAAAGTACGTTATGTTGGTTTTTCCAAAATGAAGTCATATCATTTAAAAAAGATTTGTAATAAAACGATTAAAATTAATGACATTTCAAAATGTTTATTAAAAGAATGAAAGAAGGTAAAACATGCAGATAAAAGAACTTATTATTAAAAACTTTAAATCATTTAATTATTCTACAATTCCATTTAAAGATGGCTTTCAAATTGTTGTTGGACCAAACGGTTCTGGAAAAAGTAATATTGTAGATGCTCTGTTGTTTGCATTTGGAGAAACTTCTTTAAAAAAACTAAGAGTAGATAAGTTATCTGATCTTGTAAACCATAACTCAAAATCAAAAGCTGCAAGAGTAAGAGTTGTATTTACACATGAAGATCAAAAATATGAGATTGTTAGAGAAATAGACGATGCAGGTAAATCTGTTTTTATATTAAATGAAAAAAGAAAAGCTTTAAATGAAATTACTTCCTTTTTAGAAGAGCTTGGAATTTCTTCTAGTGGATATAATACTGTGCAACAAGGAGATGTTACAAGAATAATAAACCTTTCAGCAGAAGAAAGAAGAAAAATAATAGAAGACCTTTCAGGAATCTCTTTGTTTGATGAAAGAAAAAAAGAAGCTGAAAATAATCTTAAAAAAGTAGATAAAAGACTAGAAAAAGTAAGTATTGCACTAAACGAAAGAAAACCATATGTTGAACAACTAGCACAAGAAAAAGAAGATGCCTTAGCATATAAAAAATTAGAAAAAGAAGAAAAAATATATAATGTTAATCTTTTATTAAAACAAAAAGACAATTATTTTCATGAAGAAAAAATAGAACAAGAAAAAGTATCTTCATATCTAGAAGAAATACAAGAAAAAGAATTAGAAAAAAAAGAACTTTTGACAAAAGAACAAGAACATGAACAAAAGCTAGATGAAATAAATACTAGGTTAATAAATCACTCAGAAAGAACACATGAAAGTGTTGGAAAAAAACACGTTGAAGTTTTGTCTAAAAAAGAAATTCTTCAAAATAATGTTTATTTAAAAGAAAATAATATTAAACTGCTTATAGATGAAAAAAATAATAAACAACAAGAACATGAAAATATTCAAACAGAAACTAAAAAACTCTTAGAAGATACAAAAAAACTAAGAGAAGATGTAAATCTTAAAGAAAAAGAAAGAAAACAAGTAAAAGAAAATATAGAAAAAAATAAAGAAACATATGATCAAACAAAAAAAGAACAAATAGAACTTTATGATCAAATAAATAAAATAAATCTTAAGATAGAAGAACTTCAAGAAGACTATTTTGAAAATAAAAATAAAATTACTTCATATGATCTAGAACAAGAAAATAAAAAAAAAGAAGAAGAAAAGAAAAAAGAAAGAATAACATCATTAAAAGATTTCAAAAAAAATATATTTGAAGAAAAAGAAGAACTACAAACCATCATTAAAACACAACAAAAAATAATTGAACAAAAAACAAAAGAAATTGAACAAAAAATAAAAGAACAAGAAGAAAAAGTTGTTTTGTTAGCTGAAAAAAAAGCAAATATTGATGCGCTTAAAAAAGAAAAAAAACTTTATTTAAATCTAAAAGAAAATAAAGAAGTTGTTAAAGAAAAATTGAAATTACAAAAAAACTTTGTTGGGTTTTTAGAAGACGTGGTTTCTCTTAAAGAAGAACAGAAAACATATTTTTCTAGATTTCTGGTTTTTAAAAATAATGCTGATCTAGAAAACAAAATTAAAGAAATAGAAGAATATGGGCAATTTTCAATAATTTGTCTTGATGTTCTAGATGTTGATGAAAAAGAATTGTCTAAAGTTATTGAAAAAAAATACGTTTCTTCAAAAGATATTAAAAAAATAAAAGGGTATTTTTTTGATGGTTTTTGTTATAAAAAAATTTCTTTTAAAAAAAGAGAAAGCGTTATTAAAGAACTAGAAAAAGAACAAAAAGAATATGATGAAGAAACAAATAATCTAGAAAAGTTAAAAGAAAAAATAAGAGAAGAAGATATAAAAATAAAAGAAGAAAAAAATAAATTTAGTGATTACCAAGTTCTTTATAATACAAAAGTAAGTTTTTTAGAAGATGTAGAAGAAAAACTTTTGTCTGAAGAAAAAACAAATGTAGTTGAAAGAGAGTTTGCACTAAATGTAGGACAAATAAAACAAAACCTCACAAAGATAGAAGAACAAATAACCCATTCCAAAAATCAAAAAAAAGAAACAGAACAAAAGCTTTCTGGCATATCTATTTCTGAACAAGAAAACTTAAGAGATCAATATGATACTTTGACTAACGAGATTAACGATCTTAAACAAAAACTAATAGAAAAAACATCCAAACAACAAATGTTAGAAGAAAAACAAAAAAATCTAAAAAACTATCTTGAAGAAAACACTACTAGACAAGAAAGTTTACAAAAAGACTTAAAAGACCTTAAAGCACAAGAAGAAAAACTAGAACAAACAATCAAAGATCTAGAAGAACAAATAAACGAAGCAAATAAAGAAAAACAAAACCTATTTGCAGAAAAATCAAAAATAAATCTAGAACTTTCTGAGGTTTCTAAAAAACTAAGTTCTATAGATTTTGTAATTTCTGATATTAGAGCTAGTGTTTCTGAAGCAAATATGAATATAAATAACCTAAAAAATAAACTTGAACAAATAGAAGAAAACTTGACTTTTTTTGATGATATTTCAGATATAGAGGAAATAGACTTTTTACTAGAAGAAATACAATCAAAACTAAGAAAAACAAGACGAGAAAAAAATGCATTAGGAAACATAAACTTTAACGCAATTGATACCTATAATAAACTTGCAAAAGAATATGAAGATATTCTTGAAAAACACACTATTTTGTTGAAAGAAAAAGAAGAAGTAAGAAACATGCTTGCAGAAATAAATTTGAAAAAACAAAAGATTTTCATGGACTGTTATAGACAAATAAACAACGAATTTGTAAATGTTATTGCAAAAATGTCTAATACTCTTTCTGGTTCATTAGAGTTGTTAGGTGAAGAACCTTTAGAATCAAAGTTATTAATTAACATAACTAAAAACAAAAAAACAAAAAATATCGATATTATGTCAGGTGGAGAAAAAGCAATTACTGCACTAGCTTTTATTTTTGCAATAAATGCTTATAAAAAATATTCTTTTTATGTTCTTGATGAAGTTGATGCTGCTTTAGATGACCTAAATTCTAAAAATCTATTAAACTATATAAGAGATCTATCAAAAAAATCAAATATTATTTCAATATCTCATAATAACCTTTTAGTAAATGGTGCTGACCAAGTTATAGGTGTAACTTTAAAAGAACATTCTTCTGTGATTGGTTTGAATATTTAGTTTTTGTTCTATTTTGAGTTGTTTAAAATAAATATCCGTAACCTATTTAAGTTTTTTGTATAATATATATATTATTGTTTAAAAAAAGAAAAATATGTTTTATATACAAAAATTGAATAAATCAGTGTCCCCATTGATTGCAACTATTTTGTTAATTGTTGTTGCTGTAGTGCTTGTGGCTTTAATTTTAAATTGGGGACGTGATTTTGCTCAGCGTGAGCTAGATGACCCTTCTGTTGTTTATGAAACTGACGATAGTTTAGTTGGTTTTGTTTCTTTATCTCGTTCTTCTTTTGATAATTATGAAATAAGAAACAATTCTCAACAAGAAATTGTTTTTACAAAATATACAATTGTTAGTGATTTAAATAATGATCATGGTTTAGTAAATAAACCACTAAATTTTAAAGAACCAATTTCTCTTTCTGTTGGAGGTGGTGCATTAATTGATTTTATTTGTTATCCAAGTAATGAATTTACAATTAATCTTATTACAGATGACAACACATATGTTTCATTAAGAGTAAGCAATGTAAAACTTACAGAGATAGAACCAAACGGTTGTAAAACTGATTTGGTTGGTCAAGGTACAGAAGAAGTACCTTATAGAATCTATAATGTTTTTCAGCTAAATAAAATCAGAAATCACTTAGATAGTTTTTTTGTTTTAGAAAAAGATGTTGATTTTGATAGTATTGATTTAACAGAATTTAATGATTTTGAAGATTATGATGAAACAGGTTGGTTAGCTATAGGTGACTTTGATGAATCTCCGTTTACTGGGGTTTTTGATGGGCAAGAAAACACAATAAATAATTTATTTGTTAACGAATCTACAAGTTTTCAAGGATTGTTTGCATTTACAAAAGACGCAAACATAAGTAATCTTATTTTAAAGGACGTAAATGTTACGGGTCATTTTTATGTGGGTGGTCTTGTTGGTGGTTTTTACAATCCAGGAAAAATAAAAAATTGTTTTGTTACAGGGAAAGTAAAAGGCCATTCTAGTGTTGGTTTACTTGCAGGAGATAATAAGACGGGTGTTATTTTTGATAGTTCTGGTGTTGGAGATGTTGTTGGTACTGGTCATCGTATAGGCGGACTTGTTGGGTTAAATTTTGTAGATAGTGTAATAAAAGACTCTTCTTTTGTTGGTTCTGTTTCTGGAAATTATTATGTGGGTGGTTTTGTTGGTATAAACGATAACTCAAAAGTTGTTCGGTCTTATTCAGAAGCTAAAACTCAAGGAACTATGGATGTGGGTGGTTTTGTAGGACGTAATAATGTTGGAGAAATTAAAGATAGTTATTCTTTAGGAAATGTTATAAGAAAATCTGGTTCTTTAGCAACAACCATTGGTGGTTTTATTGGTTTTTTTAATAATGAGCCTGGTCCTATTAAAAATAGTTATTCTATAGGTAAAGTAACTTATGAAGGCTCAACAGATCCAACAGATAAAGGTTTTTCAGGAAATAATCTTTCTTCATCTTCAGAAAATAATTATTGGAATAAAGATACATCTTTACAAACAACTTCACCAGACGGTGCACAGGGAACAAATACTGCAGATATGAAAACAAAATCCACTTTTACTCCAGAATGGGATTTTTCCACAATTTGGAGTATACAAGAAGAAGTAACTTATCCTTATTTAAGAGGTCGCACACAAGATCCATTACCTCAATAGTTTTGATTATTTTTTGATAATTTTTGATATTAACAAATTACAAATGGTTGTTTTTTTAAGCAAATTATTATTAAAAATATCTTTATATATATTTTTATCTATTATATGTATATATGTTTGATTTTAGAATAAAGAATTTTAGAAAAAAAACAGTAAGTCCACTAATAGCGACAATCTTGTTGATAGTCATTGCTGTTGTTTTGGTTGGTCTTTTGTTAGGCTGGGGAACAGATTTTCTAACAGATAGAACAAAAGAAACAGAAGACTTTTTTTCTACATCTAATCTTACTGGTTTTGTTACTTCTCAAGGCGTTTCTGGAAACTTTGTAACTTTAGCAAATAGTCATCCTTCAGAAGATGCAAATATTATCGGTTACCAAATTATTCCTTCTTTAGATCACCTTTCTTTTGATTCTTTAAATGATAAGATTTATTCTTTAGAAG
>PWLL01000098.1 GCA_003559395.1 Candidatus Iainarchaeum sp. | reverse complement strand
TTATGTCCAACTAAACCGCCAACTCTGCTACTACCAGAAACAATACCAGAAGTAGAAGTGTTAGTTATAATTCCATTTTGATTATGTCCTACTAATCCGCCAACTCTTACATGCCCTTTTATATTTATGTTCCTTAATTCTAAATCTTTTATTATTGCTTCATCTATATATCCAAACAACCCAACATAATCTTCTTCTGATCGGTCAACAGCTAAATTACTAATTATATATCCTTGACCATCAAAACCACCAGTAAATGGTTCAGATTCATTGCCGATTGGCTCCCATCCATTTCCTGTTGTCCAGTTATTCTTTTTATCAACATCAATATAATCTTCTACATCATTAAAATTAAGATCTTTTACAAGAAGATAGTTCTTACTTAGATTATCAGCATTCTCGTTTATATTTTCTAAATAATCTAAACAAAAAACAATATTTGTATTAATAAACTCTTTTTCATGTGTATCAAAAATCAAACCACTAATCTGAGAAGAACTACTATCACAACTAAAATCAACTTTAGAAGGATAACATGAAGAACTTCTTGAAAATTCAGAAAAACGTCCTCCTTTTTTTGCAACTAATGATATTCTATGTTGATTTTCTAATAAAAGAAATTCATCAAAATGTAAGATTGTGTTTTCTTTACCCAAACATATAGGGGATGGGTTACCATCTATCACTAAACAGTATTCTGTAACTCCTGTTGTTATAGAGTCATTATAAGATATAGACACGTGTTCATAATTACAATCAACATTTAATATTTCTGGAGGATAAATAGATGAATCTACTAAATCTGAATAAATGTCTGTTGTTTCTGTAATTGTTTCTGATGCTTCTCTACCAGTTGATGTGAGAACAACAATAACGATAATAGCAACCAATATAGCTCCTCCAATAATTAACAAATATTCTAGTGCTCCTTGTCCTTTATTTTTTTTAAACATATGCATCATCTAAAATGTCTTTAAAATTAATAAATATATTCATACAAACAGTTTTTAATAGTTTTTATTATTATAAAAGAAAATTCTAAAAAACATTTTGTTTAAATAGGTTTTCTTGCAATATATTATATATAACATAATTTGTGAAAAAATATGAATGAAAAAATAGATCCTTGGAGTTCAAAAAATATAAATAATTACAAACATGTTTTTAAAGAATTTGGGCTTAAAGAGTTTAGTGATTATAACATATCCAACAACTATCTTTTTAGAAGAAAAATAGTTATTGCACATAGAGATTTTGAAAAAATAAAACAAGCAATAGATAAAAATAAAAAATTTATACAATTGACAGCAATTGCATCTTCTGGAAACTATCATCTAGGACACAAACTAAATATTGAACTTTTTTTAGCCATAAAACAAATGGGTGCAAAATGTCTATATGGTGTTGCTGACATTGACGCGTATGTTAGTAGAGATGATAAAAAAATATCATCTATGGAACAATCAAAAAAAATTGCAGTAGAAAATGTTTGTGATTTGTTAGCTTTAGGTTTAAAACCTGAAGAAATTTATGTTCAATCCCAAAAAGAAAATAAATATTATCAATTAACTTACGAAGTTTCTAAAAAAATTACAGAAAACATGTTTAAAGCAGTTTATGGACACCAAGATCTTGGCAAAGTTTCTGCAGTTATTTTGCAGTTGGCAGATATTTTACATCTTCAACTTCCTGAATATGAAGGAAAAACACCAACCATTGTTGGAATAGGAATCGATCAAGATCCTCATGCAAGATTAACAAGAGATGTTGTTAAAAGATTAAATTATGATATGGAAGTGCCTTCTTTTATATACTATACAATGCAATCAGGACTTACTGAAGGAACAAAAATGAGTTCTTCTGAAAAAGAAAGTGCAATTTTTTTAAATGATAAAAAAGAAGATATTAAAAAAAAAATAAACAAAGCCTTTACAGGCGGAAAAGTATCTCTAGATGATCAAAAAAAAAATGGTGGAACTCCTGAGATTTGTAAAGTTTATGAAGTTTTTAAATTTCATAACAAAGAAGATGATTTTTTAGAAAAAACGTACAAAAGATGTAAACAAGGAAATCTTCTTTGTGGAGAATGTAAACAAAATTGTATTTTGTTTTTAACAAACTTACTTGAAAATCATCAAAAAAAGGCTCAAGAAAATAAAGATCTGGCAAAAAAAATAGTTTATGGATAGATTTACAGCCCGATAGTGTAGTGGCCAAGCATACAAGATTCTGGATCTTGTGACAGGAGTTCAAATCTCCTTCGGGCTATATATAAAAAATGTGATATTATGGGTATAGGAAAAATATTTAAAAAAGAAAAAAAACCAAAAGAAAAAACACCACAAATAGATTTAACAAACGCAAAGTATCCTAACGAAACATGCGCATTATGTAATCAACCTGGTTGTGATAAAAAATGGGGTGGCCAATATTGGCATAAAAAATGTTTAAGAACAACTAAGGGAATGGCAAAAGGAATGGTCTAAAAAGTTATAATCCTACTGATTCTCTTAGTAAATTTTTTATTCTTCTTATATTATCTAAATAAAGATTAAGATTTTTTTCAATTTCTGCAGCTTCGTCATCAAGTTCTTTTATTTGTCCAGCTGCTAAAAAACTATCTTCTCTTTCTAGTTCGTTAAATTTCAACAATTCTTTTCTTACAATTATGTATCTTTTTAAGGCATAAAAATAGGCTGTATAATTATCATACATTTTATTAAATAGTTCTCTTGTAGCATCATCTTTATAATATTTATGACCATCAACAACAAAAGAGGCTTTATTTTTAGAACCTAAAGATTGTTTGTTTACAACTTCGTCAATTTTTGCTAAGTGTTTTGACAACCAAGCAACATCTTTTGAACTATAGTCTTTATAGTCTTTTATTTCTCTTTTTTTAGAAACTCTACTTTGTATTATCGTTTGCTCGTCTATTTCAAATTCGCTTCCATCTTCGTTTCTTTTTTTAAAAACCTTTGAAAAAATAGTCTTCATACATTTTTCACCAAAAATATTTTTTACATTATATATATATAGTCTGATTATATTTAAAATACTAACTATTTCTTTATTTTCAAAAAAACTATTTTTTTAGTTCTTTATAAACATTATATGCAGCAATTGCTCCTTGAGAAGCTGCAGTAATTATTTGTTTAAGCTCTGAAGAAGTGGTTGCATCTCCTGCAGCATAAACTCCTTCCAGATTTGTTTTTTGTTTTTCATCAACAACAATATAGCCTTGCTCGTTAGTTTTAATATTTATTTTTTTTAAAAATTCTTTTTGAGGAATACTTCCAATCTCTATAAAAAGTCCCTCTGTTTCTAGGTTTTTTGTGGTTGTTTCTATTTTTTCTAATTTTTCTTCTCAAAGAAGTTTTGTTATTTCTGTATTATATAAAACTTCAACATTTTCTTTTTTAGATAAACTATCAATCCACAAAGGAGTTGCTCTTAGCTTTTCTTTTCTATATATCAAATATACTTTTTCTGCAATATCTGATAATAACAAAGCTGCAGTAACTGCCGCATCTGAACCACCAACAACAGAAACGATTTTATTTTTATAAAAGTTGGCATCACATGTTGCACAATAACTAACACCTTTTCCTAAAAAATCTTTTTCTTTTGGCAAATCTAATTTTCTTCTTTTTCGTCCAATTGCTAGAACAATTTTTTTAGATCTTAGGGTTTGTGTTTTGGTATCAACTATAAAAACTTCTTTTTCTTTTTTTATATCAACAACTGTCTCAAAATCAATTTCTATATCTAATGATTTGGCTTGGTCTATCATTTTTTTTGTAAGTTCCATTCCAGATATTTCTTTATATGAAGGAAAATTACAAACTTTGTGTGCATCTGACATTGTACCTCCAAAAGAATCAGTAAATATTTTGGTTTTAAGTTTATATCTTGCACAATATATTGATGCTGTTAGACCTGCAGGTCCTCCACCAACAATAAGCACATCATATATTTGGTTAGACATATTAGATACCTTTTAGAAAAAAAGAAAAAAGATGCTTTTTAAGCATCTACTTTTAGTTTCAACTTAGATTTAAGTTCTCTATATCTGTTTCTGATAGTAACTTCTGTTACTCCAGCTACATTTGCAACTTCTTTTTGAGTTCTTCTTTCTCCTTCAAGAAGTGCTGCAATATATACTGCCGCAGCAGCAACACCTGTTGGGCCTCTTCCTGAAATCAAGCCTGATTTTATTGCTTTTTTTACAATTTCTTTTCCTTTTTCTTCGACTTTACCACTTAATCCAAGAACTGCAACAAATCTAGAGATATAATATGAAGGATCTGTCAAAGGAACTGCAATATCTAATTCCTTTACAATAAATCTATATGTTCTACCAATTTCTTTTTTAGTTAATCCTGATGCTTCTGCCATCTCGTTTAGTGTTCTAGGCACATTATATGTTCTACACACAGAATACAACACAGCTGCAACGACTGCTTCAATCAATCTTCCTCTAATCAATCCTTTTTCTACAGTTTTTCTATATAAAAGGGCTGCAGTTTCTATTAATGAATCAGATATGTTCAAATAAGATCCAATTCTTCTTAGCTCTGTTAAAGCTATAGATAGATTTCTTTCCATTGAGTTTGATACAGAAGATCTTTTATGCCATTTTATAAGTCTGTACATTTGTGCTCTTGATTTTGTTGATAGTTTGTTTCCTCTTAGATCTCTTCCGGATCTTTCTATCATTGTTTCAAGACCTTTATTCATTTTTACGTATTTCATTGGTGAGCCAGATCTTACTCTTTCTTGATTTGCATTATCTTGAAAAACTCTCCATTCTTTTCCTGAATCTATTTGGTCTTCGTTTACAACAACGTGACAACTTCTACAAACATATTCTCCTGTTTTTGAGTCTCTATAGACTGTTTTTTTTCCACATTCTGGACATTTTAAAACCATACTAACAACGCTCCTAAAATTTTTATGTTTTTAAAAAAATTTGTTTTTTATTAAAAATAAGTATATAAAGTTTTGTTTATTTTAAAAAAGCAAACCTATATAAATATTTAGGGTTGTTCTTCTATATAAAGCTATCTTTTTGTTTGATTTTCACAAAAATAATTAAGAACTAGATACTTATTGATTTTTTAAGAACAATATTACTACTACTTAAAGTCGGTCTTAAAAAGACTCTCATAGGATCTCTATTAGGTCTTTTGATAACAACATCATTTCCACCAACCACATCAACAAACACATCTAAATAACTTATATCTTTTATATTTGTTTTATATTCAGAACTAATAGCAACATTCAATTTTGGATTTTCTTGTATAAAAGAAGAAATGTTTTTGCCAACAAACAAATGATTTAATATATTTTCTGCTTCTGGTAAAACTAACAATAGATCTTCTTTTATATTTAAAGAAAGTTCTTCTATTATTTTTTTTACATAATAAGCAACAAAAGGGCAATCATAATCTAGTTTTAATATCTTTGAATAACCAAGATGTTTATATTTATTTTCAAACAAAAAAGAAACATCTATTTTTCCAAAATATTTTCCATATTTTTTATCAATAATCAACAACTTTGAAATTATTCTTTTTTTTTCAAATTCTGTTATATCATCACTAATTTCAAGTTTATTTATTTTTTCAATTAAGTCATTAATAAAAATCAATGATTCATCAAAACACTCATAGATTATTTTCTCACCAGTATCTGTAAATTTAAAATGATGAATAAATCCTTGTTTAGGTATTGACCCTAACGGAATTTTTAGATTTGAAAAATAATCAACAAACTTAGAAGGAAAACCAAAAGCACCTAATACAGGATCAAATTCTTGTAATAGTTCTTCATTTTGTTGAGGATATGCAAGACTCTTAAAAACGCCTTTTTTATCAAAGATAACAACTGTTTTTGATGACAGAAGATATATTTCTGAAATTAATTTTAGAACAAATAATCTATCATCTTCTTTTGCTCCAGAAACAAAAACAGATTTTAAATTTTCTAAAGTCAGATTTATTGGAATTTTATTTTTTTTACCAAACAAAAGTTTATCTATAGAAGTAACTCCTGACATTTGTGCTGACATAGGCATATTTGTTAAAGTTTTTACAACAAAAGGATCTGAATAAAAAAAATCTTTCTTCTCTTTTGAAATATTTTTTAATGAAACTAACTTTAGATCATATGATTTCATTATAGAAACAATTGTGCCTGTTTTTTTATTAAGTTCTTCTATTTTTTTATCTACATGATAAGAAAGAGTATTATTGTCCACATATTCTGTTTCTGTATTTAACATAAAAAACTTATGTGTGTTTTTCTCACCTGCATCAAAATGTTTTTGATAAACTATACATTTTCCAGGCAAAGTTTCTGCAAATACTTCTACTTCTCCATAAACAACAAAGATCTTATAAACTTGAACAAGAATATCTTTTTTGTCTCTTGATTTTAAAAAAGACACGAAAAAATCATCTTTATAAAGGATTGTAAGTTCTTGTGAGCCGTATTTTCCTTCAAACAGAATATCCCAGGTGTTTAGTGATAACATATTGTTTCTTTTTTTTTAACTATTGTCTTTATTTATATTATTACAGAAACATTTTTATTATGTATGTTATTTTTATATTTGTGTTTTTTTAAAGAAAGAATATATTTATAAAGATTTAATCCTTAAAATATAAGAAGAACATATAAAAAATGATTAATATGGTTGATGTAAAATTAATAAAAAGTACAATAAAAGAACTACTTGATGCAAATGTAGATAAAGACACAATATATTCTACTTTAGAAGATATTGGAGTAGATAGAGAAGATATTGAAAAACATTATAACGAAATGAATTCTCAAACATCTGATTCTGAACCAGAACCAGAAAAAAAAGAGCCTGAAGAAAAATCTGAACCAGAAAAAGAAACTGAAGAAGAACCAGAACCAGAAAAAAAAGAACCTGAAGAAAAATCAAAACCAGAAAAAAAAGGAAAAAGTATATTTGATGATATTGATAAAGAAAAAGAAGACAAACATGAAGAAGAACTAAAGGTCACTTCTGATGATGTTGATAAAAAAAATCAAGAACATGATGATTTAGAAGCAAAATTAAAAACAAATGACGAAACACTAGATAATAAAGATATATTGGAAATAAAAAACATAGTAAAAAAACTAGAAGAAGATATATCAGAAATAAAAACAGAAGTAAAAGGTCTTACAAAAATAATGAAAGATATTCTTGAAGAAAATAGAAACATACTAAATAAATTATAAAAATTATTTAAAAAGATCTTCAAGACCTGACATACCGTCATTTTGTTGTGGCTTTTGCTCGCCTTTTATAAAATACATAACAACTATAAAAATAATTAGAAAAAAAGATAAAGGTAAGAAAAAAGCAAAAAAACTATTTAAAAAAAAAGAAACAACTATTAAAAAAATTACTAAAAAAATATTAAAGATAGAAGGCATTGCAATTGCATAAATAAAAAGGCCTAAAAAAGTAAATAAATAAAAATTATATTGTATTGTAAAAAATATAAAAAAAAACATCATTACAAAACTAAAAATATCCAAAATAAATCACTTCTTTTTTAAAATGTTTTTAATATCGCTTCCGTATACCCAATATATCACAACACCTATTGCAACTAACCATACTAAACTTCTAAATCTAAAAAACAAAATATAAACAATAAATATTGTTAAAAGAACTGCAACTGTTTCATTAGCTAGTTTTTTCTTACTCAAAAAATAAATAGACACTGCAAAAAAAATAAGTAAGACAATCCACAATGCTTCTTCAAGTGTTCCAATTAAAAACATATTTTCACATTTTATTTTAAAGTCTATTATCTTTAGTTAACAAAATAAATAAAAAGGCACTATTTTGCCTTTCTATCATTTCTTCTGTTAGATGGTCTATTTTTTTCAGTACCTTTTCCTTTATTTTCAAGACCTCTGTTCTTTTTTCCCTGACTTGTAAGCCCTCTGTGTGCTCTGCCTTTGTGTTTTTCTGAACAAATCCAGTTATAGTCCATATCGTTTATTATTGATGGATGATTTGGGTCTAATAAAATTATTTCATAATATTTATGTTGTCCATCTTCTCCTACAAGATAAGAGTTAAGCACTTCTAATCCTGGAAATTTATTGTCTGCTTTGTTTTCTGCCATTCTTTGTATTGAAATTCTTCTTGTTAACTTGTTAACACCCATTCTTTTTGGTCTTCTTCCTTTGCTTGGGCGTCTCATTATTCCAGACCCTTTTCTTACTTTAACAAGAGATACAACAACACCTTGTTTAGCTTTATAACCAAGAGTTCTTGCTCTTGAGATGTTGGATGGTTTTTCAAGTTTGGTTACTGTTTCTTTTAAGTTTCTATAACCAATTAATTTTTTTGTATATAATGATCTATAGTCATAATCACTATCTTTTTCTTTCTTAAATTCTTTTTGTATATTTTCTCTAATATATTTTTGTGCTGTAGCCATAATACTCCTCTTTTTAAAATACATTTGTTTTTTAATCTTTATATATATAATAATTATAAAGACAAGAATATTTTATAACAAAATAATTCTTAAATAAATATATGTTGTACCGAAAAGTATATATATATTAAGTTAAACAAAGCCCAAAATAGCCTTCATTTAAAAAAAGAGATAAAATGATAAAGAAGATACCATTTTTTTCATCACAAAAAAATAAAAAAAAAGCAATTATTGCAATTATATTCATAAGTCTATTTATTTTGTTTGCTCTTTTTGTTGGTTTTTCTTTAGTTAGATTTTTTTCAAACGTTTCGCAGTCAAAAGAATTTATTTTAGGGTTTGGTGTTTATGCACCAATCATCTTTATTGGTTTACAACTTACACAAATCATGCTTGCAATTATACCTGCAACTCCTTTAATCTTAGTTAGTGGATACATTTTTGGTTCTTATTTAGGTTCACTTTATTCATTAATAGGAATAACAATTGGTTCTTTTTTTACATTTTATTTAGCAAAAAAACTAGGAAGACCTTTTGTTGAAACGATTGTTCACAAAAAGCATATTAACAAGTTTGATAATATTGAAGAAACCAATTTAACAATGACGTTATTTATTTTATTTTTACTTCCTGCAATTCCAAACGATGTTTTTTGTTATGTTGCTGGATTGACTAAACTTTCTTATAAAAAATATTTTTTAGCACTTGCGTTTGGTAGATATCCCATGGTAATTTTTTTAAGTTTTCTTGGTTTTCAAATAAGTAAACTTAGTGGAGTTATGACTGTTATAGCAATCATTTTATTAATTTTACTTTCTACAATATTATTAGTAAACAGACATAAAATATCTAAGCATTTAACATCTGGAGTAAAAAGAATACAAAAACATAAAAAATAGGTCCTATGGTCTAGTGGTTAGGATGCTACCTTGACATGGTAGAGATCCCCAGTTCAAATCTGGGTGGGACCATTTTTCTTTAAAAAACTGATTTCTAAAACATTATTTTTATACGTTGGTTTCATAGTCTCTTTAACAACAGGACAAGTAAACCAAAACTGTTTATAAAAAGAAAAGTCATTAGATCTTATAGATATTTTTTTATCTGATAAAACATCAAATCTTAGTTTGTTTATAGAATAAGGAATATACAAAGTAAGTTTTACTTTTTCTTTATCTTCATAAAAAAACTCAATATCATCTATAAAGTTATCTTCATAATCTTCAGAAAAAAGCACATTTAAGCTTAAAGGTTTATCAAAAGTAAGGTTTTCTTTTGAAACATATTTGTTAATTATTTTTCTGATCATAAAATCAATGTCATCAAGTTTATTTTTAAGATTTTCTGTCACAAAACCACCCTATTTTTTTTTGATATAAATTTTTCATAATTTTATCTATTGTACTCCATTTTGTTCTTGCAGTTTCTGGAAGACATTTATTTTCAAGAACATATTCTGTAATATATTTTATGGTTCTTTCATCTGAAGAATATCCAGAAATATCAGAGCAAGTAAGTTCTTTTAAAAGTTCATCTCTTGTTACTTTTGCTAAGATTGATGCACAGGATGCAACAATATGATTTAGATCAGCTTTATGTTCTATACAAAAGTTGTTGTCTAAAATATTTTTATATTTTTCTATTTGACATAGACCATCAATTCTTTTTTTAAAAGCAAGAGGGGTTGTATCCGGACAATCAATAACAACTTTAGAAACTTTATTTTTAAGAGAAAATAAAAGCTCCATCATGGTTTGTGCTTCAATTTCATTTAAAGAATATCTTTGCATAGATAGATTCAGTTCTTGTGCAGAGACTGCAATAATTTTATATTCAATTGCTTTTTTTTTAATAATTTCTAAAAGTTCTTTTCTTTTTGCTTTTAATATTAATTTTGAATCTGTGATTCCTAGATCTTTAAAATAAGCTTCATCTTTTTCATCAATAACACAAACTGCAATTACTAATGGGCCTAAGACGCACCCTCTTCCTGCTTCGTCTATTCCTGCAATCATTTTTTATCTTTCTAAAATATTATATTATATATATGTAATAGTAACGAAAATGATTATATACTTTTTGATATACACCACACATAGAAAAAACACAAAATTTGGAAGACAAAACGGTTTTAGAAAAAATAATACGTTTTTTTGATAATATATCTGTTACTGCAATAAAAACTAAATAATTAAAAAAACTAAAAGACAAGGTGTAATAAAATGAAACCATCTATCTTACAAATTAATAATCTACTTTGTTGTAATTTGGTTTATTCTTTGGTTTTGAAAAGTTTTTTTTATTAAGAAATTCATATCCTTCTGAACTATTCTTAAATCTATTTAA
>PWLL01000024.1 GCA_003559395.1 Candidatus Iainarchaeum sp. | reverse complement strand
GAGTCCGGGGCCGGCCGCCTGCAGTGCCGGCGCGGCGAGCAGCAGCCCGAACAGCATTAATGCACTGGCTCGTCCCGGGCCACGGTGGCGCGGTGGTAGTTCGTGTGCCATGGCTATGCCTCCCTGGTTCGCAGGGCTGAACCGGGCGACGGGCACTCGGCCCGCCGCCCGGCGATTGCCGGAAGGGCGTGTTGCTCAGTTGCCCAGGTTCAGGTGTGCCTGCACGGACACCTGTTGCTGGTTGAGTGCGTTGGCGCCCGTGTTCTGGGAGAGCACGGTGATACCCGCCGCGCCGTTGAACGACTCGTTGCCGATCCAGGCATTGGCGGTGTAAGTGGTGTCGTCCTCGCCGCCGTAGTAGACCGCGTTGCCGGTCACGGTGCCGGAGAGCTCGTTCTGGCTGACCACCGCGTTCACGTTCAGCGTGGTGTTGAAGCTGTCGGTGGCGGTGTAGTTGCCGGAGTCGGTCACGTGGCTGCTGTTGTCCGAGTTGTCGCTCTGATCGCGGTTTACGGACGCGGTGGAGCCGTTGTTTGCGGCCGCACTGTTGTCGTCCGCCGTGGCGGAGCTGGTGTCGGAGTTGTCGTTGCCCGAATCAGCGATGTTCGTGCTGTTGTCGGAGTTGTCGTTCCCCGAGTCTGAGATGGTGGTATTGCCGCTGTCGTGCACGCTGTTGTCCGAGTTGTCATTCCCGGAGTCGGCGACCTGGGTGTTGCCGCTGTCGTTGACGCTGTTGTTGGAGTTGTCGTTACCCGAATCAGCGATGTTGGTGCTGTTATCCGAGTTGTCGTTCCCGGAGTCGGCGACCTGGGTGTTGCCGCTGTCGTTGATGCTGTTGTTGGAGCTGTCGTTGCCCGAATCGGCGACGTTGGTGCTGTTGTCCGAGTTGTCGTTCCCGGAGTCGGCGACCTGGGTGTTGCCGCTGTCGTTGATGCTGTTGTTCGAGCTGTCGTTGCCCGAATCAGCGACGTTGGTGCTGTTGTCGGAGCTGTCATTGCCCGAGTCGGCAACGTTGGTGCTGTTGTCCGAGTTATTGGACAGGTCGGACTCGTTAACGGCCGTTGCGTTGGAGTACTCGTTGGCGGACGCGCCGCCGTCGTCCGCGGTGGAGGTGGCGGTTGCGGTTTGATCGCCGAATTCGCCCTCACCGGTGTTGGTGGGGTTGGCCAGCACTGAGCCGGAGGCCAGGCCGAAGGTCAGGGCGACGGCGGTTGCGATCAGGGTCTTTTCGAATTTCATGGTCGACTCTCCATCTGGTGACTACTGCACAGGTCGTAGTTCGTAGCACCAGGGGCCTGGAGGGCCCCGGAGCCACGCAGCAGATGGATAGCAGGTCTCGATCCAACTTGTGTTTTTTCTTTTATATCAGCTATTTGAAGGTTTGGTGTGCGACGGCGGAAGCTGTGTCTGTTCCAGCACGGATACAGGCCGTCGGCGGGCGTTTTTCATGTGTTGCCTGCAAGCCCTTGATCCGGCGGGCAAGAAGGTGAGTTGAGGGGGTGATTCCAAGCGGAGACAGGGCGCTGATTCAGAGAATCCGGAGCCCCCGGAGTCGGTCCGCCTGGTCGCGCCCATCGTCCTCGTCGTTCCGGGGTCGATGGGTCGCCTCGGACTCCACCAGTCGCTTCCGCTCCTCGTCAAACAGGCTGACGCCCAACTGGTCCATGACCGCTGCGTCATCATCACTGAGGAGGGTGTCACGGTTCCACAAGGGGAAGTTGCCCCGTCGCAGTAGCTGGGGGACGAAGTCGGTGGTGACCACGATGTGTCGACGCAGGGTCCGGAAGACGGCATCGACCTGGTGGGTGAGGCGGAGCAGCCTGTCGCGATGCAGGGATTGCTGCCGGTCCTCCGGGTCCAGATGGCGGTTGTAACCCATCAGGATGGTGAGACTGGGTTTGCCATCGGCCTGGGCCAGGTACCGTCCCAGTGCATGGGCGTCCAGGTCGCAGGGCAGCCCGTTGTTGTCGAACAAGCGCAGGGGGACCTGGCTGACCTCGGCGCTTTGCACCAGCAGGTCCATGAAGGCCTGCAAGGTGCGCCGTCGCTCGCTGCCCAGTGTTCCCAGCGGCAGTCTTGCGCCCTGGGTGATCCGTCCCTTGGGTGGCGGCGTGAAGGAGGTTTGATCCCTGTAATACCGCTCGGTGACCAGTTCCAGGCTGTGAAGCAGGCGGCCGTGGAATTCCAGTTCCATGTCGTCACCCACCGGCGGGGCGTTGGCGAAGCGGCCCTCGTGCTGATGGATCTTCCGCCCGGCAAGAATCAGTTGCTGCTGGCGTTCCGGGGGTAGTGGTTCGTGGCAGAGCTTGTGTGCCAGACGGAATATGGCGTCGCGCTCGATGGGGTGGGGGAGTTGTGACCAGAAGGCATACGCGCCGTCCCGCATCGCATACTCGGATTCCGCCCACAGTGACAGGATCAGCGCGCGTGCGCTGAAAATGGCCTGATCACGGCGCCCGGGTAGAACCTGAGCCGGTTCTGCGCCGGGGGGGTTGGGGGACATGGCGGGACGTCTCCTGAAAATACCCAATGCCACTCATGGTAATGCCGCTGGTCGGATCAAGGCAAAAAAATGTTTGCGTTTCCCGGTGTGACGGGTATAGTCGGCCCTGCAGTTGATGTTCTGTAGCACGTTCGGCAGTACCCCTCCGTGGTAGTCACTCCCGTTTGTCCTTACAGCAACACCTGCAACACCGTAAGTAACGATCAAACGAGGAAGACTATCCATG
>PWLL01000090.1 GCA_003559395.1 Candidatus Iainarchaeum sp. | reverse complement strand
TCTTCTAAATCTTCAAACAATAAAGCTAAAGCATCAACAATTGTAGAATCACCAAAACCTAACCTAAAACTAATTGGAAATCTTAAAACATATTTTGCTGAAACTTTATCACAATTAAACAAAATAGATTTGAATAGCTTTATCTTTTGGTCAGTTGAACCTTTTCCAGAAATATCAGATATTTTATTAAAAGTCACATAAACTTCTAAAAAATCAAGATCTTTAGAAAAAAGGTTTTTTTGTAAAGAAGTTGTTTTGTTTTTTTCTACAAGTAAGCCTATGTCTCCAAGTTCATTAAATTGTTGTTTTGTTTTTGACAAATCTTGTCCTACATATTGCGTAAACAACTCTAACAAATTAGACAACCCAACATTCATTTCCTTAGTCTTATATTTTGGACCTAAACAACCTTGACAAAAATAAACTAGTTTGTCTATTTGGTCATCTGGGCATTTATTAAATAGTTCAGATAAAAGTCTTGCCATTTCTAAACGACTAGACGTTTTGTCTATCTTTTCAAAATAATCAACAACAAACTTAAATTTCACAACAAGTCACAAATTTACAAAAAAGTTAATATGATTTGTTTCCAACATAAACAAATTGTTTAGCTTTTCTTCCACAAACGATACAAACATCCTCTTCAGCAGGTTTTTCTTCCAGGTCCATTCTTATGCCTCTTATTTCTGCACCACTGGTATCTGCTTTTATTTCATCTGCACAAGGTTTTCCATCCATCTCTATTGAACAAAAAGTAACTCTGGCTACTTTTTTTTCTAACAACTGTTCTTTTAGTTCATCATAAGTATCCACAGAAACAATCTTAGATAAAAAAGCAGTGTCTGCTTGTTCTCTTATGTTTTGTGTATATTCTTCTGCAATATCATCGACTTTATCAAAAAGATCTGGTGTTTCAAGGTTTTCTTTTAGATTAAGATCTCTTCTATAGATGGTTACAGTATTAGCCTTAACATCTTTTGGTCCAATCTCTATTCTAAGAGGCACTCCTTTTGTTTCGTGCACTTCAAATCTTTCTTTTGGTTTTTTTTCTTTATGATCATCTATTTTTACTCTATAGCCAAGCTTATCTAAATCCTCTGCAATAGATAAACAAGTTTGTTCAATAACTTCTATATCTTCTCCAACAAAATATAAAGGCACAATAATGATTTGAGTTGGAGCTAAGCTAAAAGGCATTCTTATTCCTAACTTGTCTCCGTGTATAGATATCATTCCTCCATAGATTCTGGAGATACAAGGACCATAACATGTACCAAAAGGATATTGTTCTTCCTCATTTGCGTTTTTATATTTTACATCAAAAGATTTTGTAAATGTTTGACCTAACAAATGTGTTGAAGGTAATTGTAAAAGCTTTCCGTTTGGTAAAATGGTATCTGCCCCAAAAGTATCTATTGCTCCAGCAAACTTATCCCATTGTGGTCTTTTAAAAAAGATAAACGGCACTCCAAACTCTTGATGTAGCATATCTTCTGTAATTTCCATATCTTGTAAAACTTGTTGATAAGAATCTTCAAAAGTTTCGAAGAGATTATGTGCTTCATACCAATAAAATTCTCTACTTCTTAAAAATGGTTTTGTTGCTTTTGTTTCATATCTAAAAACATTTGCTCGTTGATAAGTTTTTATAGGTAGGTCTTTATAACTACTTAACCAATATTTAAACATAAAATAAAACGCAGTTTCACTTGTTGGTCTTAAAGCATATTTTTCTTCAAATTTTTCTGTACCATGTTCAGTTACCCAAAAGACTTCAGGAGTAAACCCTTCTACATGTTCTTGTTCTTTAAGAAAGTTTTCTTCTGGAATCAAGGTTGGTAACATAACTTGTTGATGTCCTGTGTTGTTTAAGATTGCTTCATACATTTGAAACATCTTACTCATAGAAAACACAGACCATGGTCTAAAGACTACAAGACCTTTAATATTGTATCTTATATCTGCAAGTTCTGCCTTATAAATAATATCATTAAACCATTCGTTAAAATTTTCTATTTCAAGTTCTTTTGATGAAGCCATAATTGTTCACGTTTATATAATATATAGGAAACAAAATCTATTAAAAGGATTTGATTTATAAAAAATATGGGACCACCCCGATTTGAACGGGGGTCTTAAGCTCCCAAAGCTCAGATGCTAGACCAGGCTACACCATGGCCCCAAAAAAGAGTGGTATATAATATATATTTATGAGAGCTAAGGTTTAAAAAAGGTAACTACCTTGCAATATTTTTTTTGTAACTTCTCTTGGTTTTTTATAACAAATAACTTGTTTTGCAACACCTTTTATAGTAGAAGAAATGTTTGATTTTTTATTTGAAATAACAACTACTGGTTTTTTTAAAGCAAAAGCATAGCCAATCTCTACACCAACACCAATAGATTTTTCAGAAAGATCTGCGACAAAAATATCGCATTTGTTAATTTTTTTAAAAGTTTCTTTCATTAACTTTTCTGAAGTTGGTTTGTTTTTTCCACAAAACATTTTATCGTTAACCATAGATATAATTTTTAGGTTTGCTTTTTCTAAAGCCTCTGTTATATTTTCTATTTTTTTCTTATTATAGTTGTTTTTATAATATTTTGTTGCAAAAAATGCTTTTTTCATAAAGATAGTAAGAATAATAGAGTTTATATTTATATTTTTTTAATATTAACGATCAAATAAAAGAAAACATGACCCAAAAACATTTCAGAAAGTCAGACAATCTGCAAGAAAATCTAGTCAAGTTGTCCGTTTTTAACAAAGAGTTTAT
>PWLL01000096.1 GCA_003559395.1 Candidatus Iainarchaeum sp. | reverse complement strand
TTCTATGGAACTCTAGTCTTATTTGGCCATCATGGATTGGCACAGTGTTATGTTCGTCTGCATAGAAACTAAAGTTTTGATATAGTCTATCATATTTATTTAGTCTAACATAATTTGATTCTTCATCATTTGATTCTTCATCATTATCGTCAATATTAAATCTTAGTGGCTGTAATCCAGCCACGATTGATTGCGGCCAATCTTCATCTGGTTGTCTACAAGTAACATACAAATTAGCAATAACTTCTATGTCTGTTCTTCCAGGCCAAGAACCACTACATCTTGTAGTATATATATAATTTCCTCCTTCTTTTTTAAAACTAAAAGAACCACAATTGCCTCGTTTTTCAACATCTAAATAATGTGATTGTTCAAAATAATCTTTTAATTCTCTAAAAGAACAGCTTAAAGAAGTAACATTATAATTTGAAGAGCTTGCTAGTTTTCCTTTTAATTGACGTTTTGTTCTTTCAAAAATCTTATAAGTATCGCCTGTAACATTATAAATTTCTCTTAAACTTAAATTTAAATCTTGTCTATATTCGTGTACTCCTAAATTTTTTAAATCAACATCAAAAATATTTTCTCCATCAAAATGATAGGGTGAAGAAAAATTAAAATGATTTTTTTGTTCATTTTTGCTGATTCTATCACTTATAGGCATAATTCCACCAATAATGCCACCAATAACACCGCCTATTAAAGCCCCCCACGGTCCACCAATCAGCATCCCAATTGCAGCACCTACCGCAGCACCTGCAATTGCACCACCCCAATACGATCCAGTATCATCTTTTGTTCCTAAAAACAAGGTTTCATCGTAATCATAGTCTCCTTCTTTTAACAACTCTACTAAATTTCCAGAAACACTATAGTTTGGATCTTTTATTTTTTGTAGATAATATTCTGTATTATATCTAATATCTTTATTCCTTAACTCAACAATCTCAGAAACAAACATATTATCTCCCTCTTCAACTTCAACAAAAGGATTTTCAACAAACAAAGTGCCTTTTACATTTAATCTTAATCTTTTTTCTGTAGATTCAATAGCTCTTCCAAAAGCATTTATTGCCTCTAGTCTTGTGGTGATGGTATATGCTCCAGGAACATCCGGTTTTACAACATCTATTACTTTCTCTGTATCTCCTATATCAAACATAAGATAATCATTACTAGGACCTTCAAGGTTTCTTAATCTTAGCCCAATAAACCCTTCATAGTTTTCAAAAATATTTACTTTTATTCTTGTATTGTCTGAACATTTGTTTTTTACAGTTAGTTCTTTTGTATGACCTGGAGAAACATCATGACCAATAACAAACATATCATTTATTTTTCTAGAACCATCGTAAAAATCAATACACTCTTCTAAATTTTGAACAAGAATTTCTGTTTTAAAAGCAGGATCTGAAGAAGTGTTTACTGAAACAAGACCATCATCTGTAGCCACTTGACCATCAATAAAAATCTTTGTTTCTACATTTCCTGACAACAAGCCAACAGGAGCTCTATATCTTAGAGTTGCATAATAAGTTTCTGGATGTGAGTCTACTTTACCATCATAAACAACAGAATATCTTCCTTCTGTAAGATATTGTCTAGAATTTCTCACATCTAGTTGATAACTTCCAACCTTATCACCATCATGTTCAATCTTTGCTCTTATGTTTTCTAAACTTGCTGGAATTGTGTCATCATCTTTTAAAACACAATTGTTTTGAATAATAAAATCTTGATAAACTTCTGAACCAGGAGCAACAACTGCAAACCATGGATCAACAATTTCTGTTATTGTCAAACAATTATCATATCTTACTCCTTTTCCTACAGAAATTAAAGACCTTACAGGAATATCAAAAGCATATTTGCTATCAGGAAGATGACTAAAATGTGCGTTAACAACAAAACTACCTAAAACTTCTAAAGAACTAAATAAGTTTCGTGCATCTTCTGAAGGTCTTAAACTTACATCTAAAGTTCTTTCAGACATTGCTGGAATTGTAAACCCTTCAGGACCAATTTGAGTGTTAATAAAATTAACACCTGCACCTATGTTTAAGAAACGAGCATTATTAAAAACAACATTTCTTTCTTCAATTTGATTTAAAACAATAGCATAGTTTGTTTTGTTTTTTAGAGTAATTGTTTTCTTTGCACCTGAAAGAATGTCCTTATGAACATTTATTTCTAGTGGGTTATCAACAGTAATTTTTTCTTGCATCTTTAGAATCTCAATAAGCTCAGAAGTAACCTCATGTATAAAAGGTTCTGCAAAATAACCTGGCTTTTGCGCTTCTACGATAATCTTTTGACCGTTATTTAGTTTAGGAATCATAGATGAAACAACTCCTTGTTGGTTAGTTGAGATTCCAGAGCTAATAACAGATCTATAGTTGTTAGTTTCTCCAAAGATGTTTATAGTTACATTTTCTAAAGGTAATCCCTCTTTGTCAACAACATTTATATTTAAAGAAAAAAAGTTGTTTGGAACAATAGTTGTTCTATCAATATTTATGATCATTTCTTCTGGCTCTTGATAACCAACAACATCTAAAGTGTGATCATAGACAACACGTTGATGTGCTTGAATTCTGTGGTTTATTTTTGTGTTACCGTAAAGTAAAGCAACAAGCTCTATTTCTGATTCAATATCTTCATAAACATTGATTGTATCAAAAGTAATGTTTCCATCATAAGGAATAACATGCTTTGGAACAGCAGTTGGCTTAGTTGCAGAAAAAACATCTGAGTTCTTTCTAAAATCATATCTTAAAAAATCTAAAGAAACATCAAGATTGTTAGATGCGTCTTTGTTTATAACATCTAGTCTTGCATTGTTATATGCAAGGTTTGCAACACTTGT
>PWLL01000103.1 GCA_003559395.1 Candidatus Iainarchaeum sp. | reverse complement strand
CTTTTGTACAACTTTAGAAAAATATTATTCAGATAAAAAACATGAAGGTGATTTGTTTTTTGATTCTGTTGATTTTTGTGATAGTGTTGAGAGACCAAGTGAGATGGAAGAAGCACAAAGAGAAAGAGTTGGAAGTAATGCTTTAACATATTTGGGTTCTTGTTTTACGACCTGTAGTCTTTGTTCTCTTGGTTTAGATGCTGTCGCAGGTGTTTTAACCGGTGGAACAAGTGTGAAATTGTTTGGTAAGCAAATAGGAAAAGATGTTATTGGTTGTCTTATTAGTTGTGGAATTCCTGCTGGTACTTATGTAGTTTCAGAATCTATAGGTGATAATCTTAAAGATGTAACTGATCATTCTAGTTTTTTAAGAGTTGCATCTAATACTTATGATGCAACAATTGGGAGGCTTATGTCTGGATTTATTGCTCCAATAACTGAAATTATAACTCCTGTTGTTGGTACATATGTTGCAAGAATGGCTATGAAAGATGTTACATTAGAAGCAACTGGTGGTCCACTTAAAAAAGGGGTTTTAGGAATGATAAATCCTGCAACTTCAACACCAATTAGTCAGGTAGACGTTATTACAAATACGTTTAGTGAAGTTAATCCTAGTACTTTCCATGGAGCACCTCCAAGTGTAAAAGGAATTTCTACAGTTGATGATTATTTAAAGGTTTTAGATAACAGTATAACAAATCAAACTGATATGATTCGTAAAACAACTGGAAAAACACAACAAGCACATCAAAACACATTAAATTATTATAATGACTTAAAAACAAATTTATCTGGAAAAAGAGCAACTCTTCCTAAACAATCTTGGAGAGAAGCAATCAATTCTCCAAAAGCAAAATCAGCTGTTAGAAAAACAACAAATATTCTAAAAATTGGTTGTCATATATGGGGCGGAATGGACGGTAGAAAAGCATTTAGTGAAAAAGCAGAAAGAGGAATCTACGATGGTGCTTTACATTTAGATGACAATGTTGATGATTTAAGGTTTGAAAACAACGTTGTTTATAAAGTAGATATTGCTTATCGTGAAGAAGAGGATAGTACACAAGGAAACCATCATAGAATCTCAATAACTCGTTTAGAACAAGATGATCCTACATTAACAAGACTTGATAACTGTGAAATAAAAGATGAAGAAGAAAATACAAAATAATTTTCTTCTCTTTTATTAAAAAACATTATTTTATTGAAAAAACATGATATTTAATAAAAAAGGATTTACATTATTTACTGCTTTAGTTTCTTTATTATTCTTATCTATGAGTTTAATCTTAATATTTAATATGGTTCAAACAGAAGAAACCTATTTGCATTTAATCTCGGACAAATCCTCTTTGTCTGATCTTATAACAATTGCAGACCTTGCAAGAGCAGACGCCTTTAACTCTTTTCTTGTACATTTAAGATTACAGTGGGAACGTCATTATTCAAGTCCATCAAACAACTTAAATTTAAGACTTGATAGAGTATATATGCCTTGGGATGAGTTTGTTACTAATGTTGCAGATCAACTTATTTTTGATACTTCTTTTGCTTATTTTTTTGCAAATGTAATTATTACGCAACTAAGATATGGTGCTTTACAACCACAAGGATATAATGTGCATGTTGATTTAGTTGGAGACGTTGATGATAGAGAAAGACGTGTAGGAAATGAACGTGAGAATATTCCGGGACGTGAGGAAAGCTCTCAAAGAATCTTAGGTGATATTATCAAAAGTATGTTTGATGAAGCTGAGCAAGAAACAAAAATACAAGTTGTAAATTGTGAAGCTGATTCTGATGAGTGCACTGGTTCTTTTTATATGTCTTTAGATACAACTACTTTAACTGATGCTAATTTTGAAAGACTGCCAAAGATATCTGTTGTAAGTCAAAGAACAGACGAAGTTATTCAAAAACCAATATTTGGAAGATTTGTTTATAGACTATATATGCCTTGGAGAGGTTTTCAAGCTTTAAGGGTTGCAAGAAGAATTGCTTTAGAAGAGGATTTAGAGAAAACTGTTCTTGAAGATAACGAATATTTTCTTGATGAAATAGATGGTGGACATACTGGTTTGTTTGATGGTTATCTTTTAAACACCTTAAACCAAGCAAGACTTGGTTTTTGTGACCCAGGAACTTGTGCTCCAAGAAGTAATTTTTATGAGTCACCTAATTCAACGGGGATGAATTATTCATGTGAGGATTCAGAGTATTCATTAGATGTAGAAGATTTAGATTTAGATATTGAAAATCATAAATTGTTATTTAATAATAATAGTATTCAATATAATGTTTTTAATCCTAGTTCTGCAAGAGATGTTTTTAAGAGTTTTTTATCAGATACTGTTGAAAATAATATTTCTTCAAGGAAATTGAGTAATAATGGACCTATAGAAAAATTTCAATTTGATAATTCTTTAAAAATGATTTATAGAACAGAAAATCCAGGAAATTTACAAGAAAACATTTCTGTTAGTCCTGATATGAATTTTACTTTGTATTTAAATACTTCTAGCTCTGGAACAAAATACGTAAAACCCAATGACGGGGATGGAAATCAGAACCCTTTAGATCAAATTTTATTTAATAGTTTCGATAAAATTTCTTCTTCTGTTGGTGGTTTTGGAAGATTTATTAAAGAAAATGATGAAGGCGAAAATGGAGAAAAAAGATTAGGTTATCTCTCCTCTTCACTTATACGTCCTTATTCTGATGGCCCAAACCTTGACCAAACAGATTTATATTGTTACAATCTAGATAATTTTAGATTAGAACTTTCTTTTGAAGAGGAAGATAGAAGATATATTGTTGGAGAGCAAGCAAAGATACATATTAACTTGTCTTATGATTTTGAAAGATTTGTTTTCCCTCCTAGT
>PWLL01000004.1 GCA_003559395.1 Candidatus Iainarchaeum sp. | reverse complement strand
TGTGCTCTTCCGATCTTTTGTAAATCTATGTAGAAATTCTTTTGGTGGAAAAATAATAGAAAGAATTTTGGAGGTAGGAGAATGAAAGACGTATACGCAGAGTTTATGGATGCATTAGTGAATTGCGATACAGTGACAGTATCTTTAAAAGGAATTGGTGAAGCAACATTTGAAACTAAGGATGTTTATGAAGCCATAAAGCCAAGAGCATGTTTCTATTGCAGAGGAATAGAGGAGCACAAAATTGTTTCATGCAATCATTTTAAGGATATTACAGGGATAACAACACGGAACATAGACACTCCATATAATTATTGTCCGAATTGTGGAAGAAAGATGTGAGGTAGAAGAATGAAAAAATTGGAATCTGCTCAAGAACAAGGCAATATAGAAGAGTGTATCCATGAAAAAATATACAAAACAGATTTGATACTTTGCTCCAACCCGCCACAAATGAAATGGGTATGTAAAAAATGTCTTGCAGAGGGCACAGACTATATTGGGGTATTACCTGTAGTAAAGGGAGTAATGTTATAGTTGAAATAGACTACCTCAATTTAAATGAAGAATTAATATTAAAAATATTAAAAACACTTGGATTTGATGTTGAATTTGAAGTTCCTCCCGCACAAGTAATTGTTTAATAACATATAATATATAATTGTAATTGCAATTTAATGTTTAATATAATGGACAAAAAAGTTTAATTTGTATATTATATTTGACATTACGCACAAGGAGAATTAAAATGAACAGAGAAAATAACATTTATATAAATGAGGTTGGACAAACTTTAAATGCAACGAATTTATTCAGTCGGAGGCAAAAAGACAATATGAAGAATGTACGGATCGAAAGTTTGAAGAACTTTCTAGGGTATTGTATCGTTAAACTAATTATAGATAAATAAAGGTATATAAAATTTCTATATCATAATTTTAAAGTTTGCCTGTGTGTTTGTTACATATAGCATATAGATTGATTAGTATATAGTCTTATATGTAGCATGGGTTTGCTTTACGGGAATATTTATCGTCTCCTGCGCGCCTAAGAAGAAGGCTACGCCTTCTTCTGTCGGCGACTTGGAGCGAACGCGTCACTTAAAAGGAAGGCTACGCCTTCCTTTTTGCGTCTACGCGTATAAAGGGGAAAAAATATATATATATATATATATATATATAATATAAAGGTGAAGTGAGATGTTAACAAAAGAACAAAGATTATACAAGATGTAAAAGATAACATTAAAGGAGATCCAGCTTACCAAGATTATATATATAGTAGCTAAAGGATGGCGTTAAGGGAGAACGAGCTTACCAAGATTATATATATAGTTACTTATATACAAACTGTGGCATTTATACATGGGGGAAGGAGATAAAAATATAAATATAAACATAAACATAGTAGTTAAGGGATGAAATTAAGGGAGGACGAGCTTACCAAGACTATATATATAGTAGCTAAAAGGTAGCGTTAAAGGAGATCGAGAAAGAAGAACGAGCTTACCAAGACTATGTAGCGAGATCCAAAAGAGTTGCTGTTTTTCATGTAAAAAATTGTAGTGCGGAGAGGTGGAGTGGGGAAATAAAGAGAAAAAATGGTATGTGCCGATTTCGACATTTAATCATTTTTATAAACAATATCCCACTTTTATTCTTATTTTCTTACCAAGACTATATATAAACACACTAAAGGAAAACTTTTGTACCCTGAGCTTATATAATTTTGTATAAGTTGCATAAAAAAAACGCAGCGTTGTTAAGCGCCACGTTTATAATTTTAAGAAACTTCCGCTTCGTAAAAATCACTATCGTCTATAGGCTTAATCATGTCGCTTAATAGTTCAAAAACAGTTCCTTTATATTTTTTAACTTTCTCTTCATTATAAACAATTTTATTTTCTTTTGGAATTGCTAAAAGGGTAATTTTTCCTTCATAAAGAAAACCTGGGGCTTCCCAGCTATCATATATATCTTGTGTAAATTTTTCAATAGTACTTATACCACACTTATGCCAAAATTCTTCTATATCTCTAAATTTGCGGACAAAGTGGAAGTCATTGTATGTGAAAAAATTATCTTCTTCATATTTTTCCTCATCATACCCTAATCTGAAATAAACTAAATCTTCCTCATCTTTAAGTTCGCTTTCACTATTAATTATGCGAATATCAGTAAAAGAATCTTCAAGTATCTCTGTTAAAACATCTTCATGTCTTCCCCTCACTAAACTATCTCCATTACAGTCAAACCAAAACTTTTCTCCAAGTGCGTACCCCGCACAATTATAACTATAGATATCAGGTGTTTCATTTAATTTTTTACTATTAAGTTCCTCCATATCGCTCATTTCCTTTCTTTTTTATTATATATATAGTATATCATACAATAGAGAGTTTGTCAAGGGGTGAAAAAGTGGGCACTCCCGCACAAATGTAATTTACCCAACTAAAATTATACCACCGCCCGCACTTTCATTTTTCTTTTGTTACAAAAGGTTGACAAAAAATAAAATTTATGTTATACTATATATATATATAATGTATAAGGAGGAATCATGGAAGAAATTAAATTTGTGCGGGCCGCAGACATAAAACAAATAACTAAAGAAGCAAGAGTAAAATTAGATAAAGAAACAGTGGTTAAATTTATTAATAAAACTATATTAGTAAGAGCAAATGAAGGAAAGTCAGAGGCGAAGATAGATTTTTATAAAAAAGACCTCCCTATTATTAACTTACTTAAAAAAGAACTTTGGGACAGTGGCTTTTCTGTTTCTATAAAGAGTGCTTTTATTCACTCTGAATCTGAACTTATGCTCATAATTAACTGGTAATAAATAAAGGAGATTTTTATGAAACCATCAGAATATAGAGTGAAATTTTTAGAAAAAAAATATGATGTTTTAGCAATCAACTTTGAAAAAAAATTTACAGTTATAGAGATAAAAAAAGGAGAAAAAATGGGGGTTCCATTTGGGGTATCTGTACCTTTTAGATGGGTTGGAATATTTGATAGATTTGATGTTCCTGTTTATGAAGGGGATGATGTTAAATTTTATCATTCAGATATAGATAAATGGTATTTTGGTAAAATTGAATTTGGGGATGGTAGTTTTTTTATAAACTCACAAGGAAGTTCATTTTATAGATTAACTGACTATGAAATTGTAGTAAAGTAAAAGTATAGCACGTGTGCGGAAATGCACACGTGCTCTTTTTTTTTGGCAGGGATACAAGGACTTAAACCTCGACTAAAGCCTTCAAAGGGCTCTTTGCTATCATTACAACATATCCCTATATAAATTAAAGAGGGTTAGACGTATCTAACCCTCTTTATTAAATCCTATGCGTTTCTATGACTTCACATATAGTCAGAATTCTCACAAGAACTCAAGCTTAAGCCCTAAAGACCTAAATTCGGCTGGTTATACCTTTTCGGTCCTTAACACAGTCGGCTATATTTGTGTCTTGCTAAGGTATTGTTGTATTTCTAAAAGGTTTAATGTATACATAGATATATACATATATGAGAACCACTCACCCTTTTAGAGACCAGTTGCGTCTGGTAGCATAGTAACATTTTTTAAATCATGTTTAGGATTAATAGTTTTGGTATGGTCTATTAACATTTAAAGTATATTATTCACACGGAAAGTGTGTCTAAAGTACCTTGAAAAAATAATATTTGTAAACTTTCGTTTTACCATCAACAGAATGGGATGTTCGATCACTGTGAGAGTGAAGCTGAATATTAAGGAGCTACCCTAATACTTTTCACCCTTGTCAAGCACAGACAGGATTTTCTACCTGTAAATTTCACCTACCGTTCAGCTTATTAAATAAAACGGAATTATCAGTTCCATATTCTTTAAGCCTTAGGCTACTTTTACTGTAAGGAATCTCTTATAGCACAATTTCTTGCACATCACGGCTAAAGAAGTTGGGTCAGCTTACCAATAGTGGTCAAATAGGTCTTACCCTATTTGCATATTGGCTCATTCCTACACTGTAGGCGTATATTACCTTCTCGAGTCCTTTACATATCTTATCTTCTTCCTGAGAACAGCACGCATCCCTATTGTTGAGCTTTTGGCTCTTCTAATTGTTAATTGCTTAACAACTAAAGAACTCTTATAAAGGTATCCCTCTATGTAGGTTCTTAATATGCGGAGGCTCTTAGCACACAGGCGTGTCATACACTAAGATACAAATATTATTTTTTCAAGGTACATTAAATTTATACTATAAGCAGTTTATAGTCTTGTTTAGGACTAAACAGTTTGGGGATAAAAAGTTCTAAAACTTTTTATCAAAGCTCACAGGTCTTGTTTAGGACACTGCAATAGCAGTTTATCGTCTTGCTGGACATAAAGCATTTTATAGTCTGGCTTAGGACTAAACAGTTTAAGGTGAGCAAAGGAGTCTTTTGTTTAGGACTTTTCTGTTGCTAAGTAGTTTAATGTCTTGCTCAGGACCAACTAAACCTTTATTTTATTATATATATATTATAACATAATTTTTAATTGAAGTCAACATTTTATAAGTGAAATTTTATTTATAACTAAACCTTTATTTTATTATATATATATTATAACATAATTTTTAATTGAAGTCAACATTTTATAATTGCAGGTTTTTTACCCATAATATCACCTCTTTATTGGCGGAAAGAGTGGGATTCGAACCCACGGAGCCGAAACCCTTCGGTTTTCAAGACCGATGCAATAAGCCAAACTCTGCCATCTTTCCATTTATTTGGTGACTTCGGAGGGGTTTGAACCCTCAGTCTCCGCCTTGAAAGGGCGGCGTGTTGACCAATTCCACTACGAAGCCATATATTATATCATAGGTTTAAGTATTGGACTCTCGGGTAGGATTCGAACCTACATCACTTAGTTCGTAGCCAAGCATTCTGTCCATTGAAATACCGAGAGTTTAGGATTTTTGGTAGGGATACATAGAATCGAACTATGACTACCACCTTATCAGAGTGGCGCACTAACCATTATACTATATCCCTATGTGGAGTGAGATACGGGAATTGAACCCGTGCAATCAGCTTGGAAGGCTGAAGTTCTACCAATTAAACTAATCTCACATACTGGTGGAGATGATCGGAATTGAACCGATGTCCAGAAATAAATCCCTGTCGAAGCCATTACATCCCCATATTGGAGCTCTTAATCGGGATTGAACCGATGACTTCTTCCTTACCACGGAAGCGCTCTACCATCTGAGCTATAAGAGCCTATGGTGGAGCAAGAAAGAATTGAACTTTCCTCTCAACTATTCCTGGACGGTATTATAGTTGTTCGAGCCATTTTTGCCCCATGTTAAGGTTCACACTTTTCACATACTGGTACAATCCATGTTTTACTTATTTTTGTTGCGGGATTGCCACAGCCAACACAGACTACAAATGAAAGTTGTTCATATTTTTCAATAACTTCATTAACCGCATTAAAGAAAATATTGCAATTCATAGCACCAATGTAAATTCTAAGCCCTCCAAATTTCTCCTTTACTTCAAGAATGTTGAATTCGATTAAAGAATTGTATTTGCTTACAGCTTCATTTAGATCTCTAACAAGGTCTTCACCAAAATTAATTAACCACCCACGAGGAATATCGTAAATCCAATAAGACCGACTTGCTCTTAAAACAGGGTATTTTCTAACTATTTCTTGTTCAAGTTCATAGTTGTCTTCATCATATACTATTGAATTAATATACTCTCTTAACATTTGCTTTACCTTATGCTCTTTTTTTTATTTTTCAATGCTTCCTTATTACCTTTACTTTTTTATTATTATATATATATTATAACATAAGTGCGGGCGGAAGTCAAGGTTTAATTTTCATTATCTTTTTTAGAATACGCTAAAACTATTTTACTTAAAAGTTCATAACTATAGTGCTTTTTATTATTAGAGAACTCTAATAAAATGTCTTTATTTGGTAAGTAATACCAATTTCTTAATGTTTCAAAAAAACACTCATCTTCAGTGTGTTCTTTCTCCCAAACTCTTAAAATTTTATTTTTATATTTTTTTAACATTCTTTCAACTTTCATATTTTTCTCCTTTTATTTTTTGGTGCGGGAAGAGGGAATCGAACCCACTCGGGACTAATAGCCTTTAGATTTACAGTCTAATGTGTCTACCTTAGCACGCTATACCCGCATATGGTGCCTCGCAAAGGAGTCGAACCTTTAGTTTTCCCAGTTTCTAAGACTGAAGCATATACCAATTCTGCTACCGAGGCAAATGGTCTGGGCAGAAGGATTTGAACCTTCGACTTCTTGTTTCCAAAACAAGCACTCTAGCCTAACTGAGCCACACCCAGATATGGAGCTTCGGGTGAGAGTCGAACTCACAAATCTTCTCCTTACAAGGGAGTGGCTGTGCCAGTTTAGCTACCGAAGCGTATGGTGCCTCGAGAGGGAGTCGAACCCTCAGCTTTCAGAATTTTAAGTTCTGTATCTATACCAATTCGATTACCGAGACATATTATTTTGGTATGTAGTGCGGGAATCGAACCCAGCATCTCTGGAGTCACATTCCAGCATTTTACCGTTAAACTAACTACATCTGGTGGATGAGGACAGGCTCGAACTATCTTCTCAAGGGCTTCAACCTCGCGCTCTCCCTGTTGAGCTACCCATCCATATGGCGATGCAGAAGGGTCTCGAACCCTCGACCTCCAGCGTGACAGGCTGGCATTCTAACCATCTGAACTACTGCACCATGTTAAATTTTAATAAAATGGTCTTTCCGCCCAGATTCGAACTGGGAAAGAGAAATTAGAAGTTTCCTATGATATCCATTTCATCACGAAAAGACGTTTATTTTATATTGGAGGGAGAGACAAGATTTGAACTTGCATCGAGTAAATTAACAGTTTACGGCTCAACCATTGAGCTACTCTCCCATATGGTATGGGTGGGAAGGATTGAACTTCCGGCCTCTTGTTTGTAAGACAAATGCTCTCCCAGCTGAGCTACACCCACATGTTGGCAGGTCTTTAAGGATTTGAACCTTAATCGCTGGTTCTGGAGACCAGAATTCTACCGTTGAAATAAAGACCCTTATATTTTTTGGTTCCTCACATAGGACTTGAACCTATACTAATCCGCATTAAAAGTGCGGTGTCCTACCAGTTGGACGAGTGAGGATCGTGGTGGGGCTTCAAGGATTTGAACCTTGGGCTTTTTCCTTATGAGAGAAATGCTCTAACCTCTGAACTAAAACCCCATATACCTCTTGTAAAAAATTAATGTTTAGTCTTTACAAAAAACACTATCTTTTTTTATTCTATATATAGTATAACATAATTGGAAATGAAAGTCAAGGGTTAATATATCAAGTTTCTAGCTCTAAGTTTTTAGTTTGACTTAATTATAGTGCGGCGAGTGGACTTGTTAGGTCTATATTGTAGAATTATAATTTATATTTGTAGTCGCGGCATAAAAAAATGAAGTTACGAATGTAACTCCATTTTACGCCCCTTTTGAGGACAATTTTGGCTTTTTTTTGAACCCTAACTGTTTAACCAGTACCATCAGCTCGCCAAGCGTTAGGATGTGGGCTGGTTGCAGAGGTAGGAGTCGAACCTACGAAGGCAAGGGTATGAACCTTACTTGAATACCGATTCTCTCTGCCTTGTAATGGTGGAGGTGGAGAGATTCGAACTCTTCACTTCTTCTGCTTGCAAAACAGATGCTTTCCCACTTAAACTACACCCCCGTTTTTTTTGAAGAAAGCAGTTTAACGACTTGCTCGGGTCGGGCTACATTTAGTCATTCGGTATGCCTACCAATGAATAACTACCAATGGCACGGCTCATCCGTGACTTTACATAACTTTATCTCTGCAGTGAATGGACTTATGCTATCCGTGGGGACGCAACCCCAATTTACCATTGGTTTAGCATTTTTTTGCTCAGACTGCTGCGTCTGGTGAGTTTCCCTAACAGTGCTTCTGGAGAATTACCTCGTGGACTGTCGCCTTCCATTATTGGAGTAACTTTATCGGATTTCCCAGCGGGACCGCTATACGTTACTATCCTAGGATTAAGGCTCAAAGGTTTCTGGTTTGGAATCTCCGTCTCTACTATAAACCTTTTTTCGAGTATTGAGGGATATTTATACACGTGCCCTCATAAGGGAGCAGTTTTATAACTTGCTCAGGTTAGGAGATTATTCTTTAGACTTTGCTTTTTCGGCTTTTTCTTTCCTTTTAGCCTCAGCTTTGGCTTCTCTTTTTGCCCTTTCCTCAAGCTCGAAGTTGTAGTTTTCAACTGCTTCTGCGAGTTCAGCTTCACCGAAGGTAGCGTTTTTTGCAATTACTTTAACCTCTACGAAACCATTCTCAACTTCCTTGATAAAAGATGCGGTTGCTACCTGAGTGTAACCTTCCAGATTGATTTCCTTGAGAGCTTCCTCCCTAACAGCATTTTTCCTGTCCATTTCTTTCATAGCCATGATTTGACCCCTTTCTGTGTCTTAACTACTTTTCAATTCTTATTATACTTATATTATAACATACGGTTCGATGAAAGTCAAGCATTTTGTTTTTATCTTTTTTATTTTTTTTTCTTTCCTTTATCTTATATATATATATTATACCATACATTTCGGAAAAAATCAAGTGAATTTTTTGTGAACGAATTAATTTAATTTTTTCCTTTTCTTTATCTTATATATATATTATACTATAGTTTTAGCTCAAAGTCAAGTAAACAGATTATGAATTTTTAAGGATGTTTGTAGCTGGTGGTTAATGCCAACTGTGGTTGCTGATATGACCATTGGTGTAATTTGTAGCTGCTTATTTGATTATTAGTGTAAATTATAGTCATTGGATGGTAATTATGGTTAAAGGTTAACTAAAAAAAAATTTACCCAACTAAAAATTCGCCTAACTTTTTTACTTTTTAGGCGAATTTCAAACTTCATTAGGTGATTAAACTATTAATTACATTAAGTTTATATAAAACAAACGCTTGACAAAATAGTTCAACTATGATATAATTATAGTATAATAAATAAAAAAGGAGATAATAAATGGATAAATTTTATGCACAGGATGCTTGTATAACGGCAAATGAGGTTCATCTTAAAAAACCCGAATATGATGAATTTTTGAAAGTATGTTATTCAGAAATAAAACAAGAGGCAAAAAAAGGGAATTATAACACAGTCCTTAAATTTAACTTAACTATGTGGGATCCAAGAGTGATAATTGTAGGTCTAGGTGTATTAAGAGATGAGGGGTATGTGGTAAAAAGCCGAATCGCAAAAAATGGTGCTTTTCGTGATAAAATGGGCGTGCTCACTGTAAGTGTTGATTGGACTTATGGATTGTAAAGGCCTCTAGCTTAAAGTGCGGCTGCCCGCACTTTCTAGCTTAACTATATAACTAATTAAGTTTGTGTGTGTGTGGACTACAATTATAATTTGTAATTGTAGTTAATTAAAAAAAAATTTACCCAACTAAAATTTTACTAAATGTCTACAAAAGTAGAAAAGTTGCGGATAATTACTGAAAAAATTGACTAAAAAAAGATTTACCCAACTAAATAAAAAATAGAGTCCTCAATAAGAGAACTCATATTCTTTTCTGATTTTTATTTTTTCCTCCTTTACCCTTACTGGTTTAATGAATTTGTCATTTGGAACAAACAACCAGCCTTTGCTTTTTTTCTCTTCTTTGAACCTGTCCTCGAAACGAAGAGCGGAGTATTTAGTCATAGGGGGAGAAATCCAGTTCACTATGATATCGCTATCATAATATTTTGAAATCTCTTTGAACCGCCTTTCAGGGTTATTAGTAGTGCCTATTTTTATATAATTCAACTTTTTAGAGCCTATATATATATTATATAAAACATACTTTTTTTTGTTGTTGATGACAGGTACAGGGCAATTATAATTTATATTCATATATACCTCCTTTCTTGCTTTATATATATATTATATTATAAAATAAGGGTTTTGTCAATCATTAGTTACCCAACTAAATTTTTTTTACCCAACTAAATTTTCTTTTACCCAACTAAATTTTTTTACCCAACTAAATTTTTTTTTACCCAACTAAATTTTTTTTACCCAACTAAATTTTTTTTACCCAACTAAAATTGTAGCTTGTGATTTAAGTATAACCTACATTTGTAATTGCGGTTTACCCAACTAAATTTTAACAAAAGAGAATAAATTACCCAACTAAAAAAATAAAAGGGCTTCTCGCCCTATTTAATTCCCTTTCTTTTTTCTTTAAGGAAAGATTTTGCTTCTTTCTTTGTATTGAATGTTTTTAGAGTTTTATAGGATGGTATACCTTCTTTTTCTCCCTCGTAGAGTGTAACCTCATACTTAAATCCGTTGCCTGCTGCAACTGTCCATAGTACATACTTTTTTTTCATGGTTTTTCTCCTTTCTTTATTGTAATTGCATTATACCATAAAATAAAATTTTTGTCAATGATAAGTCACTTAACTAATTTTATTAATATAATTACCTAATTAAATCCATTTGAACTTTCATTTCTCTTGTTTTATCTTACCAATAATTAGTTGGGTAAATTATTAAAAGACGATTTCTCGCCTTTTTTTACTTTTTAGGTACTTTTCCAACCTTCCTCCATGGAAAACCCTCTATTCCATATGGAGTTTTTACTTTGTAGTTATCAAAGATGTATTTTAATATTTCACCTTCAATGATTACATCTTCTAATGCGGTGTGTTTTTCGATAAAATTTACATTATTTGTAATAAAACGATAAGCCACTTCTGCATTTGTAGTATAGTTTCCAGCAGGACTATACCAGCCATTTTTAACAGCCATTTCTTTATACTCTACTGTTTGGAAAACTGTTTGACAGGCAAAGTTCCAGATGTCAATTATAGGGAAGTACCTATCAATAAGCCAAAATCTTTGACTGTTGGGGTTTTTGTATTTTTTAGCAAGTTTTTTTTGATTTTTTTGATAATACAAAACATTTTTTATTAATTTGTTCAGCGTTTCACTATTGTTAAGACCATACAAAGCATTAACAAATCTATTTGTACTATGAAAGGCTTTTTTGAAGTCAAAAAAGGCATTGTATGCACAGGCGATTATATTATATTTCTCCATTATCTCGAGCATTTTTATCTTTGCTTGCTCCCAAGTAACTAAAATTTCTGGGTTTTCTTTTACAAGTTTTACATAAAATGGTCTTTTTTCTACATAATACGCAGTATTAAAATATTCCCTGCTAAATGTTTCAGATATTATCCATTGTTGCCTATGAAAAATTTTTCCCTCTTTATCTTGTATTTGTATTGCTACATCATAGATTAAAGGAAAATTCAGTCCCGCATTATCACTATGTTTTTTCAATTCAGGGATAGTGCAAGTTTCGCAGTCAACTATTCCGAAATAATCTTTATTCATTTTTATTTTCTCCTTTCTTTTATTTTTGTAATTACATTATA
>PWLL01000042.1 GCA_003559395.1 Candidatus Iainarchaeum sp. | reverse complement strand
GTGATTGTGAGTTTGTTTTTAGGAGCTATGGTGCCTTTTGTTTTTTGTTCATTTTTGATTGATGCTGTTGAAAAAGCTGCATACAAAATAATCAATGAAGTTAGAAGGCAGTTTAAAACAATAAAAGGACTAATGACTAATAAAGCAAAACCAGACTATAACGCATGTATAAAAATAAGCACCAACCAGTCTTTAAAAAGTATGTTTGTGCCTGCTGGTCTTGCGATTTCTTCTCCGATTATTGTTGGCTTGTTGTTAGGTGCTGAGGCTGTTGGTGGTTTTTTGGCTGGTGCGATTGCAACTGGTTTTGTGTTGGCCATCTTTATGTCCAATTCTGGTGGTGCTTGGGATAATGCCAAAAAATATATTGAGCAAGGAAATCTTGGTGGAAAAAACTCAGAAGCACATAAGGCTGCGGTTGTAGGAGATACTGTTGGTGATCCTTTTAAGGATACTTGTGGTCCTTCTATAAATATTTTAATTAAATTAATGACGATTGTTGCTTTAGTTTTTGTTCCATTAATTATTTAAGAGGTGTTTTTATGTCTAATATAGATTCAATAAATAAAGAAGAAAGAAGATTTAAGGTTTCAAAGGATTTTAGTGAAAATGCTTATTATAAATCTGAAGAGCAATATAATAAACTCTATAAAGAATCTATTGACTCTCCAGATACTTTTTGGCCAGTTGTTGCAAACAAGTTGTCTTGGAACAAATCTTGGACAGATGTTTTTGTGTGGGATGACTATGATCAAAAGAAATTTACCTGGTTTAAAAACGGAAAACTTAATGCTTGTTACAATTGTCTTGATAGACACTTAGAAACTAAAGGTGATCAACTTGCTTTTATTTGGCAGGGTGAAAAAGAGAATGAAGTAAAAAAATATACTTACAAAGAGCTTCATAAAGAAGTTTGTAGGTTTGCAAACGTGCTTAAGAAAAAAGGTCTTAAAAAAGGAGATAGGGTTTCTATTTATCTTCCTATGATTCCTGAGTTGTTAATTTCTATGTTGGCTTGTGCAAGATTAGGCATTATTCATACTGTTGTTTTTGCTGGTTTTTCTGTTGAGTCACTTATAGATAGAATAAAGTCTAGTGAATCTAAGATGTTGATTACTTGTGATGGTGGTTATAGAAACGGAAAAACATTACATTTTAAGAAAAAGATAGATGAGGTGCTTGAAACACATATTGCTTCTTTAATTTCTATTATTGTTGTTAATAGAGTAAATGATGATTCTGTTATCTTAAACAAAGATATAGAAACTTATTGGTCAAATGAGGTTTTTTCTGATGATATTTCTGATATTTGTGATTTTGAGATTATGGATTCTTCAGATCCTTTATTTTTATTATATACTTCTGGTACTACTGGAAAACCAAAAGGGATTTTACATTCTACTGGCGGATATCTAACGCATGTTTTTTATTCTTTTAGAGTTATTTTTGATTATAAACCACAAGAGGTGTTTTGGTGTACTGCTGATATTGGTTGGATTACTGGGCATAGTTATTTAGTTTATGGTCCTTTATCTAATGGTGCGACGACGATTATGTTTGAGGGCGTTCCAACTTATCCTGAGCCTGATAGGTTTTGGAAGATTGTTGAAAAGTTTAAGGTAAATCTATTTTATACAGCTCCAACCGTTATTAGATCTTTACAAAAACAAGGAGATGATTTTCCTAACAGATGCGATTTGAGTAGCTTAAGGGTGTTAGGTTCTGTTGGTGAACCCATAAATCCTGAGGCTTGGTTGTGGTATTATGAAGTAATTGGTAAAAAAAGATGTCCGATAGTTGATACTTGGTGGCAAACAGAGTCTGGTGGTTTTTTGTTGTGTCCGTTTCCTGGCGCGCATGTTCTTAAGCCTGGGTCTGCAAGTAAGCCTTTCTTTGGCGTTGTTCCTGAGATACTAAAAGAAGATGGTTCTCGTGCAGATGTTAATGAAGGTGGAAATTTAGTTATTAAAAAGCCATGGCCTGGCATGATGCAAACTGTTTTTAAGGATCATGAAAGGTACTTGAAAACTTATTGGCCAGATAACAAAGTTTATTTTTCTGGAGATGGTGCAAAAGTTGATCAGGATGGGGATTTTTTCTTGTTAGGAAGAATTGATGATGTTATTAATGTTTCTGGACATCGTTTAGGTACTGCTGAGATAGAAGCTACACTTGCTTCTGATCTAAGGGTTTCAGAAGCTGCGGTTGTTCCTTTTTCTCACGAGATTAAGGGTCAAGGGATTTATGCTTTTGTTGTTATGAACGATGATCAGGAGATTAGCCCTGAGCTTGTAAATGATTTAAGAGGGTATGTTGCTAAAAAAGTTGGACCTATTGCTAAACCAGACAAGATTCAGTTTTCTACATCTTTACCAAAAACAAGAAGCGGAAAGATAATGAGAAGGATCTTAAAGGCGATTGCTGAAGGCAAAGAAGATGTTGGAAACACTACGACTTTAGTAAATCCTGAGATTGTTGATGTTTTAAAAGCTGAAAGAGTTTAATTTCTTTTTGCTTTTTTATTTAATTCTTTTATTATTTCTTCTTTTGGTAACCCATAGATGTCACAAACATATCCAATTGAGTTTTTATCTATTTCTTGTTTTGCTATTGGACATGACACGCATGGTACTTCATATTTTTTAAGAACATTTAACAATGTTTTTTTTGCAAAAAGCTTTGCAATTTTTGTTTTTGATGTTATTTTCATATAGTTTCACATTATTCTTTTGGTTTTTTTTAAAGTTTATTATATAGTACTTCTATATTTTCATCTATTTCTTTTTCGATTATCTTTGATCTTTCTATTAGTCGTTCATACACAAAATTTGAAAATTTCACGTGTTCTTTAAATCCTTTTTCCTGTATGTTTTCTAGTATAGAGTAGTATGCATTTCTATTTTTAAGATTAATTATTGCGTAAGGATAGTTGTCATTTAATAGTAATAGGTTCAAAAGTTCTCTTCCTACTCTTCCATTTCCATCTATAAATGGGTGTATATATTCAAACCATATGTGGCTGGTTGATGTTAGTTCTACAGGATGTGTTTTTTCTTTATTTTTATTATACCATTCTATCATTTTTTGCATATTTTTTGAAATTTCTTTTGCGGATGGTCTTTTTATTTCTGATCCTGTTACGTAGATTGGTATTGTTCTATATTCTCCTGGGGTTTTATTTTCAAAGTCTTTCATAATTGTTTTATGTATTTTTTTAATAATTTTTTCTGTAATTTCTGGTTTTTTGTCTATTATTTTTTTAGATTCTTTTAGATTTTTTATTTCTTTTATTTCGTCTAGTTTTTTTCCTTCTATGGAAAGATTTTCTTTAATTATTAAAGTTGCTTCTTGAAGATCAATGGTGTTTCCTTCAACAGATGCACTTCCTTGATAGTATCTTATATATTCATATATATAAAATGATACATAGGTTTCTTTAAAATATTTTTTAAATATTTTTAGATTGTATTTTAGTTTTTCTAGTTCATATATTTGTGTTGGTTTTAAGTATTTTAAATCATATTTTTTTAAAATTTCTTTTATTTTTTTAAGAACCAATCTTTGTCTATGTTCTTTAAATATTTTTAAAAAATCAGTATCGTATTTTATTTTTTCTGGACTCATAAATGTAGTTATTGTTTTGTTGTTTGATTTTTCTTCAAGGTAGTAGTATTTTTTCTTATTTATCTTTTTTTTTGATATGTACATAAATGTATTTAACGCCGAAAAACATAAAATTGGTCTGTTTTGCTTTTTTAGGCGTTATTTATTCTTAGATAAATAATCATCAATTGCTCTTTTCAATGCTTATGAAGAAAGATTAGAACAGTGCATCTTTATTGGTGGTAACCCACCTAATTGTTCAGCAACATCTTCTTTGGTTATTTTTTTTGCATCTTCTATTGTTTTTCCTTTTGCAATTTCTGTTATTATGGATGATGTTGCTATTGCGGCTGCACATCCAAGGGTTTTAAATTTAATTTCTTTTATATATTCTTTGTTTTCTTTTTTTTCAACTTTTATATAGATGTACATAATATCTCCACAGACTTTGTTACCTACTTTTCCAACACCGTCTGCCTCTTTTATTTCACCCATATTTTTAGGTCTAAAAAAATTATCCATTACTTTTTTTGAATATTCTACCATTTTTATCACAATTTATAGGGGATTCATTTCTCTTAATAATGAAATTGTTTCTTTAATATTGGTTATTACATAGTCTATATCTTCTTCAGTTGTTTCTTTTCCTAAACTAAATCTAACAGATCCGTGTGAATCTTCTTGTTTTAGTCCGATTGCTGAAAGAACATGACTTGATTTAAGGGTGTTTGATGAGCATGCGGAGCCAGTTGATGCAAAGATGCCTCTATTATCCAGATGAAGTACAATTGATTCTCCTTCTGCATCTTTAAAAGTCACATTAATGTTATTACAAAGTCTTTTTTCTAAACTTCCATTGATTCTAACGTCTTTTATGTTTTTAAGTTCTTTTATCATTTTGTTTCTTAGTTTTGTCATATGTTCAATATTTTTTAAAGAAATTTCATTAATTGCTTCTCCAAAACCAACAATTCCTGAAACGTTTAAGGTTCCGCTTCTTATTCCTTCTTCGTGGTGTCCTCCATGAAACAGGGGTTCAACATTTAGGTAATCTTTTATAAGTAGTGCTCCGACTCCTTTTGGGCCATATATCTTGTGTGCGTTTATTGTTAATAGGTCTATATCTTCTTCTATAACATCTATTGGGACTTTTGTAAAGCTTTGACAGGCGTCACTATGCAGAATTGTTCCTTTTTGATGACATATTTGGCTTATTTTTTTCAAGTCTTGTATGGTTCCTATTTCGTTGTTGGCGTGTATTATGGAGACAAGTAGGGTTTCTTTTTTTATGTTTTTTTCAAGTTCTTCAAGGTTTACAAACCCTTCTTCATCTACTGATAAATAGGTTATTTCGTACCCTTGTTTTTCTAGCCACTTACATGTGTTTAAAACGCAATCGTGTTCTATTTTTGTTGTTATTATGTGCTTCTTTGATGGGTTTTTATACGCTAGTCCTTTTATTGCTAAATTATTGCTTTCTGTCCCACCTGAAGTAAACACCAACTTATGTTTTTTTGCATTTAGTTTGTTTTTTATATTTTTTCGTGTTTTTTCTACTGCTTCTTTTGCTTTTCTTCCTTGGCTATGAAGGCTTGATGGATTTCCATAACAATCACTAAAAAAAGGGTTCATTTTTTCATAAACTTTTTCTGAAACTGGCGTTGTTGCTGCATAGTCTAAATATATTTTTTTCATATTTTCTTCACATTTTTATTTTCTAAAACATAAATTGCACTTGATAAAAAAGATCCAATGATTGCTGTTATTAGTTGAATAACTCCCATTGTTAACAAAAATATTTGTGAAAAATTAAAAGCAAACACAAAAATAACGGCTACCAAAAATAACAAACCTGCTTTTGCAAAAGAGGTTTTTATACTTGATAGGTATGGGTTGTTTTTTTTGAAGATTACTTCTTGTTTATATATGTATATAAATAAAAGATTTGATATCCAAATAAATGGTATAAAATATAAAAGATGTGTTGTAAGGTTACTAAACAATATTCCTGTAGAATATACTCCTAGTGATGGCAAAAACACAATTGCTAATACATATTTGGCATCAAAATATTGTGCAGTTCTTATTAAGAAGAAATTTACTAAACTTCCAATCAGTATTTGTGGATGTCCAATAAGAAAAGGAACAAAAAAGGATAACAAACAATATACAAGAAATTCTGTTTGTTTAAAAATATTTTTATACAAATAATTATTTTTTAAATTAAATATGTTCATCTTCAACACCTTTTCTTACATTCTTTTTTACAAAAAGCGCTCATGTGTTTTTGTACGATGTCTAATAAAGGTTTTACTGTTTTTTTATTAAGATAGTATGTTTTTTTCGTACCTTTCTTTTTATAAAAAACAAAACTACAGTCATATAGTATTTTTAGATTATGACTTACTTTTGATTGTTCTTCTTTAACATCTTCACAGATTTCTTTTACGTATCTGTCTTTTTCGTAGAGTGAGAGAATTATTTTCCATCTTGTTTTATTGGATATGACGTTAAAGAAATATGACGTGCATTTCATATATACCTTATATATCAAAAATATTTAAAAACAAACGTTTTTGGAAAACTTTTCAAAATTATATTTATATTTGAATGGTTTATAAAGGTTTTATGTTTCTTTTTTTAGTGTGTGTCTATAAATGATTTCCAACAACTCCAAACTTCTATTCTATTTTCTCATAAACTAGTTCTTTTGCTTTTTTAAGATCTTTGTTTCTTAAGATATCAAATAGTCTTTCATAATCAAAGTCATCTTTTTTAACTTTACTAATAAGATCTAAAAAAAGTTCTTTTGAAATTTCAGAAACGTCTTTATTTTGTGATTTTAGTTCTCTTAGTTTTTTTATATTTTCTTTTATTGTTTTTTCTTGTAGTTTATTTCCAAAAGAAAGATAGGTTCCTGGGTAGTTTTTTTCAATAAGGTTAAGATCTAGTTCTTTTATTGTTTCTTTGTCTTCTAAAGTTCCTTTTAATATGATTCTTATAAGTGGTTTTTTAGGTAGGTCTTTTGCAAGAATATTTTCAATCGTTTCTTTTATTTTTTCTTCTACTTTTTTAATAGTTGTTTCTTTAAAAGAAATATTTTCATTAAAAAAAGGTCTTGTGTTTTTTATTGTTTCAAAAGTAATTTCTTTAGTTTTTGTATCTATAATAAAAAAACCTTTTTTTTGTTCTGTTTCTATTTTTTTTAATTGTGTGGCAATTGTTGAACCAGGCAACAAAAAAGTTGTTTTTTCATTAATTTTTTCTTTTGTTGACCAATGAAGGTGTCCGTTTGCAATTACATCAAATCCTTTTGGAAGGTTTGCTAAGGAAATTGTTGCTATCATGTCGTCTTCTACTGGCACGTATTCTTTTATTGTCTGATGTAGTAAAAGCATATTATAGTGTTCTTCTTTGGGTGTTGGCTTCCATTTCTCAAGAACGTCTTTTGCATATTTGTCTGGTATTCCACTCATTCCAAAGATACTTATTTTTTCTAGATCAAAAGATACGTGATCACAATGTAATAGTTTTAAAAAACCCATTTCTTCTAGAAGTTGTGCAGGACATTTATGGTCTTTTCCTTTTGTTTCATGATTTCCAATAATGGTTATCATTGGTATTTTTAAGATTCTTTCTTTTTGTTTAAGATTTATTTTGTTTTTTATTTCTACTTTGTTTAGTAGTTTTATGGCTTCGTATATTTCGTCTAAGGAAGGATCTTTTACATCAAACAAATCTCCACAACAAATTACCAAATCTACATCTTTTTCTTGTATTTGTTTAAAGGCTTGATCAAGATGTAAATAAGAATCCATTTCATATTCTGTTTTCCATTTATATCCAAGATGCCAATCACTAAAGATTATTATTTTCATAAATATTTATTGTTTGTTTGTTGTTATAAATGTTTTTGTAAAACCAATTCCTTTTTTAAGTTTTAGTTACCTATAATAAATATAGATGGTAGGTTTTGCCGAGGTGGCAGACCGGTTATGCATCCGCCTGCAGAGCGGAAGAACGGGGTTCGACTCCCTGCCTCGGCTTATTTTCTTATTTTTTATAGGTTTTGTGAATTAAACCGAAAAACAAAAAAACGATAGGTTTTTATTTATTTCGGGATTTAATATTTATTGTATTCTAGTGAAAGGTAAAAAAGTTATTTGGGAATTTTGATCTAGGTTTTAATTCTTTTTTAGTTTTTTTTCTTTTTTCTAGAATACGCTTATATTTCTATTTTTATTAAAAAAACTAAATTTTTTTTATATTCTCAACAATTCTATTTTTAATAATTTCAATCATTTCTTTTTTTTCCAACTTTATAAGATCTTCAAGTTCTTTATCAGTAAATAGTTTATTTATTGGAAATTCTATACTTTCTATGTTACTAATATCTTCATAACAAATATCAGAAAACAAAACTTTCTTTTTTTTAGGTTTTTCTTCTTCTTCTTCTTCTTCAGAGGCTTCATATTTTAGTTTCTTATAATCAACATCCACAAGCTTTACACCATCAACACTACAGACTTCTGCTTTGTTTCCATTTACTTGTATAGTTGCGCCTGTATTTATTTCTTTACTTGCTGTTTTTGTATTAACCACACAAGGTTTATGAAGTTTTTGACAAACAACTGCTGCATGACAGATTGCACTTCCTTTATCTGTTACAACTGCTCTTGCTTTTTTAATATAGTTGTTCATTTCTATATTGGTCATCTCTGTAACAATGATTGAGTTTTCTGTAACCTTTAAAAGATCAGAACTATTATTAACAACAACAGCGAGTCCATTTGCAATTCCATTAGATGCAGAAACCCCTCTTAAAAGCACATCGCTTTTAAATCCACTTATTTTTTGTTGATATTCTTCTTTTTTTATATTGTTTTTATATAGTGGTTCTGTATTTAGAACAAATATATCTTTTTTTTTAATAACCCATTCAATTTTTTGTGGAACTCCAAAGCAGGTTTCTATTTTTTTTGCAAGGGTTGTTAGATCTTTTAGTGCTAGCTTATCAAGTTTTTCTTGCTCTTTTTCTTTTTTAGAAAGTTCTTGTTTTTTTGTAGCTCCTACAACTCTAACATATTGCCATTCTTGTATTGCTGGTTGTTTATTTATTATTGTTCCTGCTTTTTTATTTATTTCATAATGATCGGGTGTCATTTCTTTAAGTAATAAACGTCCACCAAATCCATAAACTGCTTCAATAACACAATTGTTTCTTTCGTTTTGATTTTTGCTTGTTAACAGTATTCCTGATGTTTTTGCAATCACCATTTGTTGTACAATTACTGCAACACTAAAATCATTTATGTTTAGTTGTTTATCTTTTAACATCAACAAAACATCTTTTGAAAATAAACTAGCCCAACATTCTTTAACATTCCCAATAATTAGATCTAGTCCTTTAATATTTAGGTTTCCTGCTTCTTCTTCTATTTCTTTTGCAAGTTCTTTATTTTTTTCAGTTGAGATTATAGAGGATCTGATTGCTACAAATTCGTTATTTTTACTATTTAGCCAACCAATAGATCTTTCTCCAAGTTTTGCGTATGCTTTTGCTAGTTCGTTTTTAAAGTCTTCTGTGATTTTTCCTGAAAATATTGTATGTCTTATAATATCTGTTTTTTCTTTAAAGTCTAGTGGGTCTTTAAAGTTTATGTTTTTTATTATTTCGTATATTTCTTCTTTAAGATTATTTTTTTGTAAAAAATCAAAATAGGCTGTGTTGGTTATTACAAACCCTCTAGGCACAGGTATTCTAGCGTTTGCTAGTTCTGCTATCCTTGTTGCTTTTCTACCAACTAGTTTTTCATCAAGGCCTGTTAAATTTTTAAATGAAATTATGTTTTTTGTATCCATGGTTTTTCTTTTTTACAATCTTATTAAAAAAAGATGGTTTCTAACTATATATATATTAGTTAGGTTTTTATAGGTTTATGTATTTTTTTAGGTTTTGGTCTACTGGCCACTACCCCTTCCAAAACGAACACCCTTTATAAAAACAATATTTATATATAAACTAAAAATTTATTCAAAAGAAAGGAGTGTGTTATTTTTATGAAAGAAGAAAAAAATATTGAAGAAGAAGTTTTAGAAACCTCAGAAGAAACAAACGAAGAAGAGGTTTTAGAAACTCCAGAAGAAACAAACGAAGAAGAGGTTTTAGAAACTCCAGAAAAAAAAGCACCAAAGATGATGATTACAGATCTTCCTGGTATTGGTCCAACTTCTGCTGAAAAGTTAGTTGGTTCTGGATACGATTCTTTAGAATCTATTGCTGTGGCGTCTCCAATGGAGCTTGTTGCTGTTGCAAGTATAGGTGAAGGGACGGCTATAAAGGCAATAAAGGCTGCAAGAGATTCATTAGAGATGGGTTTTGAACCAGCAGAAAAGATTTTAGAAAGAAGAAAAAGTATTAATAAGTTATCTACTGGTGCAAAAACTTTAGATGATGTTTTAGGTGGAGGCATAGAATCTCAATCAATTACAGAAGTATATGGTAAGTTTGCATCTGGTAAAAGTCAATGGTGTTTTCAATTATGTGTTATGTCTCAATTACCTAAAGCTCAAGGTGGTTTAGATGGAAATGTTCTTTATATAGATACAGAGAACTCTTTTAGACCTGAAAGAATAGCAGAGATTGCAAAATATAAAGGCTTAGATGCTGAAAAAGTTATGAAAAACATTTTTGTTGCAAGAGCATACAACAGTAACCATCAAATGTTGCTTGCAGATAAAGCAGCAGACATAATTAAAGAAAAAAACATAAAATTATTTATTGTTGATTCCTTAACAAGTCAGTTTCGTTCTGAGTTTGTTGGAAGAGGACAACTTTCTGATAGACAACAAAAACTAAATTCACATATGAGGCTTTTACAGAAAGTTGCTGAGCTTTATAACATCGTTGTTTTTGTTACAAACCAAGTAATGTCTAGACCAGACATCTTGTTTGGAGATCCAACAGACGCGATTGGTGGAAATGTTGTTAAGCATGCTTCAAAAACAAGAGTTTATTTAAGAAAAGGAACTGGTTCAAAGAGAATTGCAAAGCTTGTTGACTCTCCGTTTTTACCTGATGGAGAAGCAGTTTATAATGTTACAAATAACGGGATTGTTGATTAATTTTTTAATAGACGAAAGATTAATTAATAACGTTATTGTATATATTTTTAGGTGTGTTTAAAAGACTTATTTATAAAAACAGACATAAATATTGTTAGCGATTCAGAACTTAAGAAAAGAAATCTTTCAGAAGAAAAAGATTTAGTTAGAAGAATGTTAGAAATTCATTTTAAAAAGTATTCTTTTTTACCTGACGCCGACATTATTATTTATAAAAAAGATCAAGAAAAAATAAAGATTTACTGTATATTGTCAGTAAAAAATTCTTTTAGAGAACGAGGTTTTGAAACAACATACTGGAAATTAAAACTCACACAAAATGCAATTACAAAACACATTAAAGTTTTTATGATCACACCAGATAAAGATGATGAAATAAATTCTGTTGAAGGAATACACGGTCCTCGAAAAACAAGAGTTGTTCTTGAACACGAGTTAGATAGTATTTATATTGCAAAAGACGTTTTTGAAAAAACAAAAAAAGTTAAACAAATTGATGATCTTTTTACAGATATTTTAAAATTGGTTGAAAAAAATGTATGTAAATAGTTTTATAAATAAAATAATTACCGGAGATGCAATAGATATACTTAAAAAAATTCCAAATAATTCTGTTCATTTAATAATCACTTCTCCTCCATATAATGTTGGTAAAAATTATGATCATCATGATGATAATCTAGAATATGATAAATATCTGGATTGGTTAAATAATGTTTGGCAAGAAGTTAATAGAGTTCTGGTCTTAGGGGGCTGATTTTGTTTAAATATTGCGCCAACAGG
>PWLL01000054.1 GCA_003559395.1 Candidatus Iainarchaeum sp. | reverse complement strand
CCGAGCGCGCCGAGGCCCAGCGCGACGAGCTGCTGCGCGCGTGCGAGGAAGCGCTGGAAAGCAGCGTCGACGCGACCACGTACCCGGACGGCCCTTGCCTGGACAGCGAGGTTCGCGACGCGATGCGCACCGCCATCGCCAACGCGCGAAACAACAACGAAAGCGAGTGACCGTATGAGCGAGCGCGACGAACACATCAAGCAAATCCGTGAGGTCCTCGACGATGTAAGGCGCCGCCGAGAACAGGGCGACCCCGCCGCCGATGCTCTACTGATTGTGATCTACGAGCGCAATCTCGCGCAGGCTCAACTCGCCGCCGCACTCGACGCGCTGCGCGAGCTGCACGACTTCTCTGGCGATCCACACCACTACCGCGACAGCGAGACGTACCAAGCCGCGAAGGAGCGCGCGGCGCAAATACTCAAGGAGCATGAAGCATGAGGTTGCGACTCGAACACCCATCCGCGTCCTGGCGCTGGGCCAACGGCGAGGCAATCGCCCGCGCACTTCGCCATGCGAAGCATATCCAGCGGCACCCGCGAGACAAGGCAGCCGTGTCGCGTTTGCTTGACGCGTTGGACGGCTACCGGGTGCGCATCTACAAGGTACGCCGGGAACGCGAGTGGCGTCAACGGCGAAAGGATTCCAAATGAGCCGATCACTCTGGACAGCAAAGATTCTAGGCGTCTCACCGAAAGGTACTAGATGAAATCGTCGCATAACAACAAGCACAACGAGCAACCAGCCCCGCCGCCGCTGCCGCGGCTGCCTCACATAGAAGAAGGGCATCCCCACGTTGGCCCCTACTGGAACGGCAAACGGTGGCAAGTTGCTGTCCTGTCGCAGGGGCTTCGCATTTGGACCTTGGAGTCTAATGGTGAGAAGTGGCACTCGCCGGAAGTGTTTGGCGGCGAGAATATGCAGACACTCGCCCGCCACGCCGCGCAACTCCAGCGCGAGCGCGACGAGGCGCGTGAAAAATCCGAGCAGGCCGAGCGCAGCCTGCGCCTCGAACGCGGGGCACCCGCTGAGGGGGACTTGCCGGAGGGGTGGGGAGTCGTGGACTACTACCATCCAGTTGAGCAGCCCGTGCTCTACACGTTTGAGCGAGACGATGCGCATGCCGTTGCGGAAGTTTGCGCCGAGTGGCGCACTCCACAGGGCGAGTGGTGCTGGAGTGTAGGTTTTACCTACGTCGATAATCTGAACACCGTTTACCGCGCCACCGCCGCCGAGGCAATCGACGCGGCCGACGCGGCGTTGCGCGAGCAGGCCGCGCCTCGCAACGATCCTCCAACAGACATCCTCGACGAGCCTGACGTGACCGGAGCGAGCAAGCGTGCGCGGCGCGAGATGCTGCGCGACGAATTACGGGGCGCGGCCGACGCGAAATGCCCGCGGTGCGACGGCACCGGAGGCGTGCCCGCGCTACTGCAGGCGGACTGTGTACCCGCCGATCCGCACAGGGGCTACATGGCAGCCGGTTCGACTCGCTGCGAAGCGTGCGGCGGCACCGGAAAGGCCCAGGACGACGCGAAAGGAGACGACGACGCATGAGCAACCAACTCGACTATCCCGCGATGCCAACCCGCCAGCTACGCGCCCGGTTCGCGGTGCGCGCGCTGGGATGGCGCTGGCTCGTGTACGACGACGGCTCCGCCTTACTCATTTCCCCCGAGGATGCAACCAAGTGGCCATGCCATCAATCAACCATCATTGAAGATGATTGGCCACGCAAGGAACCTCACCATCGCTACGACCGCGACTTGTACCTACAATGGGATACAAAGGGCGCTGATCCACGCATTTTTTCCGAGGCCGAGCACCCGCACCCCGGCGCCTGGTACAACGTCGGCCGCGTGCTGGAGGCGATGCGCGAGCGAGATTGGGATGCCGTTCTCGACGTTGATGCAGATCGCTTCGACGTGATGTTTTGCAACGGCGACCCCAAAATGGAGTGTATCAACCACGAAGACCCTGACCCCGAGCGGGCCGCGCTGGTATCAGCCATGCGTGCGCTCGACGCCGAGGCGGCGCAGGACGCCCAGGTCGAGGCACGCGAGAGCGAAAGCGAGGCGCACGATGCCTAGACCCGTCTACCAACCCGGCCAGTGGGTCCGCGTCACCAACGGCGCCCTACGGGCGCAGATCATCGACCAGGGCACGCTAGACGACAGTGGCGAGCCGTGCATGGGTATGTGCTGCGGGCCGCGCCGACTGCAACGCGTGGTCGTGGGCTACGCTGCACACCGAGCCAGATCCCGAGTGCGAGGGCAAACGGCACATGCTGTGCCACGTCTGCGAGTCGCAAATGGAGGCCAGTCATGCCGACTAACCCGCCCGCGCCCGCGCCCGCGCAGCCCGCACACGCAACCACACCCGCCACGCTCGACTACGACGGCCTCCGCGCGCTGCTCGACGCGCCGCAGACGCGAGTGATCGACGACTGGGCCGAGTTTGTGTTGCCGCACGACGAGGCGCAGTGTGGGCCACCTTGGTATTGGCATGCAGAAGCAGGTTGGGAAAAAAGTTACCTGCCTGTTCTATGTGGCGCGCACTTGGAGCATGTCGCGCTCCCAATGGACTTGCTAGGCATCGAGGACAAAGAGCCTGACCCACTCCCCCAACCAGCCCCCGGCGACTACTGCGAGGACGCCCGCGAGGTCGCGCCCGGCGTGTGGGAGTGGCGCGGGCGGCGGTATCGCGTTGGTTGGGATAGCCGCGTGATGGGCGAAGACACCGACGATCCTCGAACGGTGAACCACGCAGCCGACGCGCTTGCGTATCTCGTTGCCCGCTATGGCCATATCCCAGCCAGCTAGAACAAGCAGCCGCGCGCCGCGCCATGTTGCGAGAATCGGGCGGAAACTGAAACAAGGCCGCGAGGCCGCGAGGCCGCAACCACGGAGGAAACGAGATG
>PWLL01000087.1 GCA_003559395.1 Candidatus Iainarchaeum sp. | reverse complement strand
ATTGTGTTTTTATTAAATATCTATTTCCAAAAGAATCTATAAGCTAAAGAATCAACATGTTGGTTATCTTTTGTCGTTCTTATAAATGCTCTATAAGTATCTCCACATTTATTATCTTCAAAATCAGATAAAAGATCTGCAAACACCTTTACACCAGACGTGTTTCTTGGATCTAGAAACAATTTTTTTGAATCGTTAGAAGGAGGGGTGATTGTTAAAGTAAGATTTTCAGATTTTAATGTCAGCACATAATCTTCACTATGTCCAGGAGCAACAATAAATTCTTCAGCACTATCGGAAAAAACAAGAGACTCATGAGACAAGTCATATAAAAAAAGCAAAGCTGGGCCACCCATTTGCAAAATAAAAGAACAAAAACCAAAATTATCTGTATCGCATGCTTTAGATGAGTTTTCCTCTTCAATTTTTATATCATAAACAAAATATTCGTTATCTGTAACAGTATTAGAAACATTTGCATCCCCTTCGCCAACAGCGCCAACAACAACCTCTAAATTCAAACTTTTACTTAAATCAAAATCATAGTCGCCCTCTTCTTCTAAACTAACAGAAATTTCTTCAGAAGAATAAACAAGAGAAGAATTGTATTTTATTTTTATATTTTCTGTGCTTATAGGATTAGAACAACAACCATTTTCTTGTGTTATACAAATTATAACATCTTCTGAAGTGTAAATTGAAAGGTTATTTATCATGTCTTGATATTCATCCTCTACACAAAAAACAAAATCACCTACAGAACTATTTAGATCTAAAGGCTCATTTTTTGAATCTAAAACCATTAATTCATGAACCCCACCAGTTCCAGAAGGAACCCAAGAAAAAATAAAAGAGGCATTTGTTAAATCCTCTCTACAATCATCTCTTTCTGCAGTCACAGAAATTATTCGTGATGGTTGTAAAACACTGGTCACTTCTTTTGCTTGATCTGCTTGTTGCTGTGCAGATTCTCGTCCACCACCACCCATACCAACAAGTAACGCAATAATAATAACTGCAATAAGTACCGCCCCACCAATCAACAAAAGATACTCTAAAGCACCTTGTCCTTTTTGATTTTTCATAGATTACACAAACAACAAAATTATGTAAGATATTAACAAAGTAGGCGTAAAAGGAATGGTTTTTTTCACAGATATTTTTTTTGATAAATTTTTTTTATAATGTTTTTTTAAAAAAGAAACATCTTCTTTAGATAGCCCTCCTGCTTTTTTTGAATCAATCTTTAAATCTTTATAATATTGGTTTGTTATTAAAAGTTTAACGGTTTTTTTAAAAGTTAGTTTTTTAGAAAACAATTTATTTTTAATAAGATAATAGTTATGTGTTGGCACATCACCATCCTGTAGTTGATAAATTTTTTTTTTATCTACAAGCACTTCTTCTGTAATGATTTTTGTTAAAGAAAATACAATAGTAAATGTAAAGATTGTAAAAAACAAAAACACAAAAGAATTAAGATCAAATACAACTGTTTTAGAGATTAGCGAATAGAAAAACAAACAAAAATACAAAATAAATAAAAGAAAAATAGACCATTTATTTTTAAGAAGAATAATTATTTTTGAAAATAAAATAACTAAGATAAAAGAAATTACAAACAAAGAAACAAAAGACAAATATATACTAAATATATTTAAAAAAGAATTTATGAAAAATAAAGCAAAAATTGTTGTTAAAGTATTTGTTGCTTTTGATTTTGTTAAAATTGATCTTAAATGTTTTCTCTTAGGTTTAGAAAATAATTTTATTAAAGAATAAATAAAAATATACGGAGCTAAAACAAGAAAACCCAAAAAAAGTAAAACTATTGCAAAAAAAGGAAACGTTTTTGAAAATATAGTAATTTGTGGAGACAAAATAGATATAACTAACAATATCTTTAGATCACCGCCAGCAATAATGCCTAACTCCCAAAAAACATAACAAATAATAAAAGTTATAATAAAAGATAAAAAAACACTTAATAATATTGAAAAATTATTTTGTATAATTGCTTGTGTAAGCTTTAATAAAAAAGCAACAATTAAAAAATAAAAAACCAGTTTGTTAGAAATAGTTCTTGTTTTTATATCTTGATAAGAACAAATACTTAAAAAAAAAACAGCAACAAAAATTAGTAAAAAATCATAGCAAAACATACAACATCATTAAATATTATAAAGCAGAAAGAATATTATCTCTGTATGTTAAGATTTTTGATCTTGCTAATCCTAATAAAGAATTAAGGTTTATAACAATAATACTAGAAATAATAACTAACATTAATCCAAAAATAATCATTATTAAATACTCGACAGACAATTGTGCTTTTTTATCTTTTAATAGTGTTTTTATTCTTTCAAACATATTTTATAACATTATTTTTATTCTGCTGTGCAAGATGACGCAGGACTTGAAGGTGCAGAAAAAATATTTCCTTTTTTTGCAATTAAAGAAACTCTGTATCTTTGACCTTCTGTTAAAAGAACATCAAATTCTGCAGGTTGGTCAGAAGAACAATTCTCTAAATCATAAGACCCATCTAAAACTAAACAATATTCACTAACCCCTCGTGTTACAGACGGCGTGTAATAGACTATAATTTTACCATCTGATACAGAACAAACGGTATTTGAAATTATTGGTTGCACAATTGTTTGATCTATTAAAGCATCATAAGATTCAGCACCTTCTTGTGCGCCTTCTCCAGCACCAGATCTTGTTGAAGTAATTATTACAATTACCATTACAGAAACCAGTAAAGCCCCTCCTAAAATCAATAAATATTCTAAGGCGCCTTGTCCTTTGTTAGTTAATATTTTTTTAAACAAAAATAATCACATTTATTTTGGATATACAAAAATTTGTAATTCTATAAATAAAAATAAATTTAATAAATATTTAAAATAAATAAAAAAAGAATATAGTTTTTTTCTATATTCTTTTATTTCTTATTTATTTAGTTTGTCCAACTAAAACTTCTTCTGT
>PWLL01000091.1 GCA_003559395.1 Candidatus Iainarchaeum sp. | reverse complement strand
CTAGATCTATATTAATGTTTTTTTGTGCAAAACAGTTGTTCATAAATTCTTCAAAAGCTACAGCTCTTTCTTGTCTTATAATTGCAGGAATGTTTCTACAAACATGTATTTCTGTAAATGGGTCTTCATCTATTATGTGTTCTGAAAAATAATTACTTAAATAAAAATATTCTTCACCAGACATTATATTAAATGGGCGCCCTTGTTGAGTTATTTCTTCTAAAGTATATTCGTATTCAAAATATTCTAGAAGAAAAGCAGATAATTGCTCATAAGTGAGATCTAAGACAACATCATTAACATTAAAAGCATCAAACCTAGTACTGTAGATGTAATCGTTTGACAATCTTTCTTTTTCTTGTAATCTGTATGGAATAACATACTCTGCTCCACCTTCTCTTTCTGTGGGAGTCATAAATAACAAACCTTTTTTTAAACATTATAGATTATAATATATATATGATTGAAAATATTTGGATTTGGGTACTTCCAGTGCTTGTTATTTGGGAAATGATTTGGAAAGGAATTGCTTTATGGAAAACAGCAAGATGTAAACGACTTGTTTGGTTTATTTGTATTTTTGTTATTAACACTATCGGATTATTGCCAATAATTTATCTTGTTTTCTTTCACAAAAAGAAAGTAAAAAAATAACACAAAATTAATATTTAAAATATTTCCAAATAAGATAGTATGGCAAAACAACGATTTTTTCTTTCTTTGAATCAAAATTGCATTTTGTATTTTCTTTAACAATAAGATATTTTTTATCAAAATCAAGATTTTGTACTGGTTTTAGTTTAAAATTTTGAATATCTTTTATAGTTATTTGGTTTCTATATTTTACTTCAACACCAATTTTTAAAGAATTTGATTCATTATAAACAATAAAATCAATTTCATTTACTCCTCGATTATCCCAAAAAAATTCAGCATTTAATTGAAAAGCAACATCTGTTTCAATAAATTTACTTTCATTAGGATTGTTTAGAATAAAAGAAATTAAGGTTGTACAAAAAGGATAAAATTTCTTTGCAGTTTTTTCTATTTTTCTAGCATTGTTTGAAAAATTATAAACTTTTCTAATAAGTCCACTATTAATTAAATAAGCTATATATTCTGATATTGTTTTTCTATCTATGTTAAAATCTTTTGCTAAATCTGTATAATTTATTATTTGTCCAGGATCTCTTAAAATGACTTTTAAAATGTTAGATAATATTTCAATATCTACATCCTTTAAATATATTTGTGAATCTTCATAAATTGTTTTTTTAATAATTGTAGTAACATAATCTTTTGAATCTAGTGTATTATCGATTGCTAAATCAGGATATTGTCTTTTAAGATAGGTTTTATATTTAGTAATATAAAGATCATCAATCTCAACATTTAATAAATTATGACTATTAGAAAAAATCAAATATTCTCTAAAGCTTAGTGGTTTTAAAAAATATTCAATAATTCTTCCAGCTAAGCTTTCTTTTTTACTTTGATTTAAAGTAGAGCCACTCACAACAATTTTTATATTTGGATAATTATCACAAATTAACTTAATTTTGCTTTGCCAGTCATTTATTTTTTGAATTTCATCAAAAAAGAAATACATTTTTCCGTCTGTAATTTCTTTGCCTCTTATTATTTCATATTCTTTTATTAGTTTAAAAATGTCTTCTTTAAAATCATCGTACGAAAAATATAAAATATCTTTTACGTTTATATTTTTTTTAATTAAATAATTTATTAGTTGTTTTATTAATATTGATTTTCCAACTCTTCTTGGCCCTTCAATAGATAGCACTAGTTTATTAGATAACAATTTCTTTTGAAGATCGTTATAGACTTCTCTTTTTAAAGGATAGTTTGTAAAAACTTTTTTCCAGTGTTTATTTTGAAAAAAAAGTATTTCTTGCATATATATGTTTTTGACCGACACGTTTAAAAACCCCAGCCATAAACGTTACATTTATGGCAAAAAAACACTATATTTTAGCCAAATTTGTTATTTTTAAAAACAACTAATATTGTCTTATTTTATCTAGACCCAATACGATTACTTTTTCGTGTATTTTTTCTGTAAGTTCTATATCTTTTATTAAGTATTTTTTTATAAGTTCTTGGTTTCCTGACCAATAAGTTTCTGCAACTTTTGAACCGTCTATGTCGTCTATAAGATCAACGCCTATTATTTGGCCATATTCTTTTAAGGTACCTCTTGTGGGTCCTCTTTTATATCCTGACAAGATTTGTCTTAGATCAAGTATTTCTTTTATAGAGAAAGGAATAACAGAAACATTATTAATAAAACTTCTGGTTATTAAAAAAGAAATATCAAAATCTTTTATATTAAAACCAACAACTTTGTTTGATAATCCGTTTTTATCTCTAAACAAAGCAAATATTTTCCAAAAATCTTGCAACATTTGTTTTTCATCATCTGTTTGTAAGATTACCATTTGTTTGTCTTTTGTTGATTTTATTCCAATAGCTATTATTTTTGAATCTATTGGGTTAAGTAGTTTTGTTCTTTCTTCTTCTTTTAAGGAAAGATGTTTTTGTTTATCAATTGGTACAGTTTCAATATCTAAATACATATAGTTCATAAGTATATTATCTTTTCAAACAATATATTCTTTTTGGAAGGGGTGTTGGCCAGTGGATTTATAAAAAGTTATTTTTCTAAAAACTTATTTATTTGTTCTAAAACAGCGATAGCCTTTTTTTCTGGCAACTCAGAAATATGTTTAACAACTTCAAACAAAAACTTGTTTTTTTCATTCCAATTTTTAGTTAATTTTTCTTGCTTTCCTTTAGAAACATATTGTTTCTTTTCTTCAATGCCAAGTCTTGTTAAAAATTCTTGATCTTTTTTTATTTCGTCCATATGTTTTGAAAGAATATCGTTTAATTTTTTTAAAAATACTTTTTGTTCTTCTCTTGACATCTTACTTAGATTTTGAACAAACCTATTTGCTTGTACATTAGATTTTTCAGAAAAAGAGAATACTTT
>PWLL01000013.1 GCA_003559395.1 Candidatus Iainarchaeum sp. | reverse complement strand
GATATCAAAAGGTGTCAGCTCACGTGCCATGAAGATCTATTACCTCTTCTCCCTTATCAGGGGTTCTGTCACCATGCGCCTCTGAATCTCAGGTATAGCGCCGATATACTCCGTTCCTCATTACAATAATCTCTGTTCTGTCTTCATAGAGGGCACCGTACTCCACCGTCATCTGCCCGGCCGTTATGGCGGATCTGATTGCGGCGGTATCGGTGCTTCCGGATCGATTTGCGGCATCTGCGATGAGCATCACCCCGGTGAATGCCCGGGCAGAGAGATCATTAAGCTCTCTACCGCTCTGCCTGACCATGAGAGTGTTGATATCCCGGATCGCAATCGAGGATCCAACATATTCCCGTGTATAGACTGCACCGGCAAGGATTCCGTCAGAGAAGGCGAGCGACGGACGGATGAAGGTATCCGACTTCCATGCATCCCCAATGGTTATGATCGTCTCAGGAAGAGATCCGCTCTCATAGAACTCCCTCATGATCAGGAGCCCCTCGCCAGGGGTTCGTGCGGAGAGAAAGAGCGGTTCGTCCACTGGCAGAGTACGTATTGTGGCGACAGCATCCCCGATATCCCCGGCCTCATGATAGGTGGCAATGCTGCTGACCATATATCCGCGCGTCTCTGCGGCCTCCTGAATACGGCTCATCATATCCTCCTGCTCTGCCGGAAAGAGGAGTCGTATCGCTTTCTCCTCCTTGTTTGTGTCAAGAATATCAAAGCACCGGCCGAGATACTCCTCTTTGTCGATACCGATCTGATGAAATGGTTCGGATGCCCCATCACCGATTACTGTCGTTCCGTCCGGGGAGATCACCATCCTCCCGATCAGAAGATCTCCTTCTTTGGGCTGATCATAGGTGACAGCGATCTCTGCATCAAAGAGGGTTGGAATACCGCTGCCGGAGGCAAGAGGAAGGGATGATGCGTGTTTCTGGTTGATGATCGATAGTGCGGCATCCACTCCTCTTTGGAGATCCACCATGAACCAGTCATCAGTAGAACCGCTCTCTATCCATATAGTCAGGATTCGGGGTGGTGGCCGGATCGTCCCGGCAGCTTCTGCCTCGCCAAGCCGTATCTGGCGTATCTCAAATGGATACCCCGCCTCCCTCCTCTCATTGAAGGTTACGTCTCCGAGAGCTCCTGTATAGGATCTCTCCCAGAACCACCCGGCGACACAAGAGGGTTCTCCTCCACAACCGGAGATTCGCCGTGTGAGTGTCCATGCTGCATCATATGCCTCAAGGACGAGACTCTCCGGCAGTATCCTGCCCTCCTCCTCAGGAAGAATGATCAGATCTGCCCCCTTCGGTGCAAGAATAAAAACCCCTTCTGCCAGATCAGGATTATCCTTCCGAAGTGCGATTCCCCCCTCCTCCCAGAGGAGAATGACGGGGTTTGCACCACGGCTCCTGATAGCCGAGACGATTGCCGGTACCTGCCTGTCGCCATAGATGATGAAGATCTCAGGCGGCATCGCCAGGAGTGGCCGGATAATCCCGCTGAACTCCTCATCCTCCGGATGATACACAACCATTCGTGCATCAGGAATATGGCTCTGTATATGCGCGGCATGCTCTTCTCCATCCCCGGTTGCAGGATAGATGACTGCAATATCGCGATAGTCCTTTAGAAACGGAAGCAGGTATTCTATCTCCTCCTCAAATGACGGGGTGAAACTGATCTGGTATCTCCCCGGTATCTGTTCATCTCTCCTGACCGGGGCATGAATTGCCACCATCGGAATCTCTGATGCTTCGGAATAGGGCAGAAGGGCATCCCGTACATCCCTTCCTGAGACGATGATACCATGAATCTCTCTGGTATCAAGATAGTCCATCAGAATCTCTAATGCTCTCCCGCCATCTCCATGGGTATCCTCGATGAACAGGGAGAGATGCTCATCCCGCAGAAGCGGAACCTTCCGGATCCCAAACACCTGTGCCTCTCCGATAGCCGCATCCGGCCCGGTCAGCGGAAGGAGAACAAGCACTGTATAACTACCGGTCACAGGTACGGCATCGCCGGGTGTATCGGGATCATGATCAAAAGGAAGCCCGGTGATACTCAGGATGAGGAAGAGTACGAGGGCGGCGATGACGAAGAAGATACCGTCTCTCATCGCCGTACCACGATACTTCGAAGGGTCTCCACTGCTCAATCACCCTCCTCACTGCCTGATGCCATGAGTATGCGGCTGCGGATATCAAGGGCTTCATGGAGAGGTACCATCTCCGGCAGGAGTTCATCTCTGGCTATCTCAGATCTCCCCACTATATCTGCATATCTCCTCAGGAGGGATTGTGGAACCATCTGGCCCTGGAGAAAGAGCTGGTGGTCGATCTCATCGATCCGTTCTCTCAGATCCGGTGGGAGATGATCTGCCTCCTTTCGCCTGGTGAGCAGATCGTAAAAGAGATGGAGGTCACCTCTCCCTGGTGCGTGCCGGATCGCTTCATTGATTGCGTCCTCAGCAGCATCATACTCCCCCTTTTTTGCAAGGGCGCGTGCATACCCATACCAGCCTCCGGGGAATGCCGGATGTAGTGTGATTGCCTGGCGGTATGCATCGGCGGCATGACTGAAATCCCCCGCTGTCTCATACCAGTACCCGATATCAGAGAAGATCTTTGATCGTGCATCTTTATCCGATGTCAGCTTCAGAGCCTTGCGATAGATGGATAGCCCTTCTTTTGATCCGCACTCGGCAAGGATCTTCCCGATGATCCAGAGCAGGGTCGTCTTTCTTCCAGGCTGAATCGGGGCATGGGCGATGAGATCCGTCATCCCGGTACGCCATGCCGGCAGTCCTTCATCCTTCATCGCTTCAAGAAGAATGAGGAGACCATCGTATGCCTCATCCCCATAATCTCCTTCAAGAAGGAGCCGTGCCGCCTCCCGGACATTCTTTGTCTCTGATAATGTTCGGATGATACGGGTCTCAAGGAGATCCCCTTTCAGGAGATCATCATTCAGAGGGGCTTCATCTCCGTACCATGCAGCGCGTG
>PWLL01000022.1 GCA_003559395.1 Candidatus Iainarchaeum sp. | reverse complement strand
GTTGTTGGAAGAACTTTAGGTGATTTAAAAAAATATGGTGATAAGGCTACTGGATATATAGGCAAAGTTGTTGTTTCTAGTGGAGAAGAACCAGTTCTTGGAAAAAAAGTATTAATGGATGTTTCTAGATCACATGTTGCAATTGTTTGCGGAAAAAGAGGGGGTGGCAAATGTCTTTGTGGAGATACATTAATTACTTTGGAAGATGGTAGAGAAATTCCTATTAAAGATCTAGAAAAAGAAAATAAAAAAATAATTTCATTAAATAAAGAACAAAAAATAATATCTACAAAAAAAGAAAAATTTTATAAAAGAACGATAAACAAAACTTTAGAAATAACTTTAAGAACTGGAAAGAAAATAAATTTAACACCAGAACATCCTTTATTAACCATTAATGGATGGAAAAATGCAGAAAATTTAAAAAAAGGGAGTAGAATTGCAACACCACGAACAATTCCTTTTTTTGGTTCTAAAAAAATGCAAACTTATGAAATTAAATTACTGGCATATCTTATTGCAGAGGGGTGTTTAAAAAATAGATTTATTTTATTCTCTAACAAAGATAAAAAGATAGTTGATGATTTTAAAAAAGCTGTGTTTAATTTTGATAAACGACTCATAATCAAAAACCATGGGCCTAGTGATTATAGAATAATTGGCGAAAAAACAAAAACAGATAAAAATAAAGTAAAACAAATCACCAAAAACAAAATTTTAGATAGAAGAAATTCTTTAAGAAAATATTTAGAGGAAATACAATTATATAATCACAAATCTGAAACCAAATTTATTCCTAATACAATATTTATGTTATCTAAAAAAAACCTAGCTCTTTTTTTAAATAGATTATTTTCTTGCGATGCAACAATATATTTTGACAACAATAAAAAACAACATATCATCTCTTACTCATCATCATCTAAAAAATTAATTTTACAAGTACAAGGATTGCTTCTTAGATTTGGAATCATTTCGATAATAAGAACAAAAAAAACAAAAAGATTATTGAACTATGAACTTAACATCATAAGTTCACAAATACCCACATATATAAAAGAAATTGGTTTTTTTGGTAAAAAAGAAAATAAAACCAAAAATATAAAATTTAAAAAAAACAACCCTAATATAGATACCATACCTAAAGACATTTGGGATATTTATAGGCCTAAAAACTGGAGTGCAGTAGGTAAAGCTTTTAACTACAAAACACCAAAATCATTAAGATCTTCAATAAATTATTCACCATCAAGAGAAAAACTAGAAAAAATAGCAATAAATGATAATAATGAAAACATAAAAAAAATAGCAACAAGCGATATATTTTGGGACGAAATTAAAAAAATTAAAAAAATAAATAAAAAACAAGAAGTTTATGATATTACAGTACCTAAAGAACACAATTTTATTGCAAATAATATTATTGTTCACAATAGCTACACTATGTCAGTGCTTATTGAAGAGTTTGCTAAACAACCTTTTGAAATTAGAGAAAGATTATCTGCAATCATTATAGATACTGTTGGAATCTTTTGGACCATGAAATACAAAAATGAAGAACTTTCTCAAAAACTATGTGATGATTGGAACATAAAACCTGAAGGAATTAAAGTAAGAAACCTTATTCCTGAAGGAAAAAAAGAGTTTTATAAGGATAAAAACATTCCTTTTGATAGTTCTTTTTCAATAAAGACTTCACAGATTGATCTTGAAGATTGGTTGGCTGTTTTTAGATTATCTTGGAAAGAACCTGAAGCAGCTCTTTTGTCAAGAACTTTAGAAAAACTCAAAAAAAAGCTTGGTAATTTTTATGATGTAGATGATATTGTTTCTGTATCTTTAAAGGACGAAGATACAATCCAAGATATTAAAAACGCACTAATAAACAGATTAAAGGTTGCAAAAACATGGGGTCTTTTTTCTAAATCTGGAACAACAATGAAAGAGTTTGCTAAACCTGGAACCATAACGACAATAGATGTGTCTACTTATAAACAGTCTATTGGAATGGAGTCTGTTCAAGAACTTGTAGTAGGTATTCTTGGCAAAAGATTATATGAAGAAAGAATGTTATATAGAAAAGAAGAAGAAATCAATCTTGTTGAAGGAAGAGAAAAGAGCAGTGAGATGCCCATAATCTGGATGATGATTGACGAAGCACACATGTTTATGCCACAAGATAGACCCTCTATGGCCCTTGATGTTCTTTTACAGTGGATTCGTGTTGGAAGGCAACCTGGTTTGTCTTTATTGTTAGCAACTCAAAGACCAAACAAGCTTCATTCTGAAGCCATAAGTCAATGTGATTTTTTCTTAAGTATGAGAATGACTGCTCAAGAGGATATTCAAGCGGTTTCTACAATAAGACCAAGTTATTTGAACGTACCAATGGATAAATTTTATGCACAGATGCCAAAATCAAAAGGTTTTGCAATTTTAGTTGATGATAATGCAGAAAAAGTAATGCTTATTAAAATAAGACCAAGAGAAACATGGGATGGAGGAAAAACAGCAAATGTTTTTTTAGATTAATTGTCTAGTAGTTTTGCATTAAATTCTTTTGCTGTTGAATCACAAAGTTCTATTTTCTTACTAGGTGCTTCTATATAAAGCACGTTATCTTTTTCAAAATAGATGGCTAAAGGCCCATAAACAATTCTAAACTTTATTGGTTTTGATTTTAGTATTTCTTCGTATATTAATGATACGTTTTCTGAAGGAAGCACAATGTTTATTCCTTGTTTTTGTCCTTTAATAAGCTTTGCTACTTCTGAAAGGTCTATTGTTCCAACCACATTAAATTTTAAAACAAATTTATCAATATTAAATATATTTATTAATTTATCTAAATATTCTTTAGATTTGTTTGGATTTTCAAAAACATAGGTTCTATAGTTTCTAAATTTTTCAAAAATTTCTTCTCCTCTATGTATTTGATCATAAAAATAGTCTATTTCTTCTTTTAGATTACAAATGGTTTCATCCATTTTTTTATATAAAGAAATCAATCCTCTTTTTTTTATTTCTTTTTCTATTTGCTCGTGTAGGTGTGGTTCTTTTTTGTCTGTAATTATTAACTGATCTAAGTCTTGGTTTAGTGCAAACAGTATTTCGTTTAAGGGTTTATATAGTTCTACAATCTTATTTGATCTATATAAGTTTTTGTTTATTCCTTCAAACATTTTCAATAATTTATTACTTTGTTCTACCATATTTCTCATCTCTTATATATTAATATAAGTAGGGTTTTTTATTTAAAGTTATGTTATTTTAAAAACTATATATTATATCGTAATAAAAAACTTAAAATAGGTTAACAACTGATATTTAATATTATTCCAAACCCCATGTATCTTAAAGTCAAGGTCTTTGTTTCGAAATAATTCTTGTATAATTAATAACATTTCATCAAAATCGTTTATTTCTTGTGATTCTAACACAGTATCTATTGCGTTTTGTGAAACATATATACTGATATCTATTTTTTCTCTTATTTGTTCTTGAGTAAGGTTTTTTAAATAATTATCTTCAAAATCAAAAAAAACATTATGTGTGTTTCCATCATTTTTTCCTAAAACCAACTCAAAACTTTTATTTCCATAAAAATAAGATACGATTCCCGGAATTTCGATTTCTTCTCCTATTATATAATTAAGGCCTTCTTTTACAAGACCTAGATTTTGATAAAAAGTATCCATTATAAGTTCTGATGAAATGTGTTGTGCAAAGGCATCTTCTACTTCGTATTCTTCAACAATTTGACCAACATCTTCATAGTCTATACCATATTCGTCCATATATCTTTGAACTTCTTCTGGAGAGATATCGTGTTCTTCCATGTATCTTTGAATATCTTCTGAAGTAATATCATGTTCTTCCATATAGTCTAATATTTCTTCAACATCAACATCTCCTGAACCAAAATCCTCTAAATATTCTTCATAGTCTTCTGAATCAAAATCTTGATAATCAATTCCTTCTGAATCTAAATATTCTTCATAACCTTCTAAATCTTCATAAGAGTTTAGATCATTAACTTCTTGTGTATTTAAAACTCCTACAAATATAAAACTAACAATCAATACAATAAATAAAACTAATATTTTTTTCATAACCATTTTCATCACAATTTTAAAAAAAAAATTAAAAAGAAACCTTTACAGGTCCTTTTTCTTTCTCTTCAGTTTCTAAAAAATCTTTTTTCTCAAAATTAAATATTTTTGCAAACATGTTTGTTGGAAACATCTCTATTTTGTTATTATATCTCATTATTGAGTCGTTATAATATTGTCTAGAGTATGCAATTTTGTTTTCTATACCACTTAACTCTTCTTGCAACATCAAAAAGTTTTGAGAAGCTTTTAAGTCTGGATAGTTTTCAACAACAACATTAATCAGCCCACCAATTGCTTTTGACATCTTGTTGTTTGCTTTTATTTTTTCTTGTGGGTTTTTAGCTTGCATTGCTTGTGTTCTCATGTTTGTTATTGTTTCTAGTGTTTGTCTTTCGTGTTTTACATAACCTTTTACTGTATCTACAAGATTTGGTACAAGATCATATCTTTTTTTAAGTTGCACATCTATTTGTGACCATGCATTTTTTACTTTATTTCTTACTCTTATCAAACTATTGTATATTATAAAGCTAATAAACAATATTATTGCTAAGATGATTATTACAATCCATAATACTCCCATATTTTTTCACCTTTTTAAATCAATACTATTATTTTTTATAATTTATAGTATAAAATAATATATACTACCATCATTTTTTAAAAACTTTCTTATTGTTTGGTCAAATCTATTTTTTAAGTTTTTTTTCTACTTTTGCAATTGCTATAGTTGTTTGAATAATTGTATCTGGATTAAGGCTAATAGACTCAATCTTTTCTCTAACTAAAAATTCTGCAAATTCTGGATAGTCAGAAGGTGCTTGTCCACAAATTCCAATATACTTTTTTTTATTTCGTGCTATCTTTATAACTTGTTTTATTTGTTTTTTTACTGCTTCGTTTCTTTCATCATAAATGTGTGCTAAAAGTTCTGAGTTTCTATCTAGTCCAAGAGTTAATTGAGTCAGATCGTTACTTCCTATACTATATCCATCAAATATATCTAAAAACTGTTCTGCAAGAACAATATTTGATGGCACTTCACACATACAGTTAATCTTTAGCTTTCTTCTATCTAGTCCGTTATTTTTTATTTCTTGAACAACTTTTTTTGCTTCTTCTATGGTTCTACAAAAAGGAACCATTATTTCTAGATTTGTTAAACCAAACACATCTATTACTTTTTTTATTGCTAAACATTCTAGCTTAAAGCCTTTTCTATAGTTTCCTTGATAGTATCTTGAAGCGCCTCTCCAACCAATCATAGGATTACTTTCTTGTGGTTCATATTCTTTTCCACCTATAAGGTTTGCATATTCGTCTGTTTTAAAATCAGATAACCTTAGGATTACTTTTTTTGGATAAAAGGCTGCTGCAATTCTTGCAATACCGTATGATAGAAGATCTACAAAGTATTGTTTCTTGTCTTTATAACCAATAGTTAAATCTTCTATTTCCCATTTAACTTGTTTGTCTTTTATATTGTTATAATTTATCAGTGCTAGAGGATGTATCTTTATCCAAGAGTTAATAATAAATTCTTCTCTAGCTAAACCAACACCTTGGTTTGGCAAAGTAGATAGATCAAAGGCATTTTCTGGATTACCTACGTTCATCATTATTTTAGTTTTTGTTTTGGGCATCTTTTTTATATCTTGTTCTTGTTTTTCAAACTTTATTTCTCCATCATAAATAAATCCACTATCTCCACTTGAACAATCTAACGTAATTGTTTGTTTGTCTTTTAATGTTTTAGTTGCTGTGCTTGTACCAACAATGCAAGGAATGCCTATCTCTCTTGCAACTATAGCACTATGACATGTTTTTCCACCTCTGTTAGTGATTATAGCTTTGGCTTTTTTCATGATTGGTTCCCAGTCTGGGTCTGTTATTTCTGTAACTAGTATTGCTCCTTCTTTAAAAGAGTTTATTTCTTTTGAATCTTTAATAATACAAACTTCTCCAGAAACAATCTGTTGACCAATTGCAATTCCTTGCAAGATAGGTTCTTTTTTTTCTAAAAGTTTATAAGTTACATATTTGTTTCTTTTTCTTTGTGATTGAACGGTTTCTGGTCTTGCTTGAACAACAAAAAGCTCGTTTGTGTTTCCATCTACTGCCCATTCTATATCCATGGGTCTATAGGTTTTTGCTTTTTTTGTATAGTATTCTTCTATTATAACTGCCCATTTTGCAAGTTTAAGAATTTTATTATCATCTATACAAAATTGTTTTCTATGCGTAAGATCTACTGCAACATTTTTAACTGGTATATTTCCTTCTGTATTATAGATCATCTTCATTGTTTTTGAACCTAGTCTTTTTGAGATGATTGGTTTATAGTTTTTCTTTAAGGTTGGTTTAAAAACAACAAACTCGTCTGGGTTTACTGCTCCTTGAACAACATTTTCTCCTAAACCATAGGCTCCATTAATTAATACAACATCTTTAAATCCAGTTTCTGTATCTATAGAAAACAAAACACCAGAAGAAGCAAGATCACTTCGGACCATTCTTTGAACACAGATAGATAGTGCTGCATCAAAGTGGTCATATTTGTTTCTTTCTCTATAAGAGATGGCTCTGTTTGTAAAAAGAGAAGCAAAACATTTCTTACACGCATCTAAAAGATCTTCTGGGCCTTTTATGTTAAGATATGTTTCTTGTTGTCCAGCAAACGAGGCATCTGGTGCGTCTTCTGCGGTCGCTGATGATCTCACTGCAACATCCATTTCTTTAACTTTTGCTTGTTTTGAAAGTTGATAATAGGCTTTTATTATTTCTTCTTCTAGATCTTTTGGTAGTGGAAGATGTCTTATCATTCTTCTTACTTCATTTCCTTTTTTGCTTAAGTTTTCTATATTGTTAACATTAAGATCTTTAAATATTGTTCTTATTTTTTCTTTTACATTTTCTTTTTTAAGAACGTATCTATAGGCGTGTGCTGTTACTGCAAAGCCATTTGGTATTTTTACTCCTTTTTTAGTAAGGTTTCTATACATTTCTCCTAAAGACGCGTTTTTTCCTCCTACTAAAGGCACATCTTCTATTGATATCTCATTAAACCACAAGATTAGTTTTTTATTTTTCATATTTTTCTTCTCCTTAAAGATAAGATTTTTATATATTATATCATGTATAGTATTTTTAAAATAATGTTTTTAATCATTTATAATATTTTTTAAAATAATCATACCGCACATAATTTGCTTTACTTTTTTTAAAATTAATTGCTTTAGTTGGACAAAGATTATAGCATCTTGTACAAAACAAGCAATGGTCTAAAAAAATAACATTTCTTTTCTTTTTTTTAACAATTATGTTTTTTGTAGGACATACTTGTTCACACAACCCACAAAAAGTACATTTGTTATGATCTACTATATAATTTTTTTTAGAAATAATAAATATATTAAAAAAGAACGAAACAATCTTAGACATAACATACACAAAAAAAGATGTTTTTTTAAAATGTTTTTCTTCAGATTCAATTTTTTGAAAGTCTTTTTTTATTTTGGCTTTAGTTTTTTGAATAAGGTCTTCGATTTGTTGTTTTTCTTGTTTTTTTACAAAAAAGTTTTGTGGCATAAGATATTCAAACAACCCACAAACATCATATCCTTTTTTTAAAAACAAGTTACTTAAATATTTTAAAGAGCCTCCTGAAAAGTGTCTATAGGTTGCTAAGATATAGGTTTTCTTTTTTTGAACATTTGGTAGTTTTTTTACAAAATCTGTTACGTTTCTTGGTGGCATCCAAGCATATACAGGAAAGGCAATTATTAAAAAATCATATTTGGCTTGACTTTTTACAACATCTATATCAACAATATCTACAAGATCAACTGTTATGTTTTTTTCTTCAAACAAGCTTTCATATTCTTTTGAAACAAAAAACGAATTACCTGTTCCTGAAAAATAATAAATTACTCCTTTGGTATCAGATTTATTGTTGTTCATAATAAATATATGTAAAACTTCTTTTTAACTTTATTGTTTTTATCTAAAAAGACATAATTACTAAGAAAAACATTTTTGTAAAACAACAGATTTATAAAAGTCTTTTTCTGCACTGGCCATTACCTTCCGAAAAGGTTTTATATTGTTTACTTAATATGTTATTTATAACCAAAAACAATTTTACAAAAACCAATTCTTTTTTATAAAAACATTTATATTACATAATATTATTTTATTATAAAACAAAAATATGAAAAAAATGAAAATATACTTTAGACACAACAACTTTAGAAAAGGCCAAAAAGAAATCATTAAAGATATTAATGAAACCATAAGTCAAAAGAAAAACATACTATTACACGCTCCAACAGGCACAGGAAAAACAGATTCTGCTCTTTCTGTAGCTATGAGATATGCTATTGATAATGATCTAAAAGTGCTTTTTTTAACACCTAAAACATCTCAACATAAAATTGCCATTGAAGTTCTTAAAGAAATTAATGAAAAATATGATCTAAACCTAAAAGCCATTGATTTTGTTGGAAAAAAACACATGTGTATTGATCCTGTTGCTTCTAAGACTGGTGCTGAGTTTTATGAAGTTTGTAATAAAATGATAAAACAAAGAAGTTGTCCTTTTTTTAATAATATAAAACCTCCTGAAAAAATAAAAAAAGAATTTACTTTACAAAGAATAAACGGATATATAAAAGATGCAACAGTTTTATCTCATCACCAAATAATTTCTCTTGCAGAAAACTACACATCATATAACAACGAACCACAACCACTATGTGCTTATGAACTTGCAAAGTTGTTTGCTAAAGACTGTAAGTTGATTATTGGAGATTACTATCATGTTTTTTCTGGAAAAGTTGCAAGCAGTGTTCTTTCTGAAATAAATGTTTCTTTATCTGATTGTATTGTTATTGTTGATGAAGCACACAACCTTCAAGAAAGACTAGTAAAACTGGCTTCTAAAAAACTAAGTACGTTTATGCTTCATAGATGTATAGAGGAAGCAAAAACCATTAGTAAAAAAAACATAGCAAACATTATTCAAAAACTATTAGATTGTTTTGAAAAACTTGCAGAAAATAAGCTAACAAACAATAAAAAAGAAGAAGTGCTTAAAAAAGAAGAAATCCTAATACCTGAGATTGAAAACAATCTTTTTGATTTTATTTCTGAAATTGAAGATACAGGCATAAAATATCTTGAAAAAAATGAATCACACAAAAGTGCGTTAGTTTCACTTGCTTTGTTTCTTGAAGATTGGATAGTAGATAAAAAAGAAAAAATTAGATTTATAACTAAAAAAAAAGGCATGTTGTATGTTTGTCACAACACAGTAGATATTTCTTCAATAACTAAACCAATTTTTGAAAATGTTTATTCTTCTGTTTTAATGTCCGCAACTTTAACTCCTTTAGATATGTACAGAGAACTTTATGGTTTTAAAAAAACAGATTGTTTATTAAAAGAACATTTGTGTCCTTTTGATGCAAAAAAAAGATTAAATCTTTTAGTAACAAACACAACCACAAAATTTACACAAAGATCTGAAAAAGAATATAAGCTGATTGCAGATTCCGTTTCTAAAACAATTAATAGTGTTCCTGGAAACTCTATTGTTTTTTTTCCTTCTTTTGAAATACTAAATAACGTTGTTGAATATATAAAAACTATGAAAAAAACACTAGTACAACAAGAAGCACAAAGCACAAGAGATTTTGAAGAAATGATTGTTGATTTTAAAAAACTTTCTAAAAACTACGGTGGCGTTTTGTTTGCTGTAATGGGCGGAAAGGCTTCTGAAGGAATCGATCTTCCTGGAGATTATCTTAAGTGTGCTGTGATTGTTGGAATTCCTTTAGGTGTTATGACTTTAGAGATGAAATATAAAATAGATTATTATAAAGAAAAATATAACAACGGGTGGTTGTATGCATATATTCAACCAGCTATGCAAAAAGTAATTCAAAGTGCAGGAAGAGTAATAAGATCAGATACAGATAGAGGGATTGTTGTTTTTATAGATAGAAGATATCTTTGGGACAACTATAGAAAATGTTTTCCAAGAGATTTAAGATTAAAAATATCTAGAGATGTTTCTAAGGAAGTTTTTGATTTCTTTTCTTTATAGTTTATTTCTTTTTTTGTTAGAGTTTATTTTATTTTTTATTAATAGTTTTTGTACAAAAAATATTTAAAGATATACAACCAATAAAAACACTTATGGACTCATTAAACTTACTAGATAAAAAAATAATCTATGAGTTAGAGAACAATTCAAGACAAAGCTTGTCTAGAATATCTAGAACTTTAAAAACTTCTCAGCAAGTGGTTAGTTACAGACTACAAAACTTAGAAAAAGAAAACATAATAAAAAAATACATAACGATTATTGACTACACTAAACTAGGATATAAAAGCTTGTTTTGTTGTATAAAAATAAAAAACGTTTTTGAAAAAAACAAACTTTTGTTATGGCTAATAAAACAAGAAAAAACATATTGGGTTTGTGAAACACAAGGGTCTTTTTCTTTTGTTTTTTCTTTTTTATATAAAAATGATGACGACATCTTAAAATTTACTTACAATATTAAAAACAATTTTTATAATTTTATTTCTAATTTTTGTTTTTTTCCGATTATAGATACAACTTTTTTTAATAAAGATTATTTATTTAGAAAATACAGAAATGCAAAATACGAAAAAACTATAAAAAACAAGATTTCTAAAAAAGATTTAGATGAGCTAGATTTAAATATTCTAAAAAACCTATCTTATGACTCTAAAATTGCAACCATAAATCTTGCAAAAATAAATAATACAACACCAGAAATAATTGTAGAAAAAATAAAAAAACTAAACCACTTACGTGTTATTTTAGGACATTGTGTTGTTTCGGATCTTAAAGAAAATGTTTTTCTTTTTTTATTTAAACTTAAAAATAGTAAAAATAAAGAATTAATTGATTATCTTAAAAACCTAAAAAATGTTGTTTTTATTATGAAAATATTAGGAGAATATGAAATTGTAATAAAATATGAAAGTGATAACAAAACAGACGTTTATAAAGAAATAAACAAAATAAACACGTTGTTTTGTTCAACTATTGAAGATATTAACTTGCTTTTTTTAAACAAAGAACACAAAATTAATTTTTTTATAAAGTAAATGTTTTATTGTGGGGAAGGTGTTTGTTTATTTTGTCTTAAATAAGGGTATGTTGTTGTTTCATTAATATCCCAAACATTATCAAAATCCCATTCTTCAAAAGTAGATTGTTGTTTCAGTTCTTCTGTTGTTTTTCCTTCTCCTTTTGCACTGGTGTCTTGTTTTGAAGTTTCTGTATCCCAATAACTGTTAGAAACAATTGGACGTGGCGAATCACTTTCATCACCAATTAATCCTCCAACATTTGAATTACCAGAAACCTTTCCAACAGAATAACTGTTTTCTATGTTTGAACTAGTCCAATTTCTACCAATCAAACCACCAACTCTAGAAAAGCCAAAAACATCACCAGTTGCATAGCTATTAATTACCTTTGCATGAGCATTGTATCCAATTAAACCACCACTGTTTAATTTATTTCCACTGACATCGCCAGTTGCAAAGCTATAACTAACATCTCCATTATTCCAACCAACCAGCCCACCAACATTACTATATTGTTCAGTTGTTGAAGAGGAAACAACACATAAAGAAAAACTGTAAGAAATTTTAGCACTATGATGATTATGTCCAACTAAACCGCCAACTCTGCTACTACCAGAAACAATACCAGAAGTAGAAGTGTTAGTTATGATTCCATTTTGATTATGTCCAACTAAACCGCCAACTCTGCTACTACCAGAAACAATACCAGAAGTAGAAGTGTTAGTTATGATTCCATTTTGATTATGTC
>PWLL01000086.1 GCA_003559395.1 Candidatus Iainarchaeum sp. | reverse complement strand
ACAAACACTCGTCTCTTCCCTATCGGCGACCAAAACAACCTTTTCCTTGTAGATGACTCAAATCACACATCCATCTCCGTATACGATCCAAACACAAACCTTGATGTAAACATCTCATCAATAGATACAAACAAAACTATATACAACTTAAATCTAATAAACAAAATAACAGATAACAACACAACCATCTACACTATCCAAGCACTTAACCAAAACACTATAACAACTATAGACTACAACTCAACATCACAAACCTTTAATATAAAAAACATACAAAACTATTCTTTAAATCTAGATACAAACAACCTAAAATATCAATCAGAATATAACAACCAAACTAACACACAATATGTAGGACAAAAAAACAAAATAACCAAAATAAACCATATACAAAACTATCTCCTAAGATACTATATCCCTTACCCACTAAACAACTTCAACCTAGATATAACAAACATAGACTACAATCTTTACAATTCCTTTACAGGAGATATAAACACAACCTTTAACATAACAAACGACTATATAAAAGACATAAACTCAGAAGAAAAACACAAATTTAATATGTATCTAAAAAACAAAGAAACACAACAAACAATAACTATAGATACAAACATATCAATTACAGAAAACATTTGTGTGCTTGATAATAAACAAAGTAATTGTTCTTTTATTTTTAATATAAAACAAATACATGATCAAAACAATCTTACATATAACGACTATGATGTTCTGTTTACTATAGAAGATCTTAATGTTCATGAAAAACAAACTATTACCTTTGATCTAACCAAACCAACTTCTGGAGGTTCAGGAGGGTCTAGTAGTTCAGGAAGAACATCTTCTTCATCTTCACCTTCTTCATCTCCAGCACCTTCCTCTCCAAAACCTTTAGAAGAAACAACAATAGATGAAAAACAAATAATCACCAACTCACTAGAACTTCTAAAAAAAGAATATGAAAAAGAAAAACAAGTTTTTAAAAAATACTTTCTTGAATCTCAAATAACAAACCTAGTTTTTGATATCAACTATCAACAAGAGTTAGAAAAAATAAAAGAAAACTATGATCAACTGCTTGAACAATATAATCATAGAAAAACAATTACCACCAAAGAATACATACCAACCAACCAAAAACAAATAGAAAACTATAAAACAATAGAAGATACAAAAAAAATAACACAAATAAAAATACAAGAAAAAAAATACCTGTTTGTAGAAATTGACGTAAATAAAAAAACAATAGACTTTATAGATAAAAAACAAATAATAGAATATCAAGGAGATGTTCTTTTTGAAGAAGATAAAATAATCATAACAGATAATGTCAAATATCTTATAGAATACCAAAATATATCAGATCAACTATATAGAGAAATAAAACCAGAAGAAAAAACAGAAATAAAAACTTCAAAAGAGATTCAAGAAAAACAACCATCCATTATTTTCTTAATAATAATTATTTTCTTCTTTTCTGCATGCAGTTTTTATATCTATAAAAAAACTAGCACTCAATAAATGGTTTTTTTTCTTTGGGCTTGTTTTCTTCAAGTATCTTTTGTTTTAACATGGTTACTGGTTTGTCTGGCTTGTATATCTTTTGATTAATGTTTTTTATTATCTTAAATTTAATAATAATCTCACCATGAGCAACACCAGAAATCAAAACTCCAGTCAACTGATGAATTGGATCTTTTGAAAGAGAAATATGAACATCTCCAAAATATTCATCAACACTTCTATAAAACTCACCAGAAACTGATCTTATTATACATGGTTGAGAATAATCTACTTGTTTTAGAGTTCCAGACCTTGTAACAGATAATTTTATGTCTTTTAAAGAACCGCTTGCAGAAACTAAAATAGCTCTGTTTATTTCATTTTCTTTAAAAGCTTCTTCAATACATGTAAGAACATCCTCTCCATCTTCAAGAACAACATCTAGATAAATGTTGTTTTTTTCAACCGTTCTGTCTTCAAAACCACTTTTAATCATTTTATCCCTCTTTTTAAAAAACAATTCTTATTAATATATATTAACTATCAAAAAGTATATAAACTATCTTGTTATTAAGAAAGAAAGCGTTTAAGGTTTTTTTGATCTAAAACACGTTCCAAAATTTCACTGATTAAGTTTTGTTTAGAAATTACTTTTATTTTCTTAGAAACGTTTTGTTTTGGAGAAGAAGCAACAAAAACCTCTTTTAAAACAGACTTATCAATATTTTCAATAGCGTTCTTAGAAAACAAACCATGTGTTGCAATCAAAGAAATTGATCGTGCTCCTTTAAAAGTCAAATAGTTTGCAAAATTGATAATTGTTTTTGCTGTATCTATGTTGTTTGAAACTAACAAAATATCTTTGTTGTTTATATTATCATAAACTTTAAAATCAGGTTCTTTTACAGTAGAAATATTTTCAGAAGTAATAAAGTTTCCATGTATATAAGATGCAATCATTTTTGTTTTTTTTTGTAATTCATAATCAATAGTTGTAACAATATAATCTTTATTTATAAAATGTTCATCAAGAACTTTAGAAAAAATCTTAATTATAGATACATCATATATAGGAACTTTAAAAACATTTTTTATTAAAGGAGAATAAAGATCAAAAGTAAATATACTATCTACATCTACAATTTCAAAAAGCCTTGCTAAAAGATTTGTGTTTGTTACATATTCTAGATTAATTGGACTTTTTGTATATGGAAGATATGGAAGAAAAACATGAACTTTATCTACATTGTTTTTCTTAAGAGTATCAACTATCTGTAAAATGTACATGATAGATTCATTTATTGGTTGTGTGATTGTAAAAATAAGAAAAACAACTTTATGATCAACATGGCTTTTTAAATCAACATAGATTTCAGAGCCATTTATTTTTTTAATATCTATTTCCCCTAAAGGTATAGATAGTTTTTTAGATATGTTTATTGCAGTTGTTTTATCTTTTTCAGATCCAAAAATCATAAATTTTGAAGACATTACATATATCTATGTTAGATTGTGTTTATATTTTTATTTATTTTTAAAAAAATTAGTGATTTGTTTGTTTTTT
>PWLL01000104.1 GCA_003559395.1 Candidatus Iainarchaeum sp. | reverse complement strand
ATTATATTATTTTATATATCTTTTGTTACTATATATTATATATAAACAAAAAGTGAAAACCATGACAAAAGAAAATAAAAAATTTGATTATGATACAGAAAAAGATGTGAAAAAATATTGGGACGAAAACCAAATTCCACAAAAAGTAAGAACACAAACAAAAACAAAAAAATATTATTTTATTGATGGACCACCATACGCAACAGGAAAACTACATATTGGAACAGCCATGAATAGATTCCTAAAAGACTTTGCTATTAGATATCATAGAATGCAAGACTACAGTGTCTTAGACACACCAGGATTTGATACACACGGTGTGCCAATAGAAATGAAAGTGCAAAAAAAATATGATTTAAAATCAAAAGAAGATATAGAAAAATTTGGAATTGATAAATTTACAGAAGAATGTGAACTTTTTGCAACTAAACATATAAAAGATATGAGCCAAGAGATATTTAATCTTGGACAATGGATGGATTTTGAAAAGCCATATAAAACCCTTGATAACGAATATATGAAAACTGCATGGTGGTCATTTAAGAAAGCAGTAGAAAAAGGACTGTTATATCATGGAAAATATCCAGTGCACGTTTGTTCAAAATGTGAAACCTCTGTTTCATTTAATGAGATTGAACATAAAGACGTGACTGACCCCTCAGTCTTTGTTGCAGTAGAAAGTAAAGAAGAAGATAATTTGTTTTTTGTTGTTTGGACAACAACACCATGGACACTTCCAGCAAACCTTGCAATCATGATTCATCCTAAATATACTTATGTTGAAATAATAAATAAAGACAAAAAATATATCGTCGCAAAAGAACTTGCAGAAAAACTAATATCCGATTTTAAATTTGAAAACTGTTCTTTTGGAAAAGAATATCTAGGAGAAGAACTTAAAGACAAAAAATATAAACCAATAATGTCTGAAAAAATAAACGTTCCAGAAGAAAATGCAAAAAACGCATACAAAATCATTTTGTCTCCAAGATATGTGCATCTAGAAGAAGGAACAGGACTTGTACATTGTGCACCAGGACACGGAAAAGAAGACTATGATGTTGGACAAGAAAATAATATACAACCATACTGTCCTGTAAAAATAAATGGAGAATTTGACGAGACGGTTGTTGGATTTGTTGGACAACATGTGAAAGAAGCAGACTCAGAAATAATTGAATATTTAAAACAAAAAAACCAACTACTTTTTCAAAAACCAATCTCTCATTCCTACCCTGTTTGTTGGAGATGCTCTAGTCCTTTGTTACAAGTCTCTTTGCCTCAGTGGTTTTTAAGAATAACAGATATTAAAGAAAGACTATTAGAGATAAACAAAAAAGAAGTAGACTGGACTCCATCATGGGCAAAAGAAAGATTTAATGACTGGTTAAACACAATCTCTGACTGGCCTTTTTCAAGATCCAGATATTGGGGCACATCAATTCCTATTTGGAGATGTGATATTTGTAAAGACTATGATGTTTTTGGAAGTGTAGAAGAACTAAAAGAAAAAATACCTGAATTAGATATAAACATAAACCTACATAGACCAGCAATAGATAAACCAACCTACAAATGTGAAAAATGTGACGGTACAAAAAAAAGAATACCAGACGTTTTTGATGTTTGGTTTGATTCAGGTGTCTCAAGCTGGGCATCTATAAAATATCCAAAAGAAAAAGAAAAGTTTGATGATTTTTGGCCACCAGACATAAACGTTGAAGGCTCTGATCAAGTAAGAGGTTGGTGGAACTCACAGATGATCACGTCTACTATCTGTTTTGATAGAGCTCCTTTTAAGTTTGTTGTTTTGCATGGTATAGTCTTAGATGTAAACAGAAAGAAACTAAGTAAATCTTTAGGAAACGACAAAGACCTTGATATAAGATTTAAAGAAGACTCTATAGACTATTACAGATACTATTTTGCAAAAGAATATAACGGTATGGACCTAGTTATTGACGAGAAAAAATTTAAAGACATAAAAAGAATATTTAATCTTTTAGAAAACATCTTTAATTTTTTAAAAATATATCAACAAGAATCAAATTTTACAGAAAAACTAGAAGCACAAGAAGTTTTAACAACAGAAGATAAATGGATTTTATCTAGATATAATAATCTTTTAAAAAGATCTCATAAAAACTATAAGAAATATTTCTTTAGTAAGATGATGCAAGAAATAGAAACTTTTATCTTAGAAGACTTTAGTAGAATATATATTAAACTTTTAAGAAAAAGACAACAAAAAAATAACGTTCTTTCATATGTTTATTCAGGACTGTTGTTGTTACTTTCACCAATAACACCACACTTTACAGAATATATGTATCTTCAGTTTAATAACTCTAAAGAATCAATTCATTTGTTAGAGATACAACCATCAGAAGAAAAACTAATAGACCAAGACTTAGAAAAAAACTTTGAACTTACACAAGAGATAATACAAACAACCCTGTCCTTACGAGAAAAAATGAAAATAAGACTAAGATGGATTCTTCCAAAAATGTATGTAGTTACAGAAGATACAGAAAAACTAAAACTATTTGAAGAAATTTTACAAAAAATGATTAATGTTAAAGAAGTTGTTTTTGAAGAACCTAAAGAAGAAGCAGAAAAAGAACAAATAAAAGATGTTGTTGTTTATCTTTCAAAAAACATAACAGAAGAAGAAAAAGAACAATGGGAGATAAGTGAACTAACCAGAACAATACAATCAGAAAGAAAAACACAAAAACTAACACCAAGCCAAATTGTTGAGCTTACGCTTGCTTGTGATAAAAGAGAGTTTTTAGAAAAATATAAAGAAGATATAGAAAAAGCAACATCAACCAACATAACAATAGAAGACCTTAAAGAAACACACGAAAAAAAGAAACTAATAGAAAGAGAAGTCAGCTTCTCTTTTTAGTTTTTTGTATCTAAGATAAGTTGTTCTATATTTGTTCCTACACTATCAAAATCTGTTTTTATGTTTTTTTCAATAAGTTTGTTTCTAAATTCTCTGTAGCTTATGTTTGCAAGAGAGGCAGCTTCAGATAATGTGAGTTCTTTATTTTTATAAGCACTTAT
>PWLL01000030.1 GCA_003559395.1 Candidatus Iainarchaeum sp. | reverse complement strand
CATTTGTTGGTATTAAACAAACAAACATCACTATTAAAAAAATTCCAAAAACTTTTTTTGTATTTTCGTTCATATTTTTCACATTTTTAAAAATTATTATTATTAATTATTATCTTCTATATTTTTACAAGCATTAGTAATTTCGTGACCATCTATTGCGTGAATAATTTGAAGTATTGAAGACCATGATTGATCTTGTTTTGAACAATATCTGTAACGACTAGAACTATAACATACATAAACATTTGGGTCATTATAAGGTCTTATGTTAAAAAGATATTCTGTGTCATTTCCAACTTTTATTTGTACATTAGGCTCGCAAGAGGCACCCACATCTGCAGCTTTTGCAAGAGATAATCTTTTTTCTGCAACATTTTCAAATGCAGTTGGATCAACATCAGATTCAACATCAGATTCAACATCGGAATCAACATCAGAATCAACATCGGAATCAACATCAGAATCAACATCGGAATCAACATCAGAATCAACATCAGAATCAACATCAGAATCAACATCGGAATCAACATCGGAATCAACATCGGAATCAACATCGGAATCAACATCGGAATCAACATCTTCAGCCCTTTTTTCTTCTTCCTTAGCCTCATCAAATGCCGAAACAGTTGCTCCCTTTTCACCTAAGTCTCCATTCTTTAAAGTAAATGAAACAGAAATATTTTTTGAATCAGTTATATCTTCTTTATTTATTCTAAAAGTACATTCATTTAACTTACATTTATTTTCAGAACCACCTAATCTCCAAGTACTGGTTTCTATTTGATTTCTTAATTGTCTATCACTAAAACCTGCTAAACTTAAATTACATTCTATAGAATATTTCTTTCTAAACCATCCAGGTTCTGTCATTGAACCACAATTTAATTTAATATTATTAACATTCAACTCAAGCGGTTCTTCTTCCTTTTTGTCAGGATCAAATACTCTTCCAAGCACTTCTCTTAATCCTCCAACAACAAGTCCGTTCTTTAAACCACTTCCAACAGCAGCCCAAAATCTAGAACTACTAGACATGTCAATTTCTGCACTAACATCTTGTCCATAACACCTATTAATAAGATTTACAATATCATAACTTGAAGCAGGCAACACCTCACCTGTTGCTTCTGAGATAATATCTCTATAAAGATTCATCTCATACCTATCAAAATCTAAACAGTCATCATAAGGTCTTACATTTACTCTTACTTGTCCTATATTCTGTTCTGTTCCTCTTGTTCCTGAAGATCTTGCAAACAAATGTAAGACATACATTCCAGGTATTGCTCCAACTGACTCAACAACAATATCATCACTGCTTCCAGTTGGTGAAACATTTATGTTTTCTTGTGGTTCTATAACTAAACCAGGACAATCATCACAATGTAGTCTATAACTAACATCCATTCCACAATCAATGTTTTCTATTGTAAAAGAATCTGTGTTTGTTTTGTCTCTTATCTCTAAAACATCTTTTGATAAAACATAACAATCATCTAAACTAACAACATGTAAAGTAAACTCATATTCTCTTTCTAGTATCTGAGATCCAGTAGAGGTTTCGTTTACTGATCTAAAAGTTATTTTTCCTGAAATTTCTCCTGTATATCTTCCAACAGGCTCATATCTTAATAACACAGGATATGTTCTTTCTTCTGGAACATTATCTACAAGCGTCTTAAAATAACCTGTTGACAACTCAACTAATCTGTTACCAGTATTAACAGTAAATCTTCCTAAAGGATTACTATCAAACTCAACCTTTGCTTCAAGCCCTCCTCTTAAAGGAACAACTTGGTTGTTTATTTGACATGCGTTTGATAACATAAACTGTGTTTCAGCATAACCATGGTCTACAACATCTTCCCAATATGTTTCTGATAAAGTTATACAGTTTGGGTCATCCATGATTGCATCAAAACCAACAGTTATGTTTACTGGCACGTCTATGGTCCATGCTAAAGAGTCCACATTAGGATCACCAATAGTTACAGTAAGATAACCTCTTGAGTTTTGTACTTCTGAAAGCATCTCTGCTCTTGGGTTTATTGAAATATCAAATTCAATTTCTTTTGAAGTTCCTATCTCATCTCCTACTTGTGATCCAATTCCACTAATTATTTCTCCAGTAAATCCTTCTAAAACATTATTTACTCTCTGAAGATCAATCATATCAACATCTGCTCTTTCTCCTTTAAGAGTCATTGATCTTATTTCTAGATCATTTGAGATAAGATTATTGATTTTAAAGTTAATTGTTTCTCTTGGGTTACTATGTATGTTTAAGCTAACACCTAATGGATCTGGAATTACTCTAAACACTTCATCTGTTGCTTTTATTTCTTCTATATAAGTTTCATATCCTGCAGAAGTTACATAAACAAAAACACTTTCAGAAGGTTGTAGTGCATCTGGTATTCTTAAATCTATTTTTCCATCATCTACTTTTCTTTGACTTAGATTTTTAAGATCACTCTTAAATCTATCTTTTACACTTACATAAACATCTTCTAGGATAGGAAGTTTTGTTTTTGAATCATTTACTTCTATCTCTAATAACATGTCTTCTTTATATGCAGGCAAGACTTTTGGTTGCACATCCACAATAAACTCATTGTCTGAAAGCACAACAATATTTATGGTTCTTGTAAAAACAACTTGTTGATCTGATATAAACTCAATCGTTAACTTTGTTTCTCCTTTTCTAAATACAGAGAATTCAAGTGTCCCAGTTACTGTGTTGTCAGGATCAAGATTGTTTATTGATTCGTCATATCTTGTTTTGTTTTCTGTAATACCCACATCATTTGTACCATATTGATGTCTTAGATAAATTTCTTCAAAATCTATTCCACCATCATTATTATCAATAACAACTCTTGCATTAGATAGTATTCTTCCACTGCTGTTTATAATCGTAAAGACTCCTTTATAATCAATCATTGGTCTTGCAGAATAGTTGTCAATAACATCTGTTCTTAAATCTTGATGTGTATCAGTAATAATCATATTAAAACAAAAGTTATCATCACAAGAAGTTTCATCTCCTATACTTAATCTTCTTTCATTAAGTT
>PWLL01000075.1 GCA_003559395.1 Candidatus Iainarchaeum sp. | reverse complement strand
TTTTTCAAAAAACATATTTATTAATCTTTCTAACAATATATATATAAGTATAAAAGAAAATTAATTTTTTACAAACAAAAGATATTTATGAACCTTAATTATACACATTGTTTTTCTGTATCAGATAAATATGAAAATAAAATCTTTAATATTGATCAAACAAAACTAGATTCTCTAGAAAAACAAGTGCTAATAACACATGGTCATACAGACCATATCACAAACACGCCACAACAAGCACTTACTAACAAAATAAACAAAGAAATTATTGATATTGTGCTTCCTAAAAACAAAATAGACTTTAAGATAATAAAACAAAACAAAACAACAGACCTTACAGACAGAATAAAAGTAACTTCTAAAAACGCAGGACATGTTCTTGGAAGCTCAATGTATTATTTTGAAAGCCCTTCTAAAAGTTTATTATATACAGGAGATTTTGCAACTAAAGATTCTTTGTTGTTAGATGGTGCTCAACCACTAGAAGCTGATACTCTAATAATAGAATCCACTTTTGGAAGAGAAAACTTTGTTTTTCCAGAAAGAAAAGAAGTATATGATGATTTTGCAGAAAAACTAGCAAATGATCTACAACAAAACAAATTAATTATTGTTGGTGCTTATGCTTTAGGAAAATCACAAGAGATTATTAAGTTTATTAACAAGTATCTGGGAGTTACTCCTTTTGTTACACAAAACATAGCAGATATTAATAGAGTTTATGAACATAATGAGCAACATCTAGGACAATACGATATCCTTAATGGTAACATAAAAGAAGCAAACATAATCATTGTTCCTCCAAACCTTATAAAAAAAGATGTTATAAAAACATTATCTCATCAAACACACAAAAGAATAGCAACCTATATTGTTACTGGATGGGATTTTTATAAAGGTACTTCTTGTGTTCCAATCTCTGATCATGCAGATTTTAATGATATTTTAGATTTTGTAAAAAAAGTAAATCCTAAAGTAGTTTATTGTGATCATGGTTTTCATAAAGACCTAGCTTATCTGTTAAGAAAAAAACTAAAAGTAAATGCAAAAAGTGTTTCTGAGTTTTCTAAAAAAAATATTTTAGATTTTATTGAGTAAAAAGGTGTTTTATATGAGAAAAGATATGTTTAGTGAGATTTTTAAAAATAAAATAAAAACCGTTCTTTTGTTTGTTATTTTTTTTGTATTTATTATGCTTGTTGGATTTGCTATAAAATACATCTTTGATTTTGCTGGTTTTGGAATTTTGTTTTTTGCTGGGTTTTTTGCAATAATCTTTGCAGTTGTTGGTTATTTTACAGGAGATAAAGTTGTTTTAGCAACAAGTCGTGCAAAACTTGCAGATGAACAAAAATATCAACATCTTCATAATCTTGTTGAAGGTTTGTCAATTTCTGCTGGTATTCCTAAACCAAAAGTGTATGTTATTCCTGATAAAGCACCAAATGCTTTTGCAACAGGAAGATCTCCTAAACATTCTTCTGTTGCAGTAACTGAAGGGTTGTTACAGATACTAAACAGAGAAGAGCTTGAAGCAGTTATTGCTCATGAGATCTCACATATACAAAATCAAGATATAAAAATAATGACCTTGGTTACTATTTTGTTTGGTTTAGTTGCAATGGCTTCTGATATAGCTATTAGAAGTTTGTTTTGGGGAAGTGTTACTGGTTCAAGAAGAAGTAATGGTCAAAACCCAGTGCTTCTTATTATTGCTTTAGTGTTTGTTATCTTGGCGCCTGTGGTTGCGATTCTTATTCAGATGATGATTTCAAGAAACAGAGAATATCTTGCAGACAGTAATGGTGCTTCTTTAACAAGATATCCTAAAGGTCTTGCAAACGCTTTAAGAAAGATATTAGACGCTAACACGCCTGTTGCTGCTGCAACTAAAGGAACTGCACATTTTTATATTGCAAATCCTTTAAAATCTAAGAAAAAAACAAGCATCTTTAGCACACATCCTCCTATTGAAGAAAGAATCAAAAGACTTGAGCAGATGTAGTATGGAAAAAATAAAAGATAGTGTTTCTGAAGTTATTTTGCAAATGCAAAGAAATTTAGAAAAAAAACAATTGCAGTTAAGTAGTATTTCTTCTATTGATCTTTCTAAGAAAAAGAACAAGTATCTAGAAGAAGAATGTTTAATAAATAACATAGATGTAAAAAAAGATATAACTACAATTACTGCAGGCGTTGATTCTGGTTTTTTAGCAAAACAACTTAATTTTTCAAATATTACTTTAGTAAAGGAAGTGGGTGTTGTTTTTGCATATGATCAAGGAAGATTAATTTCAACAAAATATTTTCCAAAAATAAACCATAAGCCCATTCCTTATCTTACAACTACTAGTTTAGAGCTTGAAGAAGTAATATGGACTTCTTCTATATTAAGACTTTCAAAAGAAATTTCTTTAAAAAAAAGAATAATACAAGAAACAGAAGGGCTAGAATCTATTTTTGTAGATGGTTCTATTATTCCTCAATATGTTAATAAACCAACAAAAGCTTGTTTAGCAAGAGAGAAATATAATCATTTGATTGAACAATTTGTAGCGCTATATAATCTTTCTAAACAAAAAAAAGTTTTTTTAATAGGTTGTATAGAAGATTCAAGAGGTTCTAGGTTTTTTTCAGAAATAAAACAAAATTATTTTGAAGATGCTGATTTTGATTTTTCAGATAATTTTTATGTGTCTTCTATTTTGAATGAAAATCAAAGAACCGGTATAGTAAAATATTCAAAAGAACCTAAATCTCATCCTGTGTTAGTTGATTTTCCAGAGGAGATATATAATAATCTTTATGTTTTTTATCTTAGACTTTCTAAAGAAGACTTTCCATTAAGAATTGAGTTTGTTTATTTTAAGGAGTTTGGTTTGTCTCTTTATGAATATGTTCAAAAGATTTGTTCTATTGTTGCTTCTTTGTCTTATCATAACAAATCTTATGTTTATCCTTTACCTTTAATAGAAGCAGATCTTAGAAGTAGATTAAATATTAAAGAAGTAGATCTTATTATTAATAAGATACTTGAAAAAACAAAAAAGTTTGGTTTTAGGTTGCAGAGAAGAGA
>PWLL01000099.1 GCA_003559395.1 Candidatus Iainarchaeum sp. | reverse complement strand
CATTTACTTATGATTGATAACTTATGGATAAAGATTTATTGTTTATTGAGTTTATATTTTTTCTTTCTTTAATCATAAATGTTTTTATACAAAACCATTTGTCTGTAAAGTTATTGTTTATTGTCCTTTTGTTTTTATATATCTTAAAATCAAAACCAAATTATGTGTATAACAAAAGTAAGTTTTTGTTTGTTTCTTATGGGTTAGTTGTTTTTTCTGTATTGTTTTTGTTATTAAATTATATTACTTCTTTTTATTTTATTCTTTTTATGTTTTGTTTGTTAGTTTTGTTTTTGTATCTTAAATATATTTTATTTAGGTTTAGTTATGGAGTTGTTGTTAAAAAAAACAACCAACAAATAACAATTAACATAAAAGATGCTTTTTACAGAAAAAAAATAACCACCTTAAATACTAGAAAGCAAGTAAAGAAAGGAGATGTTGTGATCTTTTCTTTAAAAAACTTATTTTTACAAAAATCTTCACAGAAAGTTATTTCTATTATTAAAAAATAACTTTTTTTATGGAGATGAAAGCTTTTAGGTTGTTAGTGATTGTTTGTGCTTTTTCTAGTTTGTTTTTATTATTAATTTATACTTATTATTATGAGTTAGAAACTTTTTCAGTTTATGATTTTTTACACGTTAAAGATTCAAATGATTTTTTAGAAAAAACAACTAGTTTACAAGGCACTGTAAGAAACATAGAACACAGAAACGAGCATCTTTTCTTTGACCTTTGCACAGGCTCAACATGTATTCTTTGTGTTGTTTTTAACATAAAGGATTTTCAAAAACAAACTATCTTTAACAACACACACCTAAAGGTTGTTGGAAAATACACTATCTACAACAATACTCCACAAATAATTGTCGATAGGGTTTATCGTGTTAATCTTTGAAATTATTTTTGGAAGTGTGATTGGTTTTTTGCTTGGCCTTTTTCCAAGCCTACACATAAACACAATTGGTTTTTTGTTTCTTTCTTTTGGGTTTTTTGCCATCTATCCTCAACATCTTTTTTTTTTCATATCTATTTCTGTTGCTCAGATGATTACTAGTTTTGTTCCTTGTTGTTTGTTTGGCATACCCAATGATCAAAATATCTTGTCTATTTTTCCCACACACAAATTGTTTCTAGAAGGTAAAGCTAAGTTTGCTATTTTTTTGTGTATGCTTGGTTGTTTTTTAGGTGTTTGTGGTGCTTTATTGTTGTTGCCAATATTATTTCTGTTTTTTAATGTGCTTGGTTCTTTTTCGTTTTTTATATATTCTGCGTTGTTGTTTGTATTAATCATGTTTGTGTTTGAAGAAAAGAAACTTCTACAAAAGATGGTTGTTTTATCAATCATTATTTTCTCTGGCAGTTTAGGTATTTTAACTTTAAACATAAGTTATTTTTTAAAAGAACCTTTATTGGTTTGTATTTTTGGTTTGTTTGCAAGTCCTTTTTTATTAATCTCTTGTTTTAAGAAGCAAAAACAAATTATACAAAAAGAAGAAGTAGATGAAATAAGTCCTCCTTTTTTTCTTTCATTTTTAGGCTCTTTTGTTTCTTTGTTTATTATTTTGTTGCCTTCTTTTAGTTCTGCACAAGCAGGAATCATAATTTCTAAAATAAAAAACAATCTTTCTTCTTTAGAGTATATTGTTTTGTTTGCATCCATTTCTATAAGCTCTTTAATATTTTCTTTTTTCTTAGCTTTTACTTTCTATAAATCTCGTCTTGGTTATATTGTTGTATTAAGATCAACAGATGTTGTTTTTGGAAATGTTGATTTTGTTATTTTTGGGTTTGTTGTTTTTATTAGTGCTATGTTTGTTATTCTTTTAGTTTTGTTTTTTTTAGATGATTTTATATATATTGTTAACAAAACAAAACTAAGAGTTATTAATGTTATAGTCTATATTTTTTCTTTAGTGCTTGTTGTTTCTGTTTCTGGTTATTTTTCTTTAGTTTTTATTTTTATAAGCTCGTGTATTGGTTTTTTGCCTATAATCTATAACAAAAGAAGAGTTATACTAATGTCTTATATAATGATTCCTACTTTATTATATTATATATGATTGACTTTTTAAAAAAGAAAAAAGTTCTTAAAAAAACATGGACTATTAAGAAAAGGGTTTTAGAATCTATAATGGAGTTTTCTAAACACTATTATCCAAGAGAGTTTGCTGCGTTTTTAGCTGGTGCGTCGTTTGTTATTGATGATATATATATTATTCCTGCAACAAAAAACTATTCAAGAGCTGCTTTTATAAAACCAAACCTGGCACCCATGACTTTAAAAGTTATTGGCTCAGTTCATTCGCATCCTTCTGGAAACGGAAGTCCGTCTTATGCTGATGTTTCTTTTTTTAGAGGAAAACAAATAAATATTATTTTTTATTATCCTTACGATCTTTCATGTTATAAAGTATATAACAAAAAAGGAGAGGCAATTACAATTGATGTTGTATAGTTAAAAAATCAGAAAAAACACCAAAAAACAAGAGAAAAAGAAAACCTTTAAAAAGTTTTTGCCAAAAGTGTTTTAAGATTTTTGTTTCATTCTTATTTTATATAACCAAACAATTTTTCAAACAAAATATTTCTGTTTAAGAAAAATACGTGATATTTATGAATAGTGAAGATAATGAAAACAACGTTTCTCAAGAAACAAACGAGTCTCTACAAAATAAACTAGAAAAAGATATAGATGACATTTCTAAAAAACTAAAAGATGAGGAAGTAAAATCAAAAGAATATCTTTCTTTATTACAAAGAACTCAAGCAGATTTTCAAAACTACAAAAAAAGAATAGATAAAGAAAATCAAGAATGTTTGTTTGTTGGTAAACAAAAAACACTTTTAGAATTTTTAAAGTTTAGAAATACTTTAAAACAAGCTTTTCAAAAAGAGAATAATGAAAAATGTAAAGAAAACATCTCACATCTACTTAAAAATTATGATAAGGTTTTACAAAGACAAAATCTAAAAAAAATAGATTGTTTAGGTAAAACTTTTGATTTTAATTTTTGTGAGTGTGTTTTTAAGAAAAATGTAGATGACCCTAACAAAAATAACAAAGTCATTGAAGTTTTAGAAGATGGTTATTTATTAGAAAATAAATTAATAATGCCTGCAAAAGTTGTTGTAGGAGTAACGGAGGAATAAATATGGTGAAAGTTTTAGGAATTGATTTAGGCACAACAAATTCAGCAATGGCTATTGTTGAAGCCGGAAAACCAAAGGTGTTAATAAATAATGAGGGCGCAAGAACAACCCCTTCTGTGGTTGGTTTGTCAGATAACCAAATTATTGTTGGTGCGTTAGCAAAAAGACAAGCAGTAGTTAACACAGACAACACAATATATTCTATAAAAAGACATATGGGCACAAGCCATAAAGAAAAACTAAAAGAAAAAGAATATACTCCAGAACAAATTTCTGCTTTTATTTTACAAAAATTAAAAAAAGATGCAGAAGAGAGTTTAGGAGAAAAAATAACTAAAGCTGTGATTACTGTGCCAGCGTATTTTTCAGACGCACAAAGAAAAGCAACAAAGGCTGCTGGAGAAATTGCAGGACTAAATGTTTTAAGAATCATTAATGAGCCAACGGCTGCGGCTTTAGCATATGGTGTAGATAAAAAACATGACCACAATATCCTTGTTTTTGACTTTGGTGGAGGGACATTTGATGTTTCTATTCTGGAGTTGTCGGATGATGTTTTTGAAGTAAAAGCAACTTCTGGTGATAACCAACTAGGTGGAGACGATATTGATCAAAAAATAATTAATTTCCTTGCTGAAGAGTTTAAGAAAAAAGAAGGAATTGATCTTAAAAAAGACAAAATGGCTTTACAAAGACTAAAAGACGAAGCTGAAAAAGCAAAAATTGAATTGTCAAGCACTTTAAAAACAACAATTAGTATTCCTTATGTAACTGCAACAGCAGACGGCCCAAAACATCTTAATGTAGAACTTACAAGAGCTAAGTTTGAAGAAATTTGTGAAGATGTTTTTAAAAAATTAGAAGGTCCTTTAAAACAAGCGATAGAAGACTCAAAGATAGATCTTAAAGATATTGACGAAGTTTTGCTTGTTGGCGGGTCTACAAGAATTCCAAAAGTTCAAGAGATTGTAGAAAAACATACACGCAAAAAACCAAACAAATCTATAAATCCTGATGAAGTTGTTGCTATTGGAGCTGCTGTTCAAGGAGCGGTTCTTGAAGGAGATATAAAAGATGTTTTGTTGTTAGATGTTACTCCTTTGTCTTTAGGAATTGAAACGTTAGGTGGTGTTTTTACAAAACTTATTGATAGAAACACAACTGTGCCTACAAAAAAATCACAGGTGTTTTCTACTGCTGCAGACAACCAAAGTGCTGTGGATATTCATGTGTTACAGGGTGAAAGACCACTTGCAAAAGATAACCTTACTTTAGGACGATTTCAATTAACTGGCTTGCCTCCTGCACCAAGAGGAGTTCCTCAAATTGAAGTGACATTTAATATTGATGCTAACGGAATAATACATGTTTCTGCAAAAGATCTTGGTACAGGTAAGTCTCAAGAAATAAAGATTACTTCTTCAGAAAATCTTTCAAAAGAAGATATTGAAAAAATGAAAAAGGATGCAGAAATGCACGAAGAAGAAGATAAAAAAGTAAAAGATTCTATTGAGCAAAAAAACCAAGCTGAAGCTTTAATCTATTCTGTAGATAAACTTTTAAGAGAAGAAAAAGATAAGATAGATGATAAAGAAAAAGAAGATATAAAGAAATTAAAAGAAGATCTAGAAACATCTGTTAAAGAAAATAAAGATGATCTAAAAGAAAAAACAGAGAAATTGCAACAAAAGATCTATGAGATTTCACAAAAAATATATCAACAAGCACAAAATCAACAACAAGAACAACAACAAGAAAAAAAGGATGATAAAAAAGAAGATGATCAAACAGTTGATGCAGATTATACAGTAGATGAAGATAAAGAATCTAAAGATAAAGATGACAATTCTAAAGATAAAGATCCAAAAGAAAAAAAATAATAACTAAACCTGATATATATGGCCGAAGACTACTATGATGTTCTGGGTGTTTCAAAAAACTCAACACAAGAAGAAATAAAAAAAGCATATAAAAAACTTGCAAAAAAATACCACCCAGATATCTCTAAAGAAAAAGATGCAGAAGAACATCTTAAGAAAATAAATGAAGCATATACTGTTCTTTCAGATACACAAAAAAGACAACAATATGATACTTATGGATCTGCAGAAGGCTTTGGTCAAGGAAGACAAGGACCTTCTGGGTTTTCGAGTGGTTTTGGAAGTAGTGGTTTTGGTTTTGATTTTTCAGATATCTTTTCTAGTTTTGTGGATGATGATTTTTCTGGATTTTCAAGGGGTTTTGGAAATAGTGGTTTTAAAAGACAAAGTGGGTTTTCTAAAAATTTAGATCTTAAATATTCTTTAGAAATTGATTTTATGACTTCTTTAAAAGGAGGCAAACAAGAAATAAATCTTCATAGAGATGTTGATTGTGACTATTGTTCAGGAACAGGTTCAAAATCACAAAAAAAAAGCACTTGTTCTGATTGCGGAGGAAAAGGACAAACCATAAGTTCAAAGAAAACACCTTTTGGTATTTTTTCTGTTCAAAAGACTTGTTCTAAATGTGGCGGTAGTGGTGAAATAGTTGATGACCCATGTCCATTTTGTAACGGTAGAGGATATGTTCATAAAAAATCAAGCATCAACGTTGATATTCCTGCTGGTGTTGATAATAATGATGTTATTAGGTTAGAGGGCCTTGGTAATAGACAAGGAAACAGAAAAGGAAGTTTATATCTACACATTGTTGTAAGACTACATGATTTTTTCAAAAGAGATGGCTCAGATCTTTATTGTGAGATTCCTTTAACTTATTCTGATCTTGTTTTAGGAACTTCTATAAAAATTAAAGGCGTAAATGATGTTGTTAACTTAAAGATCCCCGCACAAACACAGCCACAAACTGTTTTTAGAATAAAAGGTAAAGGTGCAACAAATGTTAGAACAAAAATGCACGGAGATCTTTATGCTAAGGTAAAAATCATTGTTCCTAATAAGCTTTCAAGAGAATATAAAAAAATATTAAAACAACTATCTGAATACGAACAAAAAAATCTAAAGAAAAAGATATTAGACAACTACAAAGAACATATAAAAGAATAATTTAAAAAAAGTCACATAACTTTTTTTGATCTTTTTCTTCTTTGTTAACAAATAAACCAAGTATCTCTTCTTCTGCAAGATCTACTCTTTGTGAAAGATAGTCTGCAAGATCATAGTCTTTTATTATTTTTCTTGTAATTTCAATATATTTTTTTATTGACCCTTCTGCAATCGTTAAGATTAGTTTGCCACCACAAGTACATTTTCCACTTAACGGAATACGTCTGTATTTGGCGTTACATTTTATACATCTTAGCTTTTGTCTAGTAAACGCTCTTGTGTTGCCTATAATGTCTGGAAAAAAGTGACTTAATATAAGTCTTTCTAAAGCGTCTTTTTCATCAACAGCTCTTATTCTTTTTTGCAGTTTTGCTATTTTGTCAACTTTGTCGGTCATGCTTTTTATAGTGATATATGAACTTCTTTTTGGTCCTTCATCAAAACATGCTGTGTTGTGTGTAAAACTTACTGCATTATATTGTATGTCTGTACTTAAGATGTCTTCAACAAAAGTAAGTTCTTTTACTTTTGCATCTTCGTTTCCTCTTGCTGCTTTATAAAACTCATAAGGGTATTCTGTTGCTGTTTCCATATCATAGGCTTCATCATCAATCTCTAAGGGGTTTAAAGTGGTTGTAAAAGATAACGCAACATCCATTCGTCCTCCTCTACCAGCACTTAAATAATTTGCAGAATAGTTTAATAATAAATCTAACAACAACATCATAGAGTCTTGATCACCATCGATGTTTCTTCTTTTTGCAGTAACAAAATAAGGGTGGGTCCAACAAAGCTTTGTTTCAGAAAAACCAATGATTCTTCCAACAATTCCTGCAGAAGTGTGTGGTGCTAAACAAACTGTTAGATGTCCAATAACGTCTTCTTTTTTTTTAAGATTGTAAAAAGGTTCTTGCCCATAAAACTTTTCAAGAAGCTCATCAACAAACTTACTAACTTTAAAGAAATATTCTGCACAACCATCATCAACAATAATATCTTGTGGTGCAAGGTTTACTAGTTGGGTTTCTTCTTTTAGTTCTTTACCGTGCATATCTTTTTTATAACCTAACGATTTCAATTTTTCTAAAGAAATATTTAGTTCTTTTGCACTTATTTGTGTAACAATTGCATCTAGGGCGTCATATCTACAAGTTCCATCTCTAAAAACAGAAACGTCGTTTCTGGCTCTTAATATTCCTTTTTCTAAAGGTTCTGCTGCCTTAGTGCTACTTATTAAACTTTTTTGTGCTTTTAAGGAATCAGGCAAAGAAACTTTTAGGTTTTTTATAGCTCTTGCTAACAAGTCATCAAGATTTATTTTATAGTCTTTTTTTGGTTTTGTTTCTTCTCCGCATCTTTCACAGGTTTTTTCATAAGTTTGTGTTTTGCATTTTGAACAAAGCATTATTTCTTTGGTTTTTTGTTTACACTCAAAACAATAGGCGTGAAAAAGTATTTTTTTACAACCAGGACACAAAAAAGATTTGATTTCTACATCGTTTATTCCATAGTGCCCGTTTTTTATGTTGTCACTTCTTTTTGTACTTGCTTTTATCATATCTCTATTATTTCCAAAACCTAAACCAATAGGAAACAACATGTTTGGTTTGCCTGCTAATTCTCTAGGATGTGCTGCTTCTGGTTTTCCCATTCTTACGCCTATATAGGATCCTGATTTTTCTCTAATATCTAGTCTAGATATTTTTGTTAGTATCTCACACGCATTTTCTTTTTCTTCAAAAGTAAATTCTTCTAAGGGGTCTTTTGCATTTAGTGTGCCTATTGTTTTTAAGAAAGGATAGACGTTAATATCGTCTATGATTATTTCTTGTTCTATATTTATTTTGTGTGGCATTCCTATTTTTTCTAAAATTGTTTTTATGTTTTTATTTTTAATAGTTGCTGATTTTATTTTCTTATCTTCAAATTCTTTATTACTTTCTCTAAAACTTTTGATTAGGTTAATAAGTTCTTCTCTATTAAGAAGGTCATAATAAAATATGTATTTATGAAACAAAGGCAACCCACAAGAAACACACAAATCAACAGCACACTCAGGGGTTGGGTTTTTATAAAATTCTAGACATTTTTCATATTCTTTTTTGTCTAGTTTTTCTTGTTTATATAAATATTTAATTTCTGACAACCATTCTTCTTCAACAAACCCACTTTTTACTAACGGATGTCCTGATTTTTTAAAATCTCCTACAGAAATAAGCACATCTCCAACAAACAAGATTTCTTTTATATCTTTTAAAAGTTTTTTTGTTTTTTCAACATCTTGTAGTTTTATTACAGAGTCGTCTTTTAATTTTACGATTGGGCCATCTATGTTGGTGCATGGGAAAAGTTGCGTTGCTTTTCCTGGACGCTCTATTTTTGCGTGTGACCCCACAGACGGAAAAGAATCCAACAAATACATTGTTGCAGGGTGAATGGCTTTTCCCATCAATCCTGTGTTTCTTCCTTTTCCATATCTTAGTCTAAAGCCACCTGCTCTAGAAGGATATCCATATATTGGTCTTCCTGCTGCAACTCCTTCAAGATATTTAAAGTTTGGTTTTATTTCTGTAACGTTTTCAGAAGTTTTTTTAACTTTTATTAATTGCTCAAGCCAGCCCCAATTTAGTCCAAGCTTTCTTGCAATCTTTAATATTTTTCCTTTTCTTACAAACATTCCATCGATTGAAACAAGACACATGGCTTCTCTTATTCTGTTTGAAGAAAACCTATCCAAATCTCTGTTTTTTATAACTTCAACTGCAGAGTCGTGTGCACCATTAACACATATAGGACAATTTTCTGCAATTACTCTCATCTCATCGTCTGTTATTTTTAATTGTCTTGACACGACTTCATCTTGATAAAGTAGAATTTCTTCAACAATTCTATCTTTTTCTTGTTTAGATGGCTTATACACGTCTAGATTTAGTTTTTTTCTTGCAAGATCTGCTAACAACAAAGGCCAGGTTTGTCCAGTTCCTCCTGCAGCTCTTATTGGTCCTGCAAAAAAGATATCCACGTATTTACTGCCGTCAGTGTTTCTAGAAATCTTTATGTCTGGTATGCCGTCTAATGGTGATACAACAACTGCTTCAGTTAGAATAACTATTGCTGTTCTTATTGCTTGATCAAGTCTTTTTTCTGGATCTTCAATATTTCCTAATTTTTGGTCTAAGATTCTATCAAAGATCTCAAGCATTACTTTTTCTCTGTTCTTATGAATATCCCATAGTTCATTATATGCTTTTGCAACACCTTTTGGACCAGTTAAAACTTCTGTTTTTTCTGCAATTCCAGCAGCTGGAAAAGTTTCAATATCGTCATGAATATCTACGCCTGTTTTTCTTGCTTTTTGTGCAATATTTACTGTGTTGTTTATTTGTTTTTCTAAATCTCTAAAATATTCTTTCACATCTTCTGTTGCGATTATTTTATTTTCATCCATTTTTCTCTTTTTTATAAAAATCTTTAATAAATGTTTTTTGTGTTTTTAAGTTAAACAAAAATACTTTACACAAAGTAGGAACATGCCCAAAAGATTCTTGAAACTTTGTTGTTGATTGCCAGGTTGATGCGTTAAGGATATGACAGTCTTTATATTTTGAATAAGCATGATGATGTACGTCTGCACCAATAAATATGTCTGGTGGCTCTTCAATTACAAGAAAGTTTTTCTCAATAGGTGCAAATATTTGTCTATCTCCGTAGCTTGGCATAAGGTCTCTTCTTTTTAAGGTTTCTTTTATGGCTGTGTCTGGTGCATTCATCTTTGCTGTTTTTATTGTGCTATAAATGCCATGCATTGCATAACCATGATAAATTAAAGTCTTAAACCCATCAAAAACAACATATGTTGGGGACCCAACAAGATGTATGTTTTTTTCTTTATATAGTCTTGGTATAAGATTTTCTGTAAGCGCAGGTTGTGGGTCTGCTCTTCTAACTGCGTCGTGATTTCCTGGAGTAATAAATATTTCTATGTGTTTTGGTATCATCAACATATAGTCTTCAAACTTTTTATATTGTTCAAAGATGTTTGGTATTGATAGTTCGTCATATTGTTGAGGATATATTCCAATTCCATCCACAACGTCTCCAGCAATCACCACATATTTTATTTTGTCTACAATTTCTGCATCTTCGTTATTTTTTTTATTTAGCCAATCTATAAAGTTCATAAATTCTTTTTCTAAAAACAATTTACTTCCAATATGTATATCTCCTAAAACTACTAGATATTTATCATTTTTTAAACAACTTTCTTTTTTGTTATAAGGCATATCTGGAAACAAAATTTCTTTTGCGATTAACATGTTGTTAGACAACACCACGCACTTAAACCCAACCACGTTATCTAAAAGCACTTCTTTTGCTTCTTTAAACAAATCTTCATCTTGTTTACTAACAATTATGTTTATTTTTCCTGTTGGGTCATCTACAACAAAAAAAAGATTTTCGTTTTTAGTTGTTCTTTTATCCAAAACCATTCCTACGAGATCAACTTCTTTATTTCTGGATAGTTTTTGTGTTTCTGCAATTGTATGGTAGGTTGTTTTGCTTCTTGTTTTTATTATTTTTGATAAGACTTCATATTTGTGTAAAAAAAGAGAATGAAAGTCTTCTACTTTTCCTTGTGATAGGTTTTTGTTTGTTACGTCGTATTTTTCAAGTATTTCATAGTTGGCATCAAGATCAACTACTGTTGTTTTTTCTTCATCTTTTTTAATAATTTCTTTAATATCTTCGTTATTTACAAATATTTTGTTTTTTTCATAAAGTTTATTAATAACATATTCATAGTTATGACTATTTAAACATCTTAGTGCATCTTCTGTAAGAATCATCTTTTTAGTCTTTGCGTATTCTAAAATTTTTGAATCCATTTACTTCAAACTTTCTTTAAAACATTCAAGTTTGTTTATTAACGACCAGACTGCACTTCTGCAGAATTGTGGCATATTAGTTCCGTTGGTTGAGTCTTCTAGTTCATATAGTATGCTTGACAAAACAACAACATCGCTTTTTTTGTTAAGTCTTTCTTCTATTGTGTTGATTATTTGTCTTACGTTTTTAGGAATTGCTGTATCTTCGTTCAAAAATTCGATTTCTTCTATTATTTCTTTTAACATTTTTTCATTTTTCATAGGTTATCACTTTTTATGTAAAAAAAAGAAAAGTTATATAATATATTATAGTTAAAACCTATTTTAAATTTTGTTGTTTTTTATATCTTTTGTTGTTATTGTTTTTTCTTTATAATCTGAAGTTATTTTTCCAATATTTTCAAAAATAACAAGTTTTTTGTCAGGATTGTTTTTTTTAATAGAATGATAGATTTCTTTTTGTTTTTTTTCATCTAGTTGGTTATTATATACAAACACAAGTACGTCTGCGAGTGCTTTTATAGCAACAACTGCTTTTTTTTCAATAAGGTTCATGTTTTCAAATTCTGTATGAATCAGTCCTGGAGTATCAACTACTTGTATTATTTCTTCTCTTATTTTATAGTATCCAAAATTTAAAGATTTTGTTGTAAACATATATGTGTTTATTTCTGGGTTTGCTGAGGTTATTTTTGTTAAGACTGTTGTTTTTCCTGAGTTTGGCAAACCAACAAGCACAAGTGTATGTTGTTCTTTATTTGGTTTAGGAATCTTATTAAACTCTTTTTTTATTTTTAGAAGTTCTTCATTTGTTGAGTCTAGTTTTTTAATTGCAGAAAAGACTCTTCCAAAATATTCTTTTTTAAGTTTTTTTATGTTTTCTTTTTTTTTTTCTTTTATTATTTGTTTTTTGTATCTTTCTGATAGTTTGTTTATAATTTCGATTGTTTTTTTATAGTGGTTTTTGTATTTTTCTAGATCGTTTATAGAAACTATGTTTTTTGCCATAAGCATATAGTATTCATTCATTTTTTCTATATCTGGTAGTCCTTCTGTTATGTGGTTATATTT
>PWLL01000027.1 GCA_003559395.1 Candidatus Iainarchaeum sp. | reverse complement strand
GTTATAATCTTACTTGTGGATTGGAATATGAGTTTTTAACTACTATCTTTTAAAAAACAAAGCTTTAAATTTTGTTTATTTCTATAATATATTAGGTGAAATAAAATATGGAAAAGTATAATATTATTATTGAAAAAGATAAAGATGGTTGGTATGTTTCAGAAGTAATTGGATTGCCAGGTTGTCACACTCAAGCAAAAACTATGGACCAATTAATAGAAAGAACAAAAGAAGCAATAAAAGCATATAAAGTTGATACTAAATCAAAAGAAGAAATATCTTCTTTTATTGCAGTGCAACAAATAAAGGTGTGATTTTTGTCAAGTTTACCTTTACTTACAGGAAAATAAGTAGGTAAAATTATCTCTAAGTTGGGCTATGAGTATTAAAACATACTGGTAGTCATATGACATTTATAAATAAAAATAATCATCAAAAAATAATTGTTCCTGATCATGGTTCTGAAAAGATTGGTTTTGGACTTCTTAATAAGATAATAAAGAAAGATTTAGGTATTACAAGAGAAGAGTTTTTAGAATTGTTATGAAAAGGAGCGCTTTTTACTTTAAGTTCAATTCCCAACAGAAGCTTAAAAAGGTGCTTTAACTTCTATGTTTAAATATGTTTCTAAACATATAATATTTTACTAATCTCCCTACCATTGTTTGCGAACAACGGTAAGTATACTTAATATTGATTTTATGAAAATAATAAAAAATCAATCTAAATTTTTTAACACACTTCTTTTTATTTTTATAATATATATTTTGTTAGGCGTTTTTTTGTATTTTAATCAAAGATCTATGTTATACCACCCAAATGATCAAAATTTTGAACAATGTAGTAGTTTTAAAGATTATCAAAAAATAAACTATAATGGAACTAGATTTTATTTTAAGCACGCGTCTACAGAAAAAGTAATTGTGTTTTATCATGGAAATGCAGGGTCAACTTGTGATAGAAGTTATCTTAGATTAATTTTTGAACGTTTTAATGCTTCGTTAGTGTTTGTTGAGTATGCAGGTTATTCAAACGATAATAGGAACCCATCAAAAAAACTAATACTTAAAGATGTTCAAAACATAAATGATTTTATTCAAGATAATTCCTTTACAGAGGTAACAATCTATGGAGAAAGTATTGGCGCTGGTGCTGCAAGCTATCATAGCTATATAGGAAAAGTAAATAACTTAATTCTTATTACTCCATTTTCTAGATTGATTGATGTAGCACAATCAAAATTTGTTATTTATCCTGTATCATTAATTTTAAAAGAAAGATACGATAATGTTGAATGGTTAAAAAATTATGAAAATAAGGTTGTTATTTTTCATGGAGATCAGGATTTAGTAATTCCTTCTAGGTTTTCAAAAAGGCTGTATGAAAAAATTCCAAGTAATAATAAAGAATATGTGCTTATTGAAGGAAAAGGACATAATGATCTTTGGAGTTCTTCTGTTTTTATAAATAAACTTATAGAACGTGTTGAAAAGTTATATAATTAAATTTGCGTTATTAAAGACAAATGTGGTTTAAATGAGAACAGAAATGGTTTAAATTTTGTTAATATATTATTTTATATAAGTAAGTTAATATTTATTTAAGGAGTGTGAGGATTATATCTTAAAAGACTTTATTAAAGATTTAAAAAAATAGAACTGAAAACATGTTATTGGTTATAAAACTAAAGTTTTAAATATTAGATAATACCTATATTATTATAAATGTTATAAAGATTAACTGGTGTTGTATAAAGTTTATTTTGCAATTTATGAAGAAAAATCAAAAAATGATTATGAGGTTATAATAAATGATAAGCACAATTTTGATAGGAAATATAGCAAAAATGTTTTTTCCTTTAGTTTTACTATGTAGTGGTATTGTATTTTTATATGATGCTTATAAAAAAAATAAAGTCAAATATCTTATTAAAGATACTCCGACATCTAAGATAAGATCCGTAGCAATGGGTTTGTCAGAAATTTATGGGTCTGTCAAATCAAATGAACTTTTAAAAACACCAATTTCTAAAAAAGAGTGTGTTTGTTATGAATATTTGAAAGAAAGGTTTATTTCATCAAAAAACGGGTCACATTGGCGTAAATTAGAAAGTAAAAAAAATAGTGTTGAATTTATTGTAGATGATGGCACGGGAGAAATAATAATCAGTCCAAAAAAGGCACAATTTCTTTTAAATGTAAAATATGCTAGTTATTTTTCTTGTGGTTTTAATATTAATAAAAGTATTTATAATATAAAAACTGCATTTTCTTTTAATAAAGATAAACAAAATAAATTTATATTAGATAATTTAAAAGAACTAGAAATTGTTAATGGTAGACCAAAATTTCCTTTAGCAGTAATGAATGGGGATATAAGAATTATAGAAAAATATGTGGCATTGAATGATAATGTCTATGTGATAGGAACTGTTGGTGTTAAAGAAAAAGATAAACATATAATAAAAAAAGGAAACCATGAAAAAACATTTGTGATTTCTGATAAAACTGAAAAAGAATTAATTAAAATATTTAAAAAAAAAGTGATTTTGGCTTTTATATTTGGTTTTATGTTAAGTGTTGTTGGGGCGATTTTGTTTTTTGTATTGTGATTTATTATGTATTTATATTTTATTTTGTTGTTGATTTTTATAATCCTTTTGTTTTGTTTTGTTACAATTTATAATAGTTTAATAAGATTAAAAAATAATATAGAAAAAGCGTGGTGTAATATAGATGTTTTATTAAAACAAAGATTTGATGAAATACCTAATCTAATTAATACCGTTAAAGGATATTCAAAATATGAAAAAAAACTATTAAGTGATGTTACAAAAATAAGAACAAATTATGGACATGCAAAAGATATTCATGATGTTGCAAAAGTTAATGAAAATGCACATAGTTTAATATCTAATTTTTTTATGACTGTTGAAAAATATCCAGAAATAAAAGCAAACAAAAATTTTTTGAATCTTCAAAAAAGAGTTTCAGTTATTGAAAATATGATTGCTGATAGAAGAGAATATTTTAATGATTCTGTTATGTTATATAATACAAGAATAGAACAAATACCGTATAATATTATTGCAAAAATGTTAAAATATAATACAAAAGAATTGTTTGTTGTTGAAGATGGGCATAAAAAAAAAGTGAATATTAAAATATAATTTAAATTAAAAGAATGCTTTTAATCTTAGGTTCAATTGTGTAGGTTATTTTGGTCTATTTGAAATTAATAGTTTTTGGTTCTGCGCAAAATGCCGTGTAATTTTAATAAAAACGCGCAAAATGGTGTTTTTTTTAAATTGTTTTTTTAAATTTTGTTGCAGTGTGTTGTAAATCTTTATATTTATTGGCTTTAGAACAAATTTAGTTTTGTTTTATTTGTTGCGCAATTTAACTTTATTTTAACTAATTTGTGCGCAAAATGATATGTTTAAAAAATAAATGGCGCTTATATTATATTATGAATCAATTAAATGTTAAAAAAGCATCAAAATCACAAATAAATAATTCAGCTAAAAATCTATCTGATGATAAAAATCAATCTATAGAAAAAATAAATGACGCTTTAGAAATTGTTAGTAGTTGGAAAGCAATGCATAGCTATCCTATGAATGTGTTTAAAAAAAGATTAAAAAGAGTTTCTGAAAAAATAGATAAAAATGCAGTATCTGCTCAAAGATTAAAAAGAGTGTCTTCAATAATTAAAAAATTAAAACGAAAATATAATGATAATAAACCAACAATGAAATTAACTCAAATGCAAGATATTGCAGGGTGTAGAGTAGTTATGCCTAACATAACTCAAGTAAGAGAATTATATAGCAAGTATTATCATAATGGAGACTTAAAACACAAAAAAATAAATGAAAAAGACTATATTTCAAGTCCTAAAGAAGACGGTTATAGAAGTATACATTTAATATATAGATATAAAAGTGATAAAGGTAGAGATGAATATAATGGTTTGTTAGTAGAAGTTCAAATAAGATCTAAACTACAACATCTTTGGGCAACTGCTGTAGAAACTGTAGACTTTTTTACAAGACAAGCAATTAAATCTAATCAAGGAGAAGAAAATTGGAAAACTTTTTTTAAATTAGTAAGTTCAGCATTTGCAAGATTAGAAAAATCTCCAATTGTTTCTCAAACTCCTCAAAATGAAAAACAACTTTATTTGCAAATTAAGCAAAAAGAAAAAGAATTACAAGTTAGAAAAAAAATGAAACATTGGACAGAATCTGTAAAATATTTTGATAATTTTAAAAATAAGAAAAACACACATTTTTATCTTTTAGAATTAGATACAGTACTTGAAAGATTAAATATTTCTGCATTTACAAAAAAACAAGAAAAAGAAGCACTTTTAGCTTATTCTCAAGCAGAAAAGAAAATATATAATAAAAATGAATATGATGTTGTTTTAGTTAGTGCTGATAATATACAAGATCTTAAAAAAGCGTACCCAAACTATTTTTTAGATACTAAACAGTTTTTAAGTTATTTAGAGGTTATTTTAAAAAAATATTAGATGAATTTTTTTATCTTTAGGTTTAATTTTTACAAGAAGCGTAGTTTTATTAATATATATTTAAATCTATTTCTATACAAATAATATGTTATTTATCTCTCAGTCGTTGCCGTGAGCAAGGGCAGATTTTTGTAATATGATTTTATGGAAAAAATAATTCTCTTTGTTAATAGAAATAATTATTATCGCTCTTTAAAAAAAGTATTTAACAATACAGGGCTTGATTTTCAAAGACCATCTAATTTTTTAAGTTCTGATTATAATTTAGTTAAAATTTATTTTTAGTGTTCACAATCATCAGTAATGTCTTCTAAATTATTTATATTTTCTATAACTTCACTTAAATCTGAATCTAATTGTTTATTATTATTTAAAGTAATTAATAATTTTATGTTTTTCACTCCATTTTAATTTTTTTTTAAATTTGTTTTATTGTTTTATTTTTTCTATTTTTATTGCTTTTCCATTTACTAAAGAATCAGAAACTTTCTTTCTTGCACTTAAAAGTATTCTATGAAAAGTTGGTTGTGAAATGTTCATTTTTATTGCGCATTTTTTTTGTTCTAAACCTAAAAAGTCTTTTAGTCTTATTGCTTCTAATTCGTCAGGGTATAATACAATATTTTGCATATCTCTTAGTTTTATACCTGCAGGTTTAAAAAACAAACAATCTGGACTAAAACGAACATTTCTGTGGCATTTTCTTCTTGGCATATGTTATTCCTCATTTGTGTTTTGATTTCTAAATCCATAACCTCTTCCTTGTCTACAACCTCTTCCAAAACCAACCCCTCTTTGTGAAAGTCTTTGATTTTGGTTATTTGGGTTACAAGCTCCAAAGCCTCTTCCTGTTAATGGTCCTTTTCCTTCTGGTCCAGTTCTATCTCTTGCTGGCATATTGTCTACCTCCTTTTTTTAAAAATAAAACCTTTATTACAATAAAGTAATAAAAGATTGTTGAAAGATAAAGTAAAAAATTACTTTGAGGTTTAGGAAAAAAAAACAAGGTAATTAAACCTAAAATAACTATTAGTATAAGTAAGTAATCTTTTGACATGTTTTTTTCTCCTTAACTATACGAAAATTTAACAATTTCCTTTTTGTCCACCTTGTTTTTTACCAACACCTTTTCCTGGTGCTCTTCCTTTACCTTGCCCTCTTCCATCTCTTGGGCCTCTTGATCCACTTCTTGGACCTGTTTTATCTTTTGCTGGCATATATATCATCTCCTATAATGAATTAGTATTCATTATGTACATATTATAGAAGCAAAAGGTTTTTAAATGGTTATGAATTTATATTCAATATGTGTTTAAATTTTTGATATAACATAATTACCAATCACAATTTTTTAATAATCTCCTCTATTTATATTTATTTTGGTTCTGTATTATTTGTAGGACGGACGATTATGAAAAATATAAAAGACTTTCCAAAACTAGAATCTCCATTTATAAGAGAAACAATAGACGATAAATATATAGTCACTTCAAAAATAAACCCTATTTATGAATGGATATTTGATAAAACAAAAGTGTTAGCTTCAGAAAAAATAGATGGCACAAATGTTTCAGTTATTGTTGAAAATAATAAAATTATTGATATTTATAATCGTAAAAACAAAATAGAAATATTATCTCATAAAAAGTATTTTAGATTTATTGATGGTATAAACTATTCATTATATAAAGAATTATTTAGAACAAATACAACTGGTCAGTTTTTTGGAGAACTTGTTGGTCCTTCTATTAACAATAACGCATATAATGAAAAAAGAGCTTTATGGGTTCCTTTTTCTTATCTTAAAAAAAAATGTGCATATAACTTTTGGACAAAATTTATAGAAACTGAAATTGAAAATAAAAATCTAAGTTCAGAAGATATTTTTGAAAAAGTAAGTAATATTTTTAAAGATCTTTGGAGTCTTTATTATAGAAGAAAAACTGGAGAAAAAATATTTGCTGAAGGAATTGTTTTCTATAATAAAGAAACAAACCAAATGTGTAAGTTAAGAAGAGATATGTTTTCTTGGTTTGAAGGAAATAAACATGATTTTTATAAAATACATGCAAAATAATCTGTTATTAGTGTAAATAAAGATTTGTTTTTGTAAATATCTAAACTAGACAAATTAAAACATCAATATTAATGTATAGTCCAACCACCATCAACAATCAAGTTGTGACCTGTAATAAAATCAGATCTGTTGGATGCTAAAAAAACAACAGCATCTGCAATTTCTTCAGGAATCCCAATTCTCTCTAAAGGTATGTTGGAGATGATTTTTTTTTTAAGTTCTGGATTTGTTAAAACGTCTTCATTCATTTTTGTAGCAATGATTCCAGGAGATACAATATTTACATTGATTCTGTATGGAGCAAGTTCTAAAGCAACTGCCTTAGTTAGACTTATAATTCCTCCGTTTGCTGCAGAATAAACAGAAGTGTTATTATAACCAACCTCTCCAAAAATAGAACCTATTGAAATTATTTTTCCTCTCTTATGTTCAATCATGTGTTCTGCTATACAAGAGATAAACAAATACATGCCTTTAAGATTTGTATTTATTAAATTATCCCATTCTTCTTCTTTAATCTTCGATATTTTCTCTTGTATAAATATTCCTGCATTATTTATTAATACGTCTATTTTTTCAAAATCTTTTATTGTTCTTTTAATAGTTCTTTGAACATCGTTTTTTTTAGTAACATCTGCTTTAACAAAAATAGCTTTATATCCAAGACGTTCTATTTGATTTACAACCTCTTTTCCAGCTACTTTATCAATATCACAAATAACAACTTTTGCTCCTTGTTTAGCAAACTCTAAAGCAATTGCTTTTCCAATTCCGTTTGCTCCTCCAGTTACTATAGCAACATTATTTTTTAATTTCATAATAAACACCCTAATGCGCTAACCAACCACCATCTACGACCAAGTTATGACCAGTAATATAGTTTGCTCTTTCAGAAGCTAAAAACACAGCTGCTTTTGCAATATCTTCTGGTTTTCCTATTCTTTTTAGTGGTATGTTAGCTAACAAGTCTTCTTTATTTTCTTTATCTTCTAAAATATTGTTTGTTATTTTTGTTGGTAAAACACCAGAAACAATAGAATTTACATTTATTCTATATTCAGAAAGTTCTAAAGCCAGTTCTCTTGTAAGATTTATAATTCCTGCTTTTGCTGCACAAAAAGAAGAAGCATAAGTTAATCCTACTTTTCCAGCAATAGAAGATACAGATATTATCTTTCCTTCTTTTTGTAAAGCCATTTTCTTAGCAACAAGTTGAGTTATTAAAAAAACTCCTTTTAAGTTTACATCAATAATAGAATCCCACTCATTTTCTTTAATTTCAAAAAAAGGATTTATTATTTCTTCGCTTGCACAGTTTACAAGAATATCTATTCTTTGAAATCTATTTAAGGTTTTTTTAACAAGTTTTTCAACATCTTTCTTTTTAGTTACGTCACATTCTATAGCTATAGCATCATATCCTTGTTTTTTTATTTCATCACAAGTATATTCGCAATTATCAATATCTATATCAGATAAAATTAACTTTGCTCCTTCTTTTGCAAACTCTAAAGCAGTTGCTTTACCTATTCCTCTAGCAGCTCCAGTAATTAAAGCAATTTTGTTTTTTAATTCCATATTTTAACACTTTTTAGTATTGTAGTCCTGTTTTTTGATTAATAATTACAAATATAATATATATAATAACACTTATAATACTTCCACCAACAATATGTAACATATCTAGATTAAAAATTAATACTAATGATATTAATATACCAAACAAAGAAAATAAAGGAAATCGTTTTATGTTTAATGGCATTTTAAATTTTCTAATAATGTCTGGATGTTTGTATCTTAGTCTTATTGCTGAAAGATTAATTAATATAAAGTTTGAAAATATTAAAAAGTTTGTAAAACCAATTACAGTAGATATGTTTCCAAAAAATAAAAAAGGAACTGCAATAAAAAAAGTAATGATTATTGCTCTTGTAGGCGTGTTTCTTTTACCTACTTTTGAAAGCCATTTAAGTTTGTAAAATATCTGCCCAATTCCATAAAAACTTCTTGATCCAGACAAAAGCCCCATTAAGATTGTGTTTGCTGTAGATAATAATGCAATTATTCCTAAAAAAACAAAAGCTTTGTTTCCTAGAACTGCTGCAGCAACCTCTGCTAAAGGTGCTTGAGATGTAGCAAGTACTTCCCATGACAAAACACTTACTGCTGCAACAGCAACAGCAATATAAACAATTGTAGAAATTATTATTGAAAGAATAATTGCCAAAGGAATGTTTTTTCGTGCATTTTTAGTTTCATCAGTCATTTTTACAATTCCTTCAAAACCAAGATATGCAAAAAAGATCAAAGAAGCACCCTTTACAACTCCTGAAAATCCTTGAGGCATTATTAAATAATTTGTGTTTGTGGATGTTGTAAAAAATGCTAAAAATACAATAGTTAATAAACCTAAAATAGAGGCTAAAGTGCAAATAAATACAAACTTTGCAGATGTTTTTATACTCCACCAATTAACAATTGCAAAGAATAGGATTACTGTAAAAGCTATTAACTTTACGTTCTGCAACCCAAATAGTTCTTTAAAATAACTAGCAAATCCTAAAGATACACCAGCAATACCAATTGTTAACGCAAGAATAACTGCAATATATGTATAAAATCCAGCAAACTTACCAAGGCCTTCTTTAGCATACACATATTCGCTTTCTATAACAGGAAACATAGAAGACACTTCAGCATAACTAAAACCAGAAGCAATTGCTGCAAGTCCTGCAAAAATAAAAGATAACCATATTGCTGAGCCAGAAAAACTTGCAACAGCACCAATTAAAACATATATTCCTGCACCAAGAATAAACCCAACACCAGCCATCGTAGCTTCAAATAAGCCTAAGTTTTTTTTTAAAGAAAATTCTTCTTTTTTTGGTATTGGTTTGAAAATAGACATATGATCACGTTTTTTTAAATTTTTTTGACAAGTTAGATTGTTTTTTTAACAATAAATATATTGTTGTTAGTATTTAAATATATATGCTTGATTTGAAAAATAAGTGTTTTAGATTGCGATATTTTTGGAATTTTAAATACCTTTATATTTGTTTTGGTAATTCTTTTATTATAGTTGCATCTCATAATAAAAAAGATGATTTTATGACACATGTTAATAAAAATAGACCTAAAAAAGAAAATAAAAAACAAGAATTATATAAACGAATAGAACAAGATAAAAAAAATATTTCTCCAGAAGTTTTAAAAAAATTAAAAGCTTTTTTTTATAATCAGTCTAGAAACACAACTAAAATAGATCCTACACATCCAAGAGTACTACAAACACTAATTGAAATAAAAAGAGCAGAAAGAAAATTTTCAAAAAAAGAAATAAATAGAATCAAACAACAATTAAACGAAGATGTAGAAATAAGAGAAAGACAAGAAAGAAAACAAAAAGAAAAAGAAAGAAAAGAAAAAGAATGGCTATTAAGAAAGAAAAAAGAAAAGCAAGAGCAAGATAATAATAAAAAAAGAAAAAATAATAATCATAACAATAACACACCCTCAAAAGTTGAAAAACAAAAAAAACCTAAAAAACTTTCAAAAGAAACAATTATTGCTCATCAATCTATTGGTATTGGATTGCCAACAATAACACATTTGGAGTTTTCTAAGATTCTAACACAAAAACTAGGCTATGTTTATAAAGGTGGTGGAAAGCATAGAAAATATGTTGATGATAACGGACATGTAATTGTTTTTTCTAGATCTAAAGGAGAATTAGATATAAGAAAACTAAAAGCAAACATAAAATTGATTGCAGAACATAAAAACACTACACCAAAAAAGATAAAAGAAAAGATGTTTGGTTAAAAATCTTGTTTTTAAAAGATATTCTTTTATATCTATTGATACTATAAATATATCAAATATTTTAAAAAGTGTTTTTTATGCTAAACGGAAACGGAATTTGTTTATTGTCTTGTAAAGGCGGATTACATTTTGCAAACCTTATTTTGCCTTATTTAAATAATTATTTAAAAAAAAATAATTTAGAAGAAATAGACCTTACAAAAACAGAAGAAATTCAATTTAAAAATACAGAAATAAAAACAAATATTTTAGAATCTATAAGAGGCAAAGATGTATATATTCTTCAAGATGTAACAAATACTTCTTTTGGATATTCAGTAAACGATAATGTAATGGCACTAAAAACACTTGTTAATGCTGCTAGAATATCAGATGCTAAAAGAATAAATGTTGTTATTCCAACATATCCTTATTCAAGACAAGACAAATCAGTTGGAAGAGAAGGAATCACAGCAAAGCTTTTTGCAAAAGAAATGGAGTATTTAGGAGCAGACACCATAATTACTTTAGATATTCATAATCTTGCAATTGCAGGATTTTTTAATAATTGTGTTTTTGAAAATCTATATGGTTTTAAAAATTTAATAAAACATATTAAAAAAAACATTTCTTTAGAAAAACTAGTTGTTTCAGCACCAGATATTGGTGGGTTAAAAAGAGCAGAAAAATATGCTTCTGAACTAAAACTAAACCTTGTTTCTATATATAAAGAAAGAAGCTATGTTAAACTAGATTGTATTAATAAAATGTTTGTTATTGGAGATGTAAAAGACAAAGACGTTTTGTTAGTTGATGATATGGTTGATACTGGTGGTACCTTATGTAATGCAATAAAAATACTTAAAGAAAAAGGAGCAAAACAAATATATTTTGCAACATCTCTTCCTTTTTTTAATGGACCGTGTGTTGATAGACTTAATGATCTTTATAAAAATAATTATTTAACAAAAGTAATTGGAACTAATGCAGTCTATCATTCAGAAGAATTTGTAAAAAATACAGACTGGTTTAAACAAGTTGATGTTTCAGAATATTTTGCAAAAGTTATTTGTTATATACATCTTGGGAAATCAATTTCTTCTCTTTTGCAAGAAACAGGATGGTAAAAGTTCGTTGTGTTTTATATATTTTTTGTAACCTATTATATATATTAAAGATAATAAAAAAGAAAAACTATGAAAAAAATAATTGTTGTTCTGTTTTGTTTGTTAGTTTTTTTATCAATTGTGTTAGTGATAAGATTATCTGTGAATGTTTCTGAAGAACCAACAGAAATAAACAACCCTACAAAAGAAACACTTACTCTAGAAGAAACAGAACCAAAAAAAATAGGCTATTGTTTAACTATGAAAGAAGATGTTTTTGCTTTTGTAGAAGATAAAAACATAGAACCTATCTTGTTTTCTTCGTCTGGAGAAGTTTTAGAAAAACTAAGGCTAAAAGAAATAGATTATGGAATGATTGGAAGAAAGGCAAGAATAAACGAGATAAATAAAAATATACAAAAAGAAGTTCTACGATCAGGATATACTCTAGTTTTTAAAATAGATGGCGGCGTTGATATCTCTCAACTAAATTTGATAGAAATAAACACTTATTTAGATGAGCATGTTGTTGATAGTTTTAATCTAGAACACGTTACTTATTATGATAACTTAAAAGAAGCAATAGAAGATGGTTTTGTAAAAAATAAACCAGTTTTGATTTCTTGGGAAGATTGGAATGACGACTATAGGTTAGTTACTGTTTTTGATAATGATAAAAAAGTAAAAGATTTTAGAGGCGTTTTCTTATATAGTTATTCGTAGATAAAACAAACT
>PWLL01000101.1 GCA_003559395.1 Candidatus Iainarchaeum sp. | reverse complement strand
TGTCCATCTCCTCGACCGATATCCGCAAGCAGTTGGCTGCCGGTCGTGACCCCCGTTTCCTGCTGCCGGCCACTGTCCTGGCCTACATCCGCAAGCACGGCCTTTACAAAACACGAGCATGTGTTGGCAACAACTGGGGTTGACTGTCGGTCTTTATGTGTGTAGGGTTTTTGCCATTGCAGAGGCTGAGAGGTTGCTTCTGCGAGGGAACTTGCTTTTTATTGTCTTCATGAGTCGGGGTCTTTTGGGGATCTGGGGAGCTTGTTATGGGACAAGTAGGTTGCTTGTGGTGCTATCTTGGGAAGGAGTAGCAGCAAGTGATGAGATTGGAAATTTGTGTGGCGCGCTAGGCGCACTACGTTTGCCCACCCCTTGACTCGCAGTTTTAACCCATAGAAATGGTGTCTAGCATGCTGGCGGCGGTTCGTCTATCCGCCTACAGCTAAGTTGTGCCTATGTCTTGATCAGCCTCAAGAAACCGCCGTTCCAACTTGAGGGCTGATAATGCGACTGAATCTGATAGCAACTCTAATTGTTCTACCACTTGTCTACCAGACGGTTCATGCGGAGGAACCCGTCCAAGATGAGAGAGAGGGGGTGCTAAGGGCAGCTTTGATTGACGAAGATCATTCCAGAGTCGTATCGGCTCAACGTCCCAACACATTCTCAAGATGGCAAGAGCGCTCGCGCGACCTGTTTGCGCACGACGTCGTGCATACCCGCGCGAGAGATTCAGAAAAAGACCTGATTGAGCATGGCCGTTGCGACGCACACGACTGCAAAGCAAGAGAAGAGTTTGTCGCACAGGCGCGGCGCTCAGAGATCCAGGTAATCGACGTTGGTGTAGAGCGAGATCTGGAATTGCCTGGTGCTAGACGGGTTACCGTCTCTTGGGATATCCAGTCGATGCGCTCGGAAGGCGCACGCACCGCCGCACCTCAGCCAAAGTCGTACCAGGTCATGGTGCTCGATGGCCCACGCTACAGAATATTTGAGCTCTCCCAGCAAGAGCTACCGAGCCCACCTGTTCGGAGCAGAGGACAAGATGTTGGCGCAGATTTTGCAGCAGCGGGCCGAGATCCCGGCAGTGAAAGTGGAGCACGAGGTACTCTACGGCCAGCCAGGAGATTTACATTCAACGCCCTTCGCAACGAGCCTATTGAAGTTCTTGTCCGACCTATTCTCAACTCACCTATTAATTCGATTTCTGAGAGTCGATCTTCTAGTCCAGGCCCTGACGGAACGGGAGGCGAAGTTGATGGGCGGGTCGCGCTTTCAGGCTCAGGCAATGACGAGAAGTGGATTGGTCACATCCAATTCTCCGACTCGAATCTCGAGAGCTGTGTGCATGATGCTGTCGACGGCGACCTGAGGTTCCCAGCTCACCAATTGACTGCTCTAGAATGTCAGTCCAGAAATATTACTAGCCTCAATGGATTGGAATACTTGCTCGGATTGCAGTTGCTCAATCTCAGCTTCAATGGCATTAGCGAGCTTTCGCCTTTGTCCTCGCTGGAGGAATTGCTTACTCTGGATTTGACACATAACCGGCTGAGTAGTACCAGCTCCACGATGCCGGGTCCGCTCGGGCCGCTATCCAATCTGAGCAACCTTCGGCACCTTCATGCTGATGGCAATGATATTAGCAGCCTTGAATCGCTTTCATCGCTAACGGATCTTGAAACGCTTACGGTTTCCGATAATTTAGTCACATATATTCCTGATCTTTCAGCAACAAGGTTGCTTTTTGCGGACTTTTCTCTCAATCCGGTCAGCGATATAAGTGGACTATATAAGACCCTCAGTCTGCAGGAAGTTCACCTGCGTGACGGCGAGTTGGGCGATTTGATGCCATTGATCAACCTCGTGGATCACGCCGAATCAGTGCTGGATCATGTTGATATTCAGAGCAATCCGGCACTGAGTTGTCCTCAGGTTGATACGCTCGAAAGTGTACTTGCCTCTGGTGGGGTAATCGTCTCCGAGGAAGAATGCCTGAATTTGGATATCCCCTTTGAACTTCATTCTTCGAAGAACCCATCAATCCGTAATGCATTCTCACTGACGTGGGTGACCGACGAGGTGCCACCAGGGTCAGTTTATGAGATAGAACGATGGCCAGCTCTCCAGTCGGGGTCAGGCGGGAGTGTCTTTACCTATATGACTACCGCTGAAGGGCTGGATTTTTCTGAAGAAGAGGAGATGACGATCGGGACTCATGTCTTTCGAGTCCGCATGTGTGATGATCATTCAAATGAGTGCGGGGGGTGGGGGACTGCCATCGAGCAGGTCGTGCTAGCTGATCCCACGCTCGATTTTGAAGCTGCACTCATTCACGTTGAAGACCCACAACTGGTTTTGTGTATTGCTGATGCCGGTGCCGCAATGGAATCAGCGGGCGAGTTGAATGCGCTTTCATGCCGTGGAAGGGATATTCAAAATTTGACTGGTATCGAGTACTTCCCTGCGGTTGAGAGTCTTGATGTGTCCGGCAATTCGATCGCTAACCTCTCGACGGTTGGCCAGCTTCCCGGGCTCCATGGACTTGATGTTGCCGGTAACCCGGTCACATCGGGGGAGCTTGAGTATGTGGCATTCGCGCGCCCAGGGTTCGCATTCCTCAACATTGCCAACACCGAGGTTGACGATCTTCAGGAGCTTTCATCACTTGAGTATATCGACGAACTTGACATTTCTGGCACGAATGTGGAGGATCTTTCGGCTCTCGGTGAGATAGAAATTCCTCGACTGCGTGCTACCCACTCGGCTGCTGAGACCTTGCCGGCCTTGACTGGGACAATCGAGTTGTTTCTGGGCCACACAAACATTGCCGACCTTTCCGGACTCGAATCAGTAGCTGACAGCTTGGAGCTGCTGGATATCTCGGAGACCGCGGTCGGCGCTTCCTGGGCGGTGACCCAGAATCTTGAGAATCTGGTCAATCTCCGGGTGGCCAGGCTGGACAATACCGACCTTTCAGACCTGTCATTCCTGTCAATGTGGCAGCAGTTGGAAAGGCTCTCGCTTGATGGGTTGTCGCTCCAGCAGTCCGGCAATCTTAACCTGGCCGAGAGCCTGCAGGAGCTCTATCTCAATCACACAGACATTGCCAGTCTCGACAGTGTGTCCGGACTTGATCAATTGCAGATTCTTCAAGCGCGCGAGACCGCAGTTGATGACCTCGGTCCTCTCACGGGCGCCCTGTCGCTGACCGAACTGATTGTTTCGGGTGGAGACCTTTCGGATGCCAACTCGCTGTCGGTTTTGAGCGACCTGACTTCGCTCCAAAAAGTGGTGTTTTCAGAAACCGGTATTACAGACATCAGCTCAATTATTGCCTTGACAGATCATTCTGATTCCCAGCTTGCTCACGTAGATTTGCTTGGAGAAGATCTTGTGGAGTGCGGTCAGCTCATGCATCTGTGGGATCAGGGTGTGCTTGAGACTGGTCAGGGCAATTCTGCAGTTTGTCGAGGGCAAGAGCCTCAGCTGACTAGTGTTCGACTTGAAATGGATCTGGAGACCTATCGCCTTGCCTGGAACCAACCTGACACGCCGCCGGGCTATCACTTTCTGGGAGAAACACAAATAGAGATCAAGCTGGGCGAAGACGTGATCCACTCCTTTGTACCGCAGGGTGACACCTCCGCTGAGCAGCAATTTGATTACCCCTCTGAAGGCTTCTACCAGTTTCGAATTTCCCACTGTGTTAGTCCTGACGAATGCTCCGACCCGGGTGAGTGGCGCTATGCACGCTATCCGCTAAGAAGTCCAATCGAAGTTGAAGCTTCCTTTTCCATTGAGACAGTCGAGTTGAATTGGGCCTATCCGGTTCGCCCGCCGGAGAATCAGTATGAGGTTCAATTTAAGGTATCGTCACTCTTCCCAGTCGTGGATAGTATCGTTGTCGACTGGGATAGCGGAGAACAATGGACGTCGACAATCAGCGAGCCGGCTGAATACCCAGGGCATGTTGCAAAAGTGCAGGCCTGTCTTGCTGAAGGTGACATGACGGAGTGCGGCTTGGCGGCCCATGTGTCATTGAGCCAGCCCCCGGAATCTCCGGTCCCGCTACCTGTTCCAGATGGCGTGGCACTCGATGTTATCGACAATCCGTCCGGCAAGTTCGAACTCAACTGGAACCCGGTCGATCATGAAGACCTTGACTATTATCGGGTCGAGGAGGTGCTAATCGATTCAGATGATTCACTGATTAAGCGCGGTGCTTTTCCATTGGATGAAGCGTCATTCTCCGTCCAGAAGTTTGCAACGGAATCAGGCCAGGAAATCGGATATCGGGTTGCGGCTTGCCGGCGTGATCGTGAGAACGGAGATGAGTGCTCGCAATACTCCAATGTGGTTTCGCGACCGGTCGAACGAGATGTTCAGTTCGCCTTCGTTTCAGAGCTCTGTTGGGTAAACTATATGACGGATGTGGTTCTGAAGTGGAGGTACGTAGAGGACAATTTCTTTGGCACAGCTTACGATTCTCCAGTGCTCTTTGAGATCGCTGTGGATGGTGAAGAACAGTCGCAACTTCTATATGCCAAGCCTAAATACAATTCCAGCGTTGGTCGATGGTATTGGGAAAGTGAGCCTGTGGACATTCCACCTCATAATAATACCCCGGTCTCTGTTCGACCGGTCGCTGGTTCGGAAAAGGGTCCGGAGCGGGTGATTGTTCCGGAGCCAGGATACGTCGGCGGCGATTACCATTGCTCCGAGCATGAAACTTACAACATACCCGACCCGGAGCTATCCTCTGTTGCCCCCACCCCTTCAACGCTGCAGCCTGGAATGTGGACAAGTTTCTCACGCAGTGAGGACAATGAAACATATTCGCAAGGCTATCGAACCGGTTGGGTATTCTATTGGTCGAAGGATATCGATCGTGACGCGCTCGATCAGAATCATGGAAGCTATGACCTGTTCGCATTCTGGAAGACCTTCCAGAAAGAGCCATCTGAAGACGGTGTGAATAACTGGACACCGGTCTGGTACTACTCACGATTGCACAAGTACGGTCAAGATCCTGATACCGGCATGGTTTATGCCGAAGGGGGACTTTTCTATCCCAGCCGCAGGAGCGAGCCAGAAGATCCTGAGTATGATGAACGGGATGACAAGGTCGGTACGTTGCGCGTCTATTTTGACGAATTTTCCCGACAACATGCAGAGGTTTCGATTACGATGCATCATGGGTCTGGGGTTTCAACAGACGGAATGCCTGACAGCACCCGGCAGTTTCCCATTCGTTCCTTCATGCTTGACGGCGAAGTTTTCAACCCGGATTGGCACTCAGAGCCCAATAGACATGACCACTTCCGGGGTGTTTGGGCACCACGAGACGATGACGAGGCGGATTTCGATCCTGGTCAGTTTTTCGATTCTAATGGCAACATCAACAGCAAAGTAGAGATGATCTTCCTGGAGTGGATGGTCGGACGAATGCTGGCCTGGGGCATTCTTGGCTTTGATGATTCCAGTGAGGATGATGATGCTCTGCCGATCTGGCTGGTCGCGCATCATTGCGCGAATCAGGACCAGGACGACGAAAATCCTGACGAAGACTGTACCGACGGTTCTGATTTTGACCAGTTTCAATCCATTCCAACCGATGAGTTTCACACAGTCTACCCTGGCCACAACCCATACTGGAAGCCGAGCCAGCAGGAGATAGATGCGGGGTTGCCCAATTACTCCGTCTTTCCCGAATCTGGTACCGGTCTTGGTCGACGCTATGACACGACAAGCTCAGCGACTGACTCCGATCCGGATGACTACAGGAAGGGATTGGTCTGTGTGAATCTTCAGGGCCCTGTTGGTGATGTGCGCTCCTACGATTTTCGATTGGGAGACTTCTACTGTGGTGATGAGGGGTTAAATGCTGCGGCAATCGGCAAACTTGCCAGTAATCACTACATTACATATGAAATCAATGATGAGCACCATGATGAGGCGCATTGTGATTTGTCTTCTACCACCGGCGCGGCATGTCCTGTCGAACTTTCCTGGTTTACTGATGAGGACTTTGGATCATGGTTTGACAATCCGCTCGTTCAGGTAATGGTCTCGATCAATGGATCCTCAACGCCTCAACCGATCGGTGGCGTCTGCGGAGCAACGCCGCCAGATGGCTACGTCGTTCGAGACTTCCACTGCAGCATCGCTGATGACGGTGCCTATCGTTTCTTGCTGGTGAGTAGACCAGGAGAAGATGGCGGTTTCGATCTGGAACAAAGCGCCGTGATTGCTTCCACGTATGAAGTCACAGTTGAAGGGGGTGACTCCGGGCCCACGGAACCCCCGGTAGGCCCGGAGTCCCCCCCTGCTGCCGATCCAGAACATGGAATCTGTACTGAAGATCAGGCTGCCGCTGGGGAATGCTCCCTTGGACAGCCATCGCCTGAGCTTTTGGATAGCGCCCGGGTAGGCGCAACGCGGGGTGAGATAGATGTTGGGCAATCCGGTGCACTGCAGTATCGTATTCCCATAATGACGGTCCCGGGCTCAGGCGGAATGGCACCGGAGCTCGCGTTTCAATACGATAGTCAGAGTCTGGAAGACGGCCCAATGGGCGTTGGATGGAACATCTCGGGAATATCAAGCATCACGAGGTGTGGAAAGACATTCTTGCAAGATGGTCAACAAGCCGGAGTCGCTATCACATCAGATGATGAGTTCTGTCTTGACGGAAAGCGCCTATTCGAGGTCGGAGAAGTAGGTGACGGTGTGGGAGAATCCGGATTACAGGTGGTGGAGTACCGATTCGAAGTTGATGATCTTACTCGCATCCTGGGGGTGATAGGGGCAGACGGTCATGCAACCTACTTCGAGGTGCATCAGTCCGACGGCACTGTCAGCACGTATGGATACGATCCTGGGAGTGCGGGTAGCGATGATTCTGCAGATATCGTGGCACTGGACGCTGAGGGCGAGTTGGTCACCTACGCTTGGCCAATCAGTCGTGTAATAGACTCGGCCGGAAACTTCATGAGCTTTCATTACATTCAACCCGGGCTGGAATCAGATGAGGGTGAATGGATCGAATGGCTAATCAAGAAAATTGAATATACGGGGAATCTTCAAGTCGACCCTAGCCAAGAACCGTTTGCGCAGATCGAATTTGAATATGTGGATGCCAACTTGCCGGAAGAAGGGGCCCGCTATCTTGCAGGCAATCGAATAAAGAGTAGCAAGCGGTTGAAAAGGGTTTACTCTTCCGGCTCGGTTGGGTCAGCAGTACGTCAGTATCATCTCGACTACCAGTCACATGAAGAACCCTATCGGCACGAATTGCTATTGGTCGCGTTGACTGAGTGCTGGGGTTCTAAAGATGACGATGAATGTTTCTTCCCGACTATATTTGATTGGCAAAGAGATCATGGAACCAAGGCAGACTGGACCGAGGGGCCCTTTGATCCGGATCCTGTGATCTCGATTGATGAGTTTCATGGTGCTCAAGCTGGGCGTGTAAGGCCAGGCAAGCGACAGCAAGTCGTTGTATTGTCGTCGGAGGTAGGCGAAGCACGATTCTCGGATATTGCCAATAGCGATCCGGAAGGAAGTTTGCAGGAGCTGGGAATGAGCGAGCCTGTTGCAGCTGCCTGCGGGATGCAAGGCAGTGAAGATACAGTATGGCAGCTTATCGATTTTGACAGGGATGGTAAGCAGGGCATCGTCTATGTAGCGAACAATTGTTCCGAGGGCTCATCGGATTATGCCATTTACTATCAGGCGTGGAGTCAGAGTGAACAGCAATTTACTGAGGAGCCCGAGGTCGTAGGTCATCCGCCTGCGTCGTTCGAAAATTTCGATGACGAATTCACGTTTAGTGAGGTTGACTTGGATGGGAGTGGCTATGGTGATCTGGTATTAATAAAGACCGGTTCGACTGCGGTTTCTGAGCAGGGGGAGGCGACTCTAGGGTGGGTTTACCGTAATCTTTCTGGTCCGGGTGAGGTGAATCTAGATGGGCCTCACGTTATTGATATTGAGGTTGAATTACCTGAACAGCCGGGCTGTTCGGGTGAGGTGGAATTTCACCCCATTGGTACGCCAGCTATAGCCATGAACCATGATGGCAATGCCGGTCTGCTGTTACGTGGAGAAAGCGCGGTTAAATGTCTCGATCCTGACTCCAACGAAGAGAGGGTTGGCTCGGGTCAGATTTCACCTAGCCAGGTCAGTGCCCAGAGTGAAGACAACTATATTCACGACACGTGGGTAGCCATCTACTACACAGAGCTTGAAGATGACAATTACAAATTGGAGCAGCATGCTCGCCTTCCTGGCGTGAGTGTAGTGGATACGATAGTTCCAATGGATTTCAATGGTAGTGGGTACACAGATCTGGCGATACTGAGGGACGCTGATGGGAAAATGGAGGTTCAGGTGTTACTGAGTAACGGGTCTACAGGCTATCTCGCACTACCGCCAATGGAAAGTGATGTAGAATCTTATAATCGGGGTTCGGTGATTATTGCGGACTATAGTGGCAATGGGTATCCCGACTTACTGGCCATTGATACGACGCACTGTACCGACTCTGAGGTTCCTCATTATGCTTGGTATGCGTGGCCCTGGGAGACCGATGAGATCGACAACCAATTGATGCATAGCGGCTGTGTTGGGGTCGCAAGCGTTGAGCCGTTTGATGATGAGCAGCTAATTACCCTGGATCTGCTGGACAATGGGGTTGTTGATGCAGTGGCTATTCTCAATTCCGTAGGCTTGGAGGACGACTTCGTAGTCGACGCAATTCAGCGACGCCACGATGAACCGTACGGCTCTCCAGAGGCGCCCGAGAAACGGTTTGTTCCCTCTTCAGTTATACGTGGAATTGAAGACGGGCACGGAGTAAGGACGGAAATCGATTACTCATCCCTCTCTGATGACTCTGTTTATCAGTCAGATTATCCTATTCAAGTCGGTGGTAGTATTGATGGGTTGAGCCTAATTGAGTTAAAGGCCCCCCTATGGCTGGTTTCACATGTTGAAACTTCGAACAGCAGTTCAGAGAGCAACCCGTCGGTGAGGTACTTTTACTCGGGCGCCAAGCTCCAGCTTGGAGGGCGCGGCTTTGTTGGATTTGGGGAGGTGGCTACCTATGATGAAAGGAGTCGCGTATTGACAAGAACCCGGTATCTTCAGGATTTCCCGTATACTGGAAGACCCGGTGGCACGGGGCAGTGGTATTTGTCAAAAGACCCTTGGGTGGGAGAACAAAGGCAACCACCTGCTTTTACCGGCTCTTCTATGGATTGGGATGGTGGTCCATGTATTGAAGAAGAGCTTTCCATCGGTGCATCCGATGGCATACTTGCTTATCCTATCGATTGCAGCGAAAACGAATGGTCACAGCAAAATACAGATGCGGACCGTCCGCATGTCTTTCTGAAGCATTCCATTGAGTGGAGCTACACAGCAATGTCGAGTGTGGCAGAACAATCCGAGTCCCAGTTGACCGAAATATTCGGGTCCGAGCTGACCCATAGGGTAGAAACCTCAATCAATGCAGTCGACGAATATGGGCATGTCATGGAAACCACGGCGAAAACATACGACAGTGATGGGCAAGTGGTTATGACAAAGGAAGTTCACAATGAATACGATTCTCCCGGAGATGACGTGGGCAGTTTCAGTCATGGCTCCCTTTGGCATCTGGGTCGACTGACCTGCTCAACGGTTGATCAGATTGGAGGGGTTGCCTGGGGAGGAGAAGCCGAAACACGCAGGGTGGCATTTGAATACAACGACCGGGGCCATTTGGAGAGGGAGATCGTGGAACCCGAAGCTTGTGGTTCCACAACAGGTGCTCGCTTAATTAAGGACTATGAGGAGGATGAATGGGGTAATCGGAATCAGGAGACCATTGCCGTTTCGGAGTCACATATGACTGATAATGTAGGCTGCGTCGATACTGCAGTTGGGCAATGCCGATCTCAAAGATTTCAGTATGATGATCGCGGTAGATTTCAGGTTCAATCCAAAGAGCGGCTTCTAGAAGAGAGTCATGATAATCTCAATGGTTGGAGGATCAAGCGGCGGTACGCTGAGCATGATCGGTTCGGAAATCCGGGGGAGGTGACGGATGCACGTGGGCAGCGGACGGTCCTTCGGTATGATCCCGCTGGTAGATTTCATTATGAGTATGACTCGACGGGCGATTGGAATCGTGTGTTGTATGAGTTAGCCGGAAGCGGTATGGACTGTCCAGAAAGTGCTGCTTTTGTGAAGCGGGTTTTCAAAGCCGATGGTTCAGAAGGATATGAGTGCAAGGATTCAAATGGACTTGACGTGCGAACGGCCGAGAAAGCCTTCCGGAAAGACGAAACGTCGCCACAATCATGGGTGTTCGTGGACAAGCTCTATGACTATGCGGGTAGGGAAATCCAGGTCTCAGAGCCCTATTCGAGTAGTTCTTCTGACATCGTTTGGAACACCGTGATCTACAACAATGTAGGGCAGAAGGTGAAGGTTATATCTGGAAATGGCGCGACGGAGAGATTCGCGTACTCCGGCCTCGAGCGCAGAAGGATTGATGCCGGCGGTGATTTGTTTGTCCAGCGTTTTGACGAATTAGGTAACCTGAGGGAAAAGGTCAAGGCTGTAAATACGCAGCTGGAATCATTAACGACATATAAGCCAAATTTAGCCGGGAAAGTGGTGCGGATTGATGCGCCTGTAGGTGAGGCGGATGCGGGCGGGTACGGAACGCATGCATCCGTTTCCATGGTTGTCGAGTATGATCAGTATGGCAACAGGATTGAAGTTGACGATCCCAACAAGGGGGTGTGGCGTTATTCTCACAATGCGTTCGGCGATCTGGTTTGCCAAGTTGATGCCGATGGGCAGGCGGTCCGGTCTTTGCATGATTCGTTGGGTAGGAAGATCCAGCAGTGGGATATTTTAGGGCTCGGGGATAGCGTAACCGCGGAAGATTGTGAAGAATGGCAGATCGTGAATTATTCCTTGCTTGTGCCGCTAGTAGGGGCGATTATCGAGAACACCACCACGTGGATTTATGGTCATAGTCAGTCCTCATGTGAGAATGATCAGGAAGCAGGAGGTTGTGGTAATGGGTCATGGCAACCGGAAAAGGTGAGTTACGGGCAGTTGATCGAAGTTGAGACCCAACCGGATTTCGCCTATCTGGAAGACCTTGATCACGATCCAGTAGGTACTAGGCTTGTCTACATATATGAGGATTTCGCGAGAGTTCATCAGATCGAAACGTCAATAATGGAGTACTCGAACGATGAACCCGTCCCGGCAATCGAAAGGAATTTCGTTGAACGAATTACCTACGACCAGATTGGCAGAGTATTTCAGAGGTTTGATGCGAGCAGTCAATTCGTGCAGCCATCGCCTTACATCGATGGCGCTGCAGGCGGATATGCCGGGGGCCGGGGGGAGCGATACGTGTATGCAGAATCTGGCCACAAATTAGCCATTCTAGAGGCCGAAAATAACACTGAGTATTTGAGTATCCGAGCAATGGATGCCAGGGGCAATCCAACGGAGGTCAAGTTCGGTAACGGAGTCCTTCGTACAGACAATTACGATCCGGAAACCGGTGAGCTGCTCGATAGACTTGAAAAGAATGGGACAGAAATTGTTCAAAATCGGATGCTGCAGTGGGATGTCAAAGGCAGATTGAAATGTCAGATTGTTTCTGTGGCGAGCTCAGAGTATCAGTTTGAGACGAAGTGGTACGGTTATGACGATTTGGGTCGGCTTGAGGGCGTAAACAGGCTCCTTTCGGCCCAAGCTGCTGGATGCGGTGTAAACTACCTGAATGAATCGGTTGAAACGGAGGCAATGGAATATGATATTTCCGGAAATATCTTGGAAAAGTCCGGTATCGAATATGAGTATGGCTTTGGCGAGGCGGGTCCGCATGCCGTAACCTCGGCCGGAGATAAGACATTCGAGTATGACGCCAACGGCAATCTGCTTCGTGACAGAATAGGAGAAGTAGTCGCTCGTGAGTTTGACTATCATGCGTTCAATGTGATTCGCCGCATTAGTAGCAGCGATACGGGTCATGTAGCGGAGTTCCATTATGGCCCTGATCGTGGGCGTGTGCTTCAACGAAACGGCGATGCGCAAAGTGGAACCGAACGCACCTATTACGTCGGCTCAGTCGAGGTTTTGGTTGATGGTCAAGGAGAGGGGCAGGTCGAGGGGTATAGAAGGTCGGTTGCAGGCCATGTTGTAGTAATGGGGAGTGAGGATGATGGAATCTTTCACCAATATCTCCATAAAGATCATCTTGGCTCCAAAGTTGCACTAACGGATGAGACTGGTAATGTAACTGCTGCCATGCGTTACGATGTCTGGGGTCAACGACAAGATCCGAGGCCGCAGTTCTGCTCTGAACCGACCAGTTGTCCCCTTTCGCCAAACAGGAATTG
>PWLL01000114.1 GCA_003559395.1 Candidatus Iainarchaeum sp. | reverse complement strand
TAAAGCCGAGTCAACTAAGAACAATAAACAAAACCCCAACACTATAACCATTGTTGCAATCACATTAAGAACAGACCCAACAACAAGTGCTAAAATAAAACCACTTCCAATTTTTGGAAAACCAATAATAAAAAATAAAGAAAATAGTATTATTGGTGTGATTCTTAAAAAAAACCCAAGCGTATATTCACTTATTTTTTTAAGAGAATTTTTTGAAAGTAGTGCAAAAAAAGCATAACATAAAAAACATAAAAATGCAAAGATGTATCCCAGCATAATATATATATATTAAAAAAAACTTTAAAATAGGTTGTTTTTTAAAAAATAATTATAAAGATGATAATAACAAAGTTTTTAAAAATCCAACATAGGTTTATAAAGAGTTTATATCTATATATAAGTTAATAATATATCTTAAAAAGTGGTTATTATGGATGAAAAAATTATTGAAACTTCTTTAACTTTTGACGATGTTTTGATGCTTCCTAGAGCAAGTAGTGTTTTGCCAAACAATGCGGATACTACAACAAATCTAACTAAAAAAATAAAACTTAAAATACCAATTATTTCTGCAGCAATGGATACTGTTACTGAATCTAAAATGGCAATTGCTTTGGCTAAGGATGGTGGATTAGGAGTAATTCATAAGAATCTTTCTGCTGAAGAACAGGCTGCAGAAGTGGATAAAGTAAAACGTTATGAAGGTGGTCTTATTTTAGATCCAATTACAATTGACCCAAAAGCTACGTTAGGAAAAGCAATTGAGCTTATGGAAAATTTTTCTATTTCTGGAATTTTAGTTGTGGAAGATACAAGGTTAGTAGGAATTGTTACTAAAAGAGATATTCGTTTTCTTGATGATAAAAACATTCTCATAGAAGAAGTTATGACCAAAGATAAATTAGTGACTTCAAAGGAAGGAGTTTCATTTGAAGAAGCAAAAAAAACACTACAGAAACATAAGATTGAAAAATTGCCACTTGTAGATGATCAAAACAATGTAAAAGGATTAATTACTTTCAAAGATATGCAAAAGAAAATTGATTTTCCAAACGCATGTAAAGATAATAAAGAAAGATTGTGTGTTGGTGCTGCAATTTCTGCAAATGCTGACGATCATAGACTTGATCTTTTAATAAAAGCAAATGTAGATGTTTTGTTTATTGATAGTGCTCATGGACATCATATAAATATTATTAATCAAGTAAAAAAAATTAAACAAAAATATTCAGACATAGATGTTGTTGCAGGAAATATTGCAACAACAGATGCTGCAAAAGATTTAATAGAGGCAGGTGTGGATGCAATCAAGGTTGGCATTGGTCCGGGATCAATTTGTACAACAAGAATAATTGCTGGCGTAGGTGTGCCTCAAGTTACTGCAATACATAATGTTGCAAAAGTTTGTAAGAAACATAATGTTCCTTTGATTGCTGATGGTGGAATAAAATATAGTGGAGATTTATCAAAGGCTATTGGTTTTGGCGCAGATGTTGTTATGTTAGGTTCTGTGCTTGCGGGGTCTGATGAAGCTCCAGGTGACTTGATTCTTTATAATGGAAAACAGTTTAAGTCTTATAGGGGTATGGGGTCAATAGCGGCTATGGAAAAAGGGTCTAGTGATCGTTATTTTCAAGAAAAATCCAAAAAAACAGTTGCTGAAGGTATTGAAGGAATGGTTCCATATAAAGGTAAGGTAACAAACATAATTGCACAAATGGTTGGTGGACTTAGGCAGTCTATGGGCTATCTTGGTGTTGACAATATAAAAGATATGAAAGAAAAAACAAGATTTACTAAAATAACATCTTCTGGATTAAAAGAAAGCCATCCTTTTGATATTTTTATTACAAAGGAAGCACCTAATTATAAGCCAAACAACTAGTTAATAATATTTATTAAAAAATAATTTAAAAAAAGTGATAAAATGCCAAAACCAGGTAGTAGAATAAAAAAGAAAAAGAAAGGTGAAAAAATTGGCGATGGGGCTGATCTTGTTACGATTCAAAGAAAAACAAAACAATTAAAAACAGAAAGAGCAAAAGCAATTAAAAAATTAAAACCATTACTTAAAAAATTAAGTCCAGAAAAAAGAAATGAAATTAAAGAAAGATTAAAGCTAAAGATAGACAATGCTTATTATTTTTCTGAAGAAGAAAGACAAAATTATATGAGTCTTAAAAAAATACAGAATTTAATTAGCAAGTTAGAGAAAATGTAATTTCAATTTATTTTTTGGAATCTTATTAAATAAAGGTATATTGTTTGTAAAAAGTGATTTTTTATTTTATCTTTTTTCTTAAAATTTCTTTTACATTATAAATAAAAAAGAAAAACATGCTTGTAAGAAGATTCAAAAAAGAAGATGCTATTAAAGCAAGTAATGTTATTAAAAAAACTTTATTAACTACAAATAAAAAAGACTACCCTAAGAAAACAATAGACGCTTTAATCTTTTTTAACAAACCAAAAAAACTTATTGAAAGGTCTAAAATAACAAAACTTTTTGTTGCTGTTGATAAAGATGTTATCTTAGGCATCGGTGGATATGAGGATGATCATTTACAATGTTTTTTTGTAAATCCTTCTTTTCATAAGAAAGGTATAGGTCAAAAGATTTTTGATAGGGTTATAAAAGATATGACAAAAGAAGGATATAAGAAAATCTATAGCAACTCAACACGATATGCAGAGAAATTTTATGAAAAAAACGGTTTTAAAAAAATAAAAAAAGAAACATCTCCTTTTTTGGATACAAAGATAACTTATATCGTTATGTTTAAAAAATTATAATATTTTTATAAGACCTTTTCAAACCTTTTTAGTTTCTTTCCATCAATTACAACATCTTCAAAGAACATTGTTTTTGGTCTTACCCATAGTGCTTGTTCTCCATTTTCATCTTCATAAAGCGCTTTATAAACAACTAGTTCTTCTAATGTTTCTGTGTGTTTTGCTATACCAATTACTTGATATTCTTTTCCTTTATAGTGTTTATATTTTCCAATAATATTTTGTTTTTCTTTATTCATTTTATTACCTTTAATTTTTACACAATATGACCTTTAATTTTTACACAAATTTTCGGACAAACAACATTATATTTTTTTAGACGATTTATGATGAAAATACATCTTATATTTTAGTTTTTCTTTTTGACAATATTCTTTAATATCCTCTTC
>PWLL01000049.1 GCA_003559395.1 Candidatus Iainarchaeum sp. | reverse complement strand
GACCTGCTTCCCGCCGCTTCCCGCCCATAGGATCTTTCATCCTTCGGGGTGGCGGCAAGGCCCGTCATGAAGGTTAGCGTGAAAGAGTATCCGAAAAAGCCACAGCATCTCTGTCCCCCGTTAGATAAGGGGCAATTTCGTTGGCCGCTTGTGACCCGATCTTAGACTGATGCAGTCAGGTAGCCGTAGCGATCGAGCATGCGGATCCAGCGCGGCGCGTTGCGCTCGACCATCATGGCTTCGTAGTCGACTTCGGAGTCCCGGTAATAGTCGCGACGATCGATCATGAAGTAGATGATGCGCAGGATTTTGTGGGCCAGGGCGACGATGGCGCGTTTGTTACCCCGACGGGCGGCCAGGGATTGGTATTTGGCCTGAAGCCCGCAGCGCGTTCGGCGCGCGGCGTGTGCGAACTCGCACAAAAGCCGCCGGATGTGCGGATTGCCCTGGCGGATGCGCCCCGATTTGCGTTTACCGGCCGACTCGTTGTTGCCCGGGCAGATGCCGACCCAGGAGGCCAGTCGTTCGGGGCTGCCGAAGGCCTCCATTTCGGTGCCGATCTCGACCAGCAGCATGGCCGCGCCAATGCGATCGACACCGGGCAGGGTCTGGAGTAGCCGCAAAAACTCATCGTGGTTTTCCAGTCCGGCCAGCAGGCGCGCATCGAAGGTCCGGATGCGTGACTCAAGCTGTTCGATGTGTTCGAGCAGTTGATCGAGCACAAAGCGGTGGTCGTCGCTGAGTTCACCATCGAGCGCGGCCAGGATGTCCTGGCGCGGAGCCTTTAGGCGGCGACTGGCCAAGGTCAGCACCTGGGCCGGGGACTGGCCATCGATCAGGGCCCGCACCATCGCTCGGGCCGATTGCCCGTGCAGATCACTGACCACTGCGCTCAAGCGCACGCCGCCATCGGCCAGCACCTTGTGCAGGCGGTTCTTCTCGGCGGTGAGTATGCGGCTGAGCTTGTGCCGCTGCCGAGCGACCAAGCGCAAATGGCGCAGCTGTTCGGGCGGAATGAACGAGCCACGCAGCAGGCCGGCTCGCGCCAGCATGGCCAGCCACTGGGCATCGGCAATATCGGTCTTGCGCCCGGGCACGTTCTTGACGTGGCGGGCATTGACCACCAGGGCCCGGATGCCGAGCCGTTCCAGAGCTGCGTACGGGCTCTTCCAGTAAATGCCGGTACTCTCCATGACCACCACATCCGGGGTGCGTGCCGCACACCACTGTGCCAACGCCCGGCGATCGCGCTTGAACGCGCCGAACTCGCGATGCTCGACCAGCACCTGACCGTCGGCGTCGCTCGTGATTGCGCAGGCGGTGATCTGGCGTTGATGAACATCCAGTCCGATGGCGGTCGGGTAAATCGGGGTCAGTTCCATAGCCACCTCCGTTGGTCTACAATCCAAACAACGGGAGGCGGCGGGTGACCGGATCGCGATGCCTCAGGGCGCCTTCAGGCGCCAAGGGCCGTTTTAGCGTTCGCTCTCAAAGGAGGCAATCCGGGATACGAGGCGATCCGGCAGGTCATGTTAGTAAACGGGGTCAAAGCCACCAAAAGAAAGCACGACCTGCTTCCCGCCGCTTCCCGCCCATAGGATCTTTCATCCTTCGGGGTGGCGGCAAGGCCCGTCATGAAGGTTAGTTAGTCCAACTGGCCCTGCGCGCTGCGGCTGCACCAAGAGCCCCGGGGGCAGGGCCCCAGCCCTTGTGGTTTTTTTTGAGCGACGCCTCGCCTGCGGCATCGGCGGGGCGCTAGTGCTCGCCATTCGCACGGTGGGTTTTTTTCTTTCGTTTTTCTACCAACTTTCGCAACGGGTGGTGTTGGGTCGATCGATCCGGCAAGCGGTATCGGCGGCGTTCTCAAGGCCATCCGATCCATCGGTTGCAGTGCCGCCCGCTAGAAGCACGAAGCTTTACGCGACACAGAGCTCAGGGAAGCGGGCACCCTGGAGCCCCTGAACTAGAGGCCTCCGAGACGGCCGTTATACCGCTTGCCGACTCGAGCGACCCGGCACCACCCGGTGCGCCTCCCATCCCACCCGCACGGGTTTGGCTTTCCAGGCGATGGCTCGAGCATTTCCTGCAGGCTGGGGGTCGGCTCGGAGCGATCGAAGGCCGGCCGGCAGGGCACAGACTCCGGCTACGCTCCGCCGGTCAGTTCAAGCCGATCGATCCCAGGCCCTGAAGTGGCAGCTGGGTCAGTTCGAGCGAGCCGGCGGGGTCGAAGGTTTCTGAAGCCCGTTGAGCGGAGCCCTGGCGCAGCGCGCGCTTGAGTAGCTGGTCGCTGCGCGGTGAGACGAATTCGACCACGCTGCCATCGTCGAAACGCAGCATCAACACCATCGGAGGCTGCCCGGCCCGTCCCGGGCGGGCCACCACGCCGCTGATGCGCTTGCCCACGATCTGTTCGCGAAATTCCCGGCTGCTGATATCGGCGCTCATTGATCTCTCCTTGAATGTAAACGTTTGGTTCGATGTCGAGTGCTATTCCAGCACGCCGGATTCTCAAAACCTGAGAACGACTTTTCCGGTGTCGCAATGGGGGATTTTCCGAGTCCATGCCGGGATGGTTTGCCGATTCGCTCACCGCGACCGCTGCCTAGACTGGTGCCCAACGTCGGATGCTTTCCGGCGGGACCACAAACCCGAACTTTTGATACAACAGGAGAATCATCATGATCAAACAAACCATCACCGCACTGTTTTTCGCCCTCGCCCTGACCGGCCTGAGCTTCGCCGACACCGAAGCTGTCGACATCAACACTGCCAGTGCCGAGCAACTGGCCGAAGCCCTGCACGGCGTCGGACCGGCCAAGGCGCGCGCCATCGTCGAATATCGCGAGGAAGTCGGCGAGTTCGAGCACATCGATGAGCTGGTCAACGTCAACGGCATTGGCCTGCGCACGGTCGACCGCAACCGCGACACCATCGACCTGGCCGAAAGCGATCGCGAATAAGCCCGAGCTTCCCGCGATCATCAACCCCGGTTGCCTGTTGGCAGCCGGGGTTTTTTATTGCTTGAAATCGAAACTTCAGAGGGGCGGGCTGGGGCATCGGCGTGCCACAGGCCGTGCCAATTGCAGAAGTTGGGTTTTCTTTCCTTTTACTACCAACCTTCGCACCGGGTGGTGTCGGGTCGATCGGACCGGAAACGGCATCGGCGGGCTTTCCCGAAATCAGCCG
>PWLL01000106.1 GCA_003559395.1 Candidatus Iainarchaeum sp. | reverse complement strand
GACCAATCAATCGTGTCGGATGCAGAAACAGGGTAGGTGCCCTTGGCCTCATGCACGCCGAACCATGTGACGGTGACCGCATCGACAACATCGAAGGATGCGGAGGTTGGCTTACTACCCACCCATTCGACCGTGACAACATCAGTGACCGTGAATGTTCCCCCGGTTAGCGGAACAACAGGTTGTATGCCATCCCATGTGACGGTGACAGCGTCAGTGACCTCGAACGAACCAAATCTTGTGGTTGAGCCGGTCCAGACAACAATCGTGCTATCAGTGGCCTCGAACGAACCAAATCTTGTAGTTGAGCCAGACCAGGCAACGGTCGTGCTATCGGTGACATCGAAGTATCCACCGAACAATTCAACAAATTCAATATCAACCAAGTGAGCATCAAAGAAGCTTGACCTAAGTTCAAACTCATCAACTGCATAAGCTATGAGTTGGAAAAGGGTGCCATCAGGGACATCAGGCAAAGGAGGGTCAACAGGATTCCACAAAGTTGTGTGGGTTGAACTAGATGAGACCAACGCAAGATTGTGTGGTACTTCATCAAATACATGATTAATTCCAAAAACTTCAACGCGCGATATATGAAAACGTTGTCGGTCCAACATCCACATATGAGTCTTATCCCACACCAACCCTATGATGCTAACATAACTCGGGTTGTCATAAATGGCACCAGGCATTGTTACTGATTGAAGTATCGTATCTGTAAAAGGATTCCATCTAGTAATTGTTCTATTGCCACAAATCCACAGACACTTACCATCCCATTCAATTTCTCCAACACTTACAGGAGCGGCGAATGTGTTGATGATGGAACCATCAGAAGGGTCAATCTTATATATGTTTGTTGTATCTAAGCTACTACCCCAAAGACAACCATTTTCTTCATCCCACGATAAACCTGCCCCTCTCTCATCATTAGGAAATGGAATTGCTTCAATAAACGTAACATCAATTGGGTCATACTTACGGATACGTCCATCCAAACTAGTAGTAAAGTTATTTATCCATAAATACCCACCACCAAAGGCAAGACCACGACAATTTGATGGAAGTGCAAACGAATCAACTAATGACTCAGTTATAGGGTCTATCTTGTAAAGTGTCTCTAATGACCAATTGACGTGCCAAAAATAAGTCCCATCCCAAGCAAGACCCCAGTTAGCAGCACTATCAATAACATCAAAAAATTGATGAACATACCCTACTTCTTCATCAGTAACATAACGCAATTCCCATATGGCACGTACATCACGAAGTTCGGAGCTTGAAACATTAGCTTCAAGAGACTCCCCTGAGCTAACTACAGACAGTTCAGAAGGTGCCAATATCTGAGGCTTCTCTGGAAGAATATCGTATGTGATATTGATAATAACTGAATCATATCCATCTGACCGAAGCTCAGAACTATCAACACCAAACGCTCGTAGCTCGTATTCATCTTCCGCATGAGATGAAGTATCCCAAGATGTTGCATGTACCGTTCCAGAAGGTGCAAGCGTTGGATTCTCTGGAATCTCAGAAACAAGAGAAGGTCCAATTATTTCAAGAGAATAAACATCACCAGAGCCTGAAGAGGCTGATTCCATAATCCAGAGAACGTCATCTGTCTCCCATGCAATACCAAGCGTTGTATTACTACGTGAAAGAACCCCAAGTATTTCACCGTTAGGTTTCATTTGAAATATACCATTAAGGCGACAGGCATATAGCAGACCATCTTTCCATGCCAGTCCATAAATAGCGGATATGTTAAGCCAAATCGAATCCAGCACAGTTCCGTCAAATGGGTCAACCTCATAAAATCTTCGGTCACCGGTATCAAAACACCAAAGATTAGTTCCGTCCCACGTTAACCCTCTTGGTGTTTCCGACCCAGGCCAAGGAATTGAATCAAGTACACTTCCATCAGACGGGTCAATTTTGTGAATCAAACCCGTTCCAGCAGAGCCACCAGCAACCCAAAGATTAACTCCATCCCATGTTAACGCTCTTGGGGTTAATCCTGATAGAGAATAAGAATCAAGAAGATTGCCCAACTTATCCATCTTATATATTACTTCTGCTGATGAATCTGTATGCCAAAGATTTGTTCCATCCCAGGCAAGGCCCCACCCACTACCAGTTGAAGGAGGAGAAAAACTTGATAACACAGCACCAGAATCTGAGAAGTTCTTTCGGTCCCATAACTCCCAGGCTATCTTGACATCGCCTCCATCACCAGCCGTAGTAATCGCCTCAATCGACACAGTTTGACCGACCGTTGTCGGCTCTGCGGGTTGAGTGATTACAGGCGTAGTGATAGAACTCTTTGAAACAGCTTGCGTGGCATAATCATCTGATGTCGAACCAAGTTCATCTACTGCCCAAACACGGAAGAAGTAATCACCATCAGCGATGGAAGCTGAATCCCACGATGTAGTATGAGTAGTTCCCGATGTAACAACAGTGGGATTCTCAGGAATCTCTTCAATGAGTGAAGTGTCATCCCACAGTTCCCATACTGCCCGAACATTGTCTCCATCAGGGTCAGATACGGTTGCCTCAAGAGAAACCGTCCCACCTATGACTGCACTAGCACTAGGATTGGTGATGACAGGCGTATTCGGTGGAGTGTTAGCTGGCTCATAGGTACCAGTGACAGAACACGCGAAGACTCGTTGCTGGGCTGTCGAACCACCTTTGCTGCGGTTACGCTCGATTCTGATTTCAACGACCGCACCGTTCCAGGTCGCCTCATCAGCCGTGGTGTTGACATACGCGAAGTTGATGACCGCAGAGTTCGTCGGTGTGGTCGTGGTGATGCTCGATGCAACCGTCTGCCAACCGCCTCCCGAGGATGATGCAGCGAGAACCGTTGCCCCGTTCATCACCCGCGCCGCAAGCAGGGGCCAGTTCGTGTTCGTCGGTGTTGACCCCCACGCATACCTCAGTTGGATTTCGAGCGTGACCATGTTCGCGAAGAAGTCGGGCATGTTTGCCAGCGCCCAGCCCTGGTCATACACATTTGTCTGGTTGTTATCGACGTGACCGAAGCTCGCATCACTCGCCGCGTCGATGGTTTGAAGCGCACCGTTGGGTGCCGATTGCCACAAGTTCGGGGCAACCGAGTTGCCTACACCAAGAACACCCAGGTCACTCATCCGGTCACTCCACATTCAACGCAGTGTTCGT
>PWLL01000031.1 GCA_003559395.1 Candidatus Iainarchaeum sp. | reverse complement strand
GCTGGGCGATCTCCTGCCACAGCGCCCGGTAGGCGCCGGCGGCAGGGGAGGTGCGGGCAAACTGGCCTAGGGGAGCGCGCTCGACCCCCATGCGCTCCACCACGCTGGCGCTGGGAATGGTGGTGGAGAGGCGCAGCGGCCACTGCCTGGGGAGTTCGGCGATGGTGTCCCGGTGCAGGTGGCGGCGACGGTCCGCCAGGGTCACGAAGGGCCATACCTGGCAGGGGATGTCGTGCCGGTCGAGGAAGTCGCGCAGCTGCTCCAGAGTGCGCAGGGAGAGCACCGTGGGTACGATGGGTACCAGCAGGGCGTCGACGCTGGCAAAGACGCTCTCGGAGAGGGTCGAGAGCGTCGGCGGGCAGTCAAGGATCACCAGGTCATAGTCGTGACGAACCGGTTTCAGGATGCGCCGGAGCTGGTTCTCCTGCTGTTCGGCCAGCAGCTGGTCCATCTCCCGGGAGGCCAGCGCGGCGGGCAGCAGATCGAGGTTCTCTACCTCGGTGGCCCGAATCACCTTGTCGAAGGCGGCCTTGCCCTTCACCAGCCTGGCCACGCCGCCGCGTATCTTGGGCTTGATGCGCAGGTAGAAGGTGGTGGCCGCCTGGGGGTCGAGATCCCAGAGCAGCACCCGCCTGCCCTGGGCGGCGGCCTCTGCCGCCAGGTTGACCGCCGAGGCGGTCTTGCCCACCCCGCCCTTGATGCTGTAGAGCGCCAGCATGCGCATGGCGTGCCTCCCTTCTTCCCTGGTGACGACCTCTTGCCGCACCTCATGGCGCCGTCAAGGTGTCGCCCGGCGGCGACGCCGTACCTTACCAGCTTAGGCCGTCTCTTCATGTGACGGTTTCGTGACAGTCGCGGCGTCCCGCGTCCAGGGTCTATCCTGCTGGCAGAGTGCTTGCGCACGAATCCTCAGCCTGCCCCGGAGGTGCCCCATGTCCCTGATTGCCGTTCATCACGAGCCCGGCGCCGATGAGACGTCGCTGCGCGACCGCGTCGTCGATGCGTCCCTGGGTGAGGCCGAGCGGCACGGCTGGGAGGCGGTCAGGCTCACCGAGGTCGCCGCGCGCCTGGAGGTGCCCATGGCGGCGGTGCTGGCGGAGTTTCGCGATCTGGACGCGGTGGCCAATGCCTGGTTCCAGCGCGGCCTGGAGGCGATGCTGGCCGAGAAGCCCGAGGGCTTCGAGCACTGGCCGGAGGTCCAGCGACTGGCGCACTGCCTGCTCGCCTGGTTGGATGCGCTGGCGCCCCATCGCCGGGTCACCGTGGAGATGCTGCGCACCAAGGCGCATCTGCCCCACCTGCATACCTGGGTGCCCATGCTCTTCGATCTGTCGCGCACCGTGCAGTGGTGGCGGGAGGCGGCGCGGCTGCCGGCACCCTACGGCACCCGGCGCGCTCAGCTGGAGGAGGTGGCCCTGACCGGGCTCTTCCTGTCCGCCCTGGGAGTCTGGGCTCGGGACGACAGCCACCGGCAGGAGCGGACCCGGCGCTTTATCGAGAGGCGCCTGGCCCGGGGCGAGCGCTGCCTGCGCTGGGTGCCCGACGGCAGGTCAGAGCCCCGGGAGGCACCCGCTCAGAGATAGCGGCCGCCGGAGGAGATGGCGGTGGTGAGCAGGCCGAGGATCAGGTTGATGCCGACCAGGCGGCGAATCTGCGCCAGCTGCCGGCCGCCTTCGGGCCAGTCGCTGGCCTCCACGGCGCGGCAGAGCCGGCGGTAGGGAGCGAACCAGAGGTGCAGGTAGATGGCCATCATGGCAAGGCCCGAAAGCAGCATCAGGTGAATGTGCCAGCGCGCGCCGGCCATGCCGCCGAAGACCGCGAACAGCATCCACAGCCCGGTGACCAGCAGCACCGCCACCGCGGCCCACACCCAGGGGAAGAAGCGGTCGAAGACGCCGCGCCACAGGGTGAGGCGGGCCGGTGGCTCCAGCTGGCCGGCGGCCACCGGGCGCAGGATCATCCAGGCGAAGAACATGCCGCCCACCCAGAGGACGGCGGCGATCACGTGCAGGGTAATGGCGATGGCCATGGGGCTCCTCGCGTCGGGGAAGGGTCAGCGCAGCAGGCGGCGGGCCCGGCGCAGCAGCAGGGCGCCGGCAGCCAGGCGCTTGCTGACGCGCAATAGCGAGCTGGGGTGGCGGGCGCTCTTCATCAGCAGCACGCCGCCCAGGGCGTAGAGCGGCGCCTTGAAGCGCATCAGCGCCCGCCAGCCGTCATCGATGGGGCGGCTCGCCTCCCGGTAGCGGCTCGCCTCCACCAGGATATCGATGCGCTGCTGCTCGATGCGGGCGTTCAGCTGCGCCTTGCGCTCGGCATGGGACGGCGGTGGGCGCCGTGCGGGAAGATCAGCGCTCATGGTGCTCCTCCCGGCGCTCGCGCTCCATCAGGTCGCGGTCGGTGGCCAGATGCTTGAGGGTGCTGACCAGCAGGGTGCGGCGTTTGGCCAGCTGCAGGGCCCGCAGCGCCAGCAGGGCACCGCCGCCCAGTAGCACCCCGGCGCTGACGGCAATGGCGGTGAGCCGGTAGCTGTCCCAGAAGGCGACGATCACCAGGGTGGTCAGCACCCCGATGCCGAGCATCAGCAGGATCAGGCTCAGCCCCACGATCAGCAGCAGGCCCACCAGCCGAACTCGCTCCTCCTCCAGCTCCAGAACGGCGAGACGCAGGCGCGTCTCGCCGGTGGCTAGCAGGCTGCCGAGCAGGCGCTTGGCGGCGGAAAACAGGCGCTGCGCCGGTCCCTGGCTCTCCTGCATCAGCGACGCCCGATCAGCATGCCGACGACTACGCCCACGGCGGCGCCGATGCCGATGCTGGTCCAGGGGTTCTCGTGGACGTAGCGGTCGCAGGCGTCGACCTGGTGCTCCATGCTGTCGCGGGCCTCGCCATAGAAGCGCTCGCCGCGGCTCTCGAGGCGGTCGCGGGTCTCCTTGAGGCGCTTCTCGGCCCGGTCACGCAGCTCCTTGATATTGCTGCGGGAGTCGTCGGCGGTAGCGCTGACCAGCTCCTCGATGGTCTGGGTGAGGTGGTGCAGGTCTTCCTTGAGCTGCTGGGTGGTCTCGTGGGTATGGGGGGCACGGTTTGCCATCGGGTCTTCCTCTGACGGTGAATGACAGCCACAGCATAGCAGCCAGGGCAGCGCTTGCCACGGCGGCGGCCGTCACGCTGCCTGCTGCATGGAAGGTGCGTCAGGGTCAGCGGGTC
>PWLL01000076.1 GCA_003559395.1 Candidatus Iainarchaeum sp. | reverse complement strand
TTTTTGTTAAATTTGTTAAATCTTCATTATAAATAAAATCTATATCTTCACTTAATCTATAAAAACCTAAATAACATTTATTTAAGCAAGTGCCACCTTTAAAAACAAGATTATTTATTGGGTCTTCAGCCATAGATATCAATAACTTAGATAAATAGTAATCTTTCTCTAAAACATTTGCGTTAAATTGTTCTCTATTAGATATTTCTAAAATATATCTTTTTATATCAATATTATTTTCCATGTTTTATATTTTTTTTTATTTTTTGTATTTCTTATTTTTGTATAATAGTTTAGTTTTTTTGTATTTCTTAAAAATTCATATAAATCATTATTTTCTGTAATTATGCCTATTAATTTAAGAAGTTTAATAGATTTTTGTTTTTTAGCATATCTTATAAGTTTATTTTCATCTAATAGATCTTTATTTTGTTTTATCATATATAATATATTATCTAAAGAATCTACATGTTTAAAATAATTTAATATATCAATAATTGTTTTTTCTTTATCAGAATAAGGATATTTATTAAATATTGCTCCATATAATTTATCTTCTGATACTTTTATATATTTTATTTTATAGTTTATTATATTTTTTTCTATATTATATTTTGTATTAAATACAAACAACTTGTTAGGCACTTGAGTCGTAAACCCGTGAAAATTAAGTGCGTTTGTTAAGCCTATATAATATTTATTATTTTGTCCTAAATATACTTCATTTATTTCAAACTCTGATACAGTTGGTTTTTTATCTATAGATGACACTGGAACATAAACATAATTATTTTTTTTTATACTTATTAATATTTTAGCATTAATTAGATTTTTAATTAATCTTAAAGGATTTTTAGAAGGCACATGATCTTTTATTAATGATATTAATTCTTCTTTAGTAATAAATTTTGTTTTTTTATATTCTAATATAGAGACTAATTTTTTAGTCAATAAATTAGATTTTCCTTTTTCTAAGTACATAACATATTTATTGACCAAAAACTTTAAAAAACGATTTTTCTTTAAATTTTGTTTAAAATAGTAGTAGCTAGTAGAAAAATAAAAAACACTAAAACCATCTATCGATGGTTTTTTGCTTTTCTTGTTCTTCTTTTTTTTTTAAAAACTTTTCTAAATGATTTTTTACTCTTTCTTCATCAAAGTCTGCTCTATTGACTAAGATATCAATTATTTTTTCTTTATCAAGCTTTGGTTGTTGATAAGTTAAAGATAAATCTACGTTTGGTTCTAAGAAAATATTCTCTACTTCTTTATATTCAAAAGGAATTTCTTTTTTCTTTGAATCTAGATAAGAGATAATATCTTCAAAATTATCATATTCTTTTACAAGCTTTATAGCTGTTTTTGGACCAACACCTTCTATCTTTTTATTAAAATCTGTTCCTATTAGAATAGACATCCACAACAATTGTCTATGTGATATATATAGATGATCTAAAAGCTTATTAGTATGAATAACATAAGGAAAACTATCAACATATATGTTCTTTGAAACAACCTTTCTTTTTCCAGTAACGTTTATGTTTCTTATAAGGTTTGGTGATCCAAACAACAAACAATCATAGTCTTGAGAAACAGTATAGTCAAGTTGGTTATTTTTAGTCATCATAGAAATTTGTGCTTCTGCTTCTCCTGGTGCAGTTATACATGGCACACCAAATGCTTCTAACAATTCTTTTGATTCTTCTATTATCTTATCTGAGATTGTTTGTGATTGTTTTGCGTATTTTTGTGCGTTTATTGTATCTCCTTGATCAACTGCCAGATCGTATTTTTCTTTTGCAAGTGTTCTTCTATCTCTTCTTTGTTTTTTGGTTTGATCTTTTAGTTTATGGCTTGTACCATCAAAAACAAACACTGGTTTTAGTCCTTCTCCTAAAAGATTTGAAAGTCTATAGAAGATTCCGTTTAGATGGCTTGTAATTTCTCCTTTTTGGTTTGTTAGTGGTGTTCCATCAATAGATCTTATAGTTGTAATAAACTGATAGATGGTGTTAAAGGCATCTACTCCAAGTCTTTTATTTTTTAAAGCTTTAATTTCTATCTTTTCTTTTAGATTATTATCTATTAGTGAGCCTATTGCAATTCCCATAATTAATCTTTCCTTTGTTATATTATTAAGATAAAAACAACTTTTAAAGATATTGTTATAAACAAAAAGATTATAAATAACATCTTTCTTATATATATATAAAAGAAGAAAACAAATAGAAAGAACATGCAACCAAAAAGAGATATAATTCTTATTATTGAAGGAGGGGCGATGACTGGCTTTTTTTGTGCAGGTGTAATTTCTGCTTTTGAAAAAGCAAACATCTATGATAGAATACATAGTGTCTATGGTGTTTCTGCTGGCGCACAGATGGGTGCTTATTTTCTTTCTAAAAAAATAATTAGAACAAGTGAACTATATACAGACGAACTTTTGTCCAAAAGACACACATTTATAAAAAAACTATCTTTAAAGGAGATTTTTAAAAAATTATTTGATTTGATTGTTTTTAGAAGACATATGCATATCATGGATCTAGAAGTCCTAAAAAGCATACAAAGAACAAGAAATAAAATAAATACAAGAGTTCTAAAAAACATGGCCATCAACTTCTATGTAAAGATATTTGATACAAAAAACTTAACTTTTAGATATATGGATGGAAAAAGAAACACTCTTGAAACAATAAATATTTCTTCTCATCTTCCTCCCTACATCTATCAAAAAACAAGATATACTCATTATTTTGATGGAGAACTTGTTCCAAACAATGAGTTTGTAAAAATTATAAAAGAAAACCCAAACAAACAAATAATATACATCTTAAATGAAAAAAGAACAAGATGGTATTCTTTTGTTGAAATTCCAATAAAATTTATTCATTTTTTGTTTAAGTCTAGATTTTTTGGTTTGGATTTTGCTTCTTATTATCTAGTTCATTTTTTTGATAAACCCTCTATTAACAAACTTGAAAAATTTCCAAACACTTTTGTTGTTTATCCAAATATGAATATTAGAAAAATAAGTACAAAAGAAAAAAAACTAAAAAAACTATATAACGAAGGAGTAAAAGAAGGCTCATTTGTTTTAAAATTCCTAGATAAAGAAAATCTTAATAAATAACTATATAAATGTTTTTACATATATATTATTTATAAAAACTAATTAATGATCTATTATGTCTTTTCTTTCATGGGCCTTCATTGTGTTAATTGCTTTAGCAATCATTGCTTTTTTAGCTAAAAAGTTTCTAAAACTGGATAATTTTTTAGGACTGTTTATCTTAGTTAAAACAAAAAAACTTATGAGTATTGTTGAATGGTTGTCAAAAAAAAAGTTTGTTGAAAAACTTGCAACGATTGGTGTTGTTGTTGGTTTTGGTGCTTTTGGTATAGATTATCTAAATAGAAACAAAAAAACATCTAAGCTTAAAAGATTTTTTTTATTTGTTTTTAATACCTTTGTTATTTCTTTTGTGGTTTATTTTTTAGTAGGCTCTGTTTTTTTAAATAACCCCATGATTAGTCTATGGGGTGGATATCTAATAATTTTTATGACAGGGCTTATGGGTTTTAGTGGGCTTACGATTGCTTCTTTAATCTTTTCAGGAGTAGACATAATCATTAAAACATTAGCTGGAGAAACAGCAATGCCAGGCGTTGGTTTAGTGTTGCCTGGAATAAGAACTCCAAAGATTGATTTTTTCATACCTTGGTATGGATGGATAATCTTAATCTTTTCTGCAGCAATACATGAGTTTTTTCACGGAGCAATGCTTAAAAAATTTAAGCTAAAAATAAAGTCTATTGGTGTAATCTTGGCAGGAATATTTCCTTTTGGAGCCTTTGTTGAGCCAGACCAAAAAGAAATGGAAAAAACAAACAAACACAAGCTTGTAAAAATGTATTCTTCAGGTCCTACAAGTAATGCAGTTATTGCTGTTATTTTCTTTATAATTCTTTTTATACTAAGTATTTTTGCAAGTCCTTATTTTTCAGAAATTGAATCACAAAACAGAATTGGCATAAAAGTAACTAATGTTTCAGAAACGCTTAGTATTGATGGAGTTGATGTTATTTCTCCTGCCTATGGTGTTCTTAAAGAAGAAGATCTTATAGTTTCTATAAACAATGAACCTATTAACAATAGTGCAGACATAAGAAACGCAACCATAAAAGATCAAGAAAACAAATTTGTTCTAAAGAATCTAGAAACACAAGAACAAAGAACAGAGCTTATAAAACCAAACGAACAAGGGACCTATGGTTTTTCTATTGACTTTGCTGAAAATAAAGAGTTTGTAGTTCCTAAAAACTATTCTTTTTTAAAAAGTCTATTAGCAATAATAACCTGGATAGCTCTATTAAACCTTATTATCTCTTCTGTTAACTTTTTGCCAATGATTCCTTTTGATGGAGGATTTATGTCGCAGGTTATTTTTTCTAGATATCTTAAGAAAGGAACTAATAAAAAGAACATGAAAAAAGTATTTAAGTTTTTTGGCATTCTCATTGTTTTGTTATTGCTTTTAAATGTTATACCTTATTTCTTATAAAAAACTAAACATTTCCAACAAAAACATGTTTAAGACCTTTTTCTTCTGCTATCTTTTTTGCTTGTTTTATTGTTTCTATCTTTGTTGGTTTTATGTTTGTTAGCTTATAGCATGGAAAACATCTTGTAAAATGTATGGGTATTTCTTTTGAGATGTTTGCTATAAATTCAACAATTTCTTCTATCTGTTGTTTTTTTGTATTATATCCTTCTATCAAAAGATTTGTTATTTCTATATGTATTCCTTTTTTATAAATCTTTTTTATGTTTTGTTTTACTTTTTCTAAATCTATGTTATTTACAACATCTAAATAAAATTGTTTATCTCCTTTAAGATCAACATTTACAGCATCTAGATATTTAGATATTTCTTCTAAAACTTGATCTGTCATATATCCGTTTGTTACCCAGATGTTTTTAAGGTTGTTTTGTTTTGCAAGTTTCATAGTTTCTAAGGCATATTCTACAAAAACAGTTGGTTCTGTATAAGTATAAGATATAGAAGAACAATTGTTTTGTTTTGCAAGTCCAACGATTGTTTCAGGAGTAATTATTTCTTGAAAGATTTCTTTTTGATCTATTTTTGAAATCTCATAGTTTTGACAAAAAGCACAATCAAAGTTACAACCCATTGTCCCTATGCTTAAGGTATTTGTTTTTTCTAGATATCTAAAGATTGGTTTTTTTTCTATAGGGTCGATATGAACAGCAACTGGTTTATTATAGACTAAAGAATATAGTTTTCCTTTAATGTTTTTTCTTACACCACAAAAACCTGTTTGATTTTCTTGAATAAAACAATTTCTATAACATGCTTCACAAACAACATTATTATCTTGTTTTTTATAAAAAAGTGCTTCTTTCATCTTTTTTCCTCAATAATTTTTACAGAGAACTTTTCAAAAGAAACATCTGATTTATAACAATCATAAGAAAGTCCTGCTTTTTCACATAGAGTGCCTAAAAACACATCTTTATCTTCTATTTGGGCCCACACTTGTGGCAAATAAACAGAAGAGTGACTCCCTTTCTTCAAGATAACACCGTCTCCCTTATCAATCTCTTCTAGTGTACATGGTTTTGGTGTAGACAAGATAGAAACTTCTAGCCTAACATCTAAAAACTCATCCTTTGTTAAAGAACTAAACCTAGGATCACCAAAAGCTGCATTTTTTGCATTTTCTATAACTGATTCAAAGATGGTTCCTTCTGCTTGAATGTTTCCTATACAGCCTCTTAGTTGTTGATCTTTATATAAGGTCACAAAAACGCCTTGTTCTTTAAGATATTCTTCTGGCATTATTTCTTTTAGATCTTTGTAGTTTTGCTTTTTGTTATGAAGTTTATCAAAGATTGCTTTTTTTGCAAGTCTTATAAGTTTGTTTTGTTCTATAGAATCATAATAAGCAATAGAAACATAACCAACAACAGAAGCTTGGTCATACATTTCTCCTGAGTTTGTGTATTTTAGTTCTTTTGTTTGTTGTTCTTTAAATATTTGGTTGGCTATTTTTATTGGGTTTTTACCACAAGCATCTATGTCTGTTATATTTTTTGAAAGAATCTGATTAATTGTTTTTCTATCTCTCTTTTTTGCTTCTTCCATCTTTAGAAAATGTGAAAGGTCTGATGAGATTATGAGGATTGTTTGGTCATCTATTTCATGTCCAACAAATCGAACAACATCTTCAAGATTATCTATCTCTCCCACCAAGATAGGCAAAACAGAATAGTTTTTGTTTGCTTTTTTAAATATAAAGTCTATAAATGGAAGTTGTACTTCTATTGCGTGTTCTCCTACAAAAACATGGTTGTCTATATGTTCTTTTAGGTTATGGTTTTGATATATTTTTATGTGTTCTCCTGGTATTTTATAGAAATCTTTTGATAAAACTTTTATTCCTTTAAAGTATTCTGTGTGTGATGGTGCAAGTACGATTACTTTATAGTCTTCTTGTGTTCTTAATAAAAGGTCATGATATAAAAGCTTATAACCATACATGGCTGTTTGTCCTGAAAAATCATATCCTGCATGTGGTACCATTAGTGATTTTATGTTTTGGTTTTTGTAGATGTTTTCTGCATTTTCAAAAAAGTTTTGCAAGTCTTTTTCTAGCGTACGTTTATTTGATGGATAAAAGGTGCCTGCGATTTGTGGTTCAAAAACATTTTCTGGAGGTTTTTCTTTAAGATTCATAATTATCACATTTATAATTATTGCAAAAACTACTATTACAAAAATATTTATTATTTTTTTTATATATTTTTTTCATAAACCTACATCTCTAGGCTTGAGCTAAGTTTTTCTAAATCTTCTTTTTGATAGTTTGTTTTTGGAAAAACATTTATTTGGTCGTCATCATATCTTGGAAGTATATGAAAGTGCAGATGAAAAACAGATTGTTGTGCTGCTTTTCCTGAAGCGTTTAGTATGTTTATTCCTTGGCAGTTTAGTTTTGTTTTATAGTGGTTGCTTATTTTTTTCACAACTTTCATTATTTCAAAAAGATAATCTTCTTCACAGTCTAGCACGTTAGTAAAGTGTTTTTTGGGCACAACTAAGGTATGTGCTTTAACAACAGGATTAAGATCTAAAAAAGCTATAACGTTTTCATTTTCATAGATTTTATGACAAGGAAGTTCTTTTTTTATTATTTTACAAAATATACAGTTTTCCATATTGTTCACTTTAGTCTTATAAAGATATTATATATATAAATCATTAAAAGTATATGCTAATAAAAATAGAAAATGCATCTACCGGGATTCGAACCCGGGTCCTCAGCTTGGAAGGCTGGCATCCTAACCACTAGACTATAGATGCTTTGTAAAAAAGCTGTTTCTGTATAATATATATATTGTTAGATAATATTTATAAACGTTCTTTTATTTTTAAAGCTAATATTTTTAAACATTTAAACAGAAGATATTCAACATTATAAAAATTTAAGAAAACCTTTACAAAAGTTTAAGAGAGTACATGTTTCTCAAAAAATCATTCTTATTTTTAAATATAAAAATAAAAGAATACTTTTTAGAGAACTAAGCCACAGAAACATTATTTATATAAAAAGATACTAATAGTGTTTATATCCTATCATCTTATATACCAACTTTGCAAGACTATAACTTTCTGAAAAATAATTTTCTTTTGGAGAAAATTCAACAACGTCTACAGCAATCACTTCTTTTTCTTTAAAAATTGTTTTTAAAAGATTGTTTAGTTGTTGCCAGAACAGTCCTCCTGGTTCTGGTGTGCCTGTGTTTCTTATAAAGGAACAATCAAAAACATCAACATCTATTGAGATGTATATTTTTTTAGGTAGTTTTTTTAGTTGTTCTTTTAGTTGTTGTAATTCTTCTAGATAGATGTTATCTTTTCTATAAAGTTCTTTCATCTTTATTATTTGTATATTTTTATTTTCTTTTAGATATTCTTTATCATAAACGTCCATTGATCTTACACCACAAACAAGTGTTTTATGTTTTTCTGAAACTTTTCTAGAAACACATGCGTGTTCTCCAAGTTCTTCTTCAGATTCTCTTAAGTCTGAGTGTGCGTCAAAGATAATCACTCCAAAGTCTTTGTGTTTTTTTTCAAGTGCTTTTACTATGGATGGTGTTGTTGAGTGATCTGAACCAAGTACTATCAAAAACTGATTAACATCTTTTATTTTTTCATATATCACTTTTTCTGAGATTTTTTCTAAAAACAATATATCTTCTTGAAAGATTCCTTTTTCATATGGTTCTACATCTAGTTCTTCGTCATAATATTCTAGCTCATATGAGGCTTCTATTATTTTTTCTGGTCCTTTGTTTGCTTTTGTTGGGGTTGTTGTTTTTGAGATGTAGGATATAGGCAATATATATGTTTTTGCTGTTTCTTTTAAACAAAATTCTTTTGGAAGTTTCATAAATTTCATAAATATTCTTTTTTAAAAATCTTCATAAACTATTGGTATTTTTCCTAAACCAAACAGATCGGTTTCAAACAGATAGGCTCCGGCGTTTAGAAAAACAATTTTGTCATTAATCTTTGGATTATCAAGATATACTCTATATCTAAAAATGTCTTCTGAAGCAGGCGTTAGTCCTTTTATAACATATGCGTTTCCTTTTTCTTTTTCTCCTTCTACATTAAATTTAACTACATTTTCAATAAGGTCAAGATAGTTAAAAACTGAAGCATCTACAAAGATATTATTGTTTACGATGGTTTTTATATTTGTTTCTAGTTTTCCTGCACTTCCACAGATTGCTCTTCCTGGCTCTATCATAAGTTGTATGTTTTTTTTGTTAACAAATTCTTTTAGTTGTTTTATTTTGTTATATATGTTGTCTATTGTTATTTGTGTTAGGTTTTTATATTTTACAGGAATTCCTCCTCCAATATCTAAAACATCTATATTGTTCCAGGTTTCTTGTGTTAGTGAGTCATTAAGTTCTCTTATTAGTGACCATTCTCCTATATTTTGTGTTTTTCTATGAAAGTGTATTCCTATTTTTTTTATAAGTTTGTTTTGTTTAAGATTTTTTATATTTTGGTTTATTTCTTTTGGATACATTCCGAACACAAAGTATCTTCCTGTGTTTACTGTATATTCTTTTAGTCTCATTCTTAGTAGTAGTTCTATTTTTATTTGTTTTTTTTCTATTATTTTTAAAAGAAAGTTAAGATCTAAAGGATTATCAACAATAAACTTATTTATTTTTTTTTGAAAGATATAGTTGATTTCTTCTATATCTGGTCCATGTAGCATAAACCAGATATTGTTTATGTTTTTTATATTTTTTAGTTCGTTTATATGGTGTGTCAAAAACAGGGTGTTTGTGTTTTTTTCTAAGTATTCTGTTATATATGGGTTAGTTTTTACACTATAGCACACAATGTCTGAAATTTCTTGTAGTTGCTTATAGTTATCTATAAGTTTTTTCTTACTTACAATTAGTTTTGCTTTTGATATCATTTTTGATTACTTTAAAATAATTATTCTTCCTTTTTTTATAACAATGTCTTTTGTGTAGTCTATATCTGATTGATATATATCGTGTTCTGTTTCTATTGTTTCTGTTTCGATTATTTCTTTAGAATTTACAGTTATAAAGCTATTGAATACTAACAACATGCTAAAAACAATAAACAAAATAGATATAATTCTCATTGTTTTATCATACATAGTTAATCACCTTAACAATATATAGGTTAAGAAACATATATAATACTTTTTTATTAAAAAAATAAATAAAAAAGAAGATAAAAATTATCTTCTTAACGGATTTGGTGTTGTGTTTTGTAAATATGGATAGGTACTATTTTCTTCAATAGCCCACACATCATTAAAATCCCAATTAGAAAAAGTGTTTACTTTTTTCATATCTTCTGAAGTTATTCCTACAACAGAAAGAGATTCATATCTTCCATCACCACCAGATTCTATTTGATTTGAAGTGTCTTTATTCCAAAAATTGTTATTTCCTCTAAAATCTAATCCCGTAAATCCTTTATCCGCAGGATCATCAAAAGAGTGAACTTCCCCATCATAGCCTATATAATCTAATGTTTTTACACGACCTAAAGAATAAGAATTGTATACTACACCATCCCCTGTAAAATAAGCAGTGCCCATAAACCCACCTATATGTACAGGATCCCAAGGTCCATTAAGATGAGTTCTAACATAAATATCTCCTAAAGAATAACAATCAGTAATTGTTCCCTGATTTATATTTCTTCCAACAAAACCACCAATTCTTTCTCTAGCTCTTAAAACATCGCCTGTTGAAAAACTATTAGATATTGTTCCACGCGAAAGCATTCCAACAAAACCACCAACATAATCATGACCTGAAACATCACCTGTTGAAAAACTATTGGAAATAGTCCCGCCATTACCGCCAGCAAAACCACCATATCTTTCGTTTGGCCCCTGAGCCCAGAGACCTACTACTCTAGAACTACTAGAAGAATAAGATATATCACCATTGTTACTTGAAACAAAACCACCAAGATTAGAAAAACCAATAGTATAACCACTAGCATGACTTTGTGTAATTTTATTATTGTTTATTGCTACGAAACCAGATGTATTATAAGTATTTGCTGATGTATACAGAATTTGACCATTGTTATACGCTGTTATCCCACTTCCACCATATATAAAAGCAGATTTAATTTCAGAACCTGTAATTGTACCATTATTTTCACCAGTAATGCCTCCAGAACGGCCTCCAGAACGAATTCCATATCTAACAATTACATCTTTACTTGTCCAATCTTCTGCATTTGAAGAATAACTTATTCTTCCATGTTCGCCTACTGTTATCCAGTCATTAATTTCTCTTCCAATAAATATAGTATCTTTTGCAGATATATGATCAAATTTAATATCTTTTAAAGTCCAGCTATTTCCATTATTTGTAGATACACTTGCTTTTCCATTATCTCCTACAGCAATCCATTTTGGATTATTACTTTTTCCTCCAAAATATATAGAATTTGCTCTAGAGTCATCAAATTTAATATCTTTTAAAGTCCAGCTACCCCCATTATTTGTAGATATACTTGCTTTTCCATCATATCCAACAACAATCCATGTACCATCTGATTGTTCAATAGCTTGTGCATTATTTTCATCAAAACCTATATCTATTGGATTCCAATTTGTTCCGTCAGTAGATTTACTTGCTTTTCCATCATATCCAACAACAATCCAAACATCGTCATCACCAATTTTTCTGTGTGCAATATCTCTGGCGTTAGAATCACCAAAGCGTATATTTATTGAATCCCAATCAACACCGTTATTAGAAATACTTGCATTTCCATTATCTCCAACAACAATCCAAGTTTTAACAACATCACCAAATGGAGGGTTTGTTGGATTAGTTGTTGATATAACAATTGATCTTGCAGAGTTTCCATTAAACTTAATATCTATGTCCTCCCAATCTGTATGTCTTGTTCTTCTTGTTGCAAAACCTTCTTCCCCAACAGCAATAAACTCGGTTTGTATTCCTTTTATTGAATAAATATCTTTTGAATCAAAACCAATATCTATTTTTTCCCAAACACTTTCTTCTGTGTTATAAGTATAAGCGTTTCCTTTATCTCCAACTATATAAAAATTTGATCTTGTTTGATAAAAGGTTTCATCGATTGCATTAATATTGTTCATTTCAAAATTATACCCTTCACTATAATCTAAACCTACAACACAATTTGCAATTAATCCTTCATTTTTTCCTGCAATACCACCAAACGTATTATAAGCGGGCTGTAGTGGAGGCATTCTAACTAAATTTAAATAAAGAATTTCAGAGGAAAATATTATTCCTGAAGTATAATTGTACCCAACAAGACCACCAACATAATTTACACCAGTTATTTCTCCAAACATAGATGCTTGATCTATTTCTCCTTCATTATACCCAACAAGACCACCAACATATGTGTGTCCTATAATAGAAACGTGTTTTAAATTTATATTTTTTACATTTCCTGTAGACCCTAAAAGACCAAATAATCCTTGAGGAGTAGTATGCCTTTCTTGTGATGGACGATTAATGTACAAATTACTTATTGCATATCCTTGACCATCAAAAATACCATTAAAAGGATTTGCTTCTTCCCAAGATTGACCTCCTGGGATATAATATCCTCCTATTGGGTTCCAACCTTCATCTGTTATCCATTCTGATTTTAATGATCCAAAATAACTATCAGAATCATTAAAATTCAAATCTCTCATAAGTACAAATTCTTCTTCAAGATGTTCACGAACACAATATAATTGTTCTAAATTATTTATTTCTCCATTAATTATGTTTGGACCAGAAGAACAAGTTAATATTCTATCATCATCTTGGTCATCATCATCTTCTTCTTCAAAAAACACATTTACAGTTTTTGTAACTATTCTAGGTTCATCTAAAGATAAGTCTTCTACTTTCAAGCTAATTTCTAC
>PWLL01000035.1 GCA_003559395.1 Candidatus Iainarchaeum sp. | reverse complement strand
ATATTCTTTAACAATCTTGCCAATTTCTTTTTTAATAATATTTTTAACTAACTTTACAACAACGATTTATTTTTTTGTAACAGAAAAGAAAAAAACAACCTTAACAGATTTAAAATTAGAAATTCAAAAAGATAATCTTAGAAAAAAGCAATCATATAAAGAAAGTGATTAAATAAACCAAGAAAATCTGTTAAGCTTTTTTAATAGTTAAGTCTATTTTTTGTATTTGTTTTAATGTATATTTCTTTTTGTATTTGTTTTAATATATATTGTTTTTTATATGTTTTGTAACTATATAATATATTATATATTATAAAAAACAATGTTAAATATATTGTAAAAAGATTAAACAAATAAAAAACAATTGTGAAAAATATGTCAGAAGAAACAAGTTTTTTTTCTTATGAAACAGAAGAAAACATAAAAAAATATTGGATTGAAAAAGAAATTCCAAAAAAAGTAAGAACAAAAAAAAAATCAAAAAACTATTATTTTATAGATGGCCCTCCATATGCAACAGGAAAGTTACATGTAGGTACTGCAATGAATAGAATCTTAAAAGATTTTGTGATAAGATACTATAGAATGCAAGACCATTATGTTTTAGACACCCCAGGATTTGATACACATGGTGTGCCAGTAGAAATGAAAGTGCAAAAGAAATATGATCTTAAATCAAAAGAAGATATTGAAAAATTTGGAGTAGATAAATTTGTAGAAGAATGTAAGCTTTTCGCAACAAAACATATCTCAGACATGAGTACAGAGATATTTAATCTTGGTCAATGGATGGACTTTGAAAATCCATATAGAACACTTGATAACGAATATATGAAAACCGCTTGGTGGTCTTTTAAAAAAGCATATGAAAAAGGACTGTTATATCATGGAAAATATCCTGTTCATGTTTGTTCTAAATGTGAAACATCTGTATCTTTTAATGAGATAGAACATAAAGACCTTACAGATCAATCAATATTTGTAGCAGTAGAAAGTAAAGAAGATAATAACACACACTATGTTGTATGGACGACGACCCCATGGACATTACCAGCAAATTTAGCTATAATGGTACACCCTAAATATACTTATGTTGAAATAATAAATAACAATCAAAAATATATTGTTGCAAAAGAACTTGCAGAAAAATTAATTAAAGAATTTAATTTTGAAGAATATTCTTTTGGAAAAGAATATTTAGGAAGCGATCTTAAAGATAAAGAATATAAACCAATTCTTCAAGAATTTATAACCGTTCCAGAAGAAAATAAAAAAAACGCATATAAAATAATTTTGTCTCCAAGATATGTTCATCTAGAAGATGGAACTGGCTTAGTTCATTGTGCACCAGGACATGGAAAAGAAGACTATGAAGTAGGTCAAGAAAATAAAATAATGCCTTATTGTCCTGTAAAGATGGATGGAACATATGATGAGACGGTTGTTAAATTTGTAGGACAACATGTGAAAGACACAGACTCAGAAATAATAGAATATTTAAAAACAAATCAAAAACTACTTTATCAAAAACCAATCACTCACGCATATCCTGTCTGTTGGAGATGCTTTTCTCCTTTGTTACAGATAGCTTTACCTCAGTGGTTTTTAAAAATAACAGATCTTAAAGAAAGATTAATAGAAATAAACAGAAAAGAAATATCATGGTATCCATCATGGGCAAAAGAAAGATTTCATGATTGGTTAAACACAATATCTGATTGGCCATTCTCAAGATCAAGATACTGGGGAACATCTATCCCTATTTGGAAATGTGACTCTTGTGAAGATTATGATGTTTTTGGAAGTGTGGAAGAGCTTAAAGAAAAAGTGTCATCTTTAGATATAAACATAGAACTACATAAACCAATGATAGATGAACCAACCTACAAATGTGAAAAATGTACCGGCACTAAAAAAAGAGTTCCAGAAGTTTTTGATGTTTGGTTTGATTCAGGAGTTTCTAGCTGGGCTTCTTTAAAATATCCAAAAGAAAAACAAAAGTTTAATGATTTTTGGCCACCAAACATAAACATAGAAGGCTCTGATCAAGTAAGAGGGTGGTGGAACTCACAACTAATAACATCTACTATCTGTTTTGATAAAACCCCTTTTAAGTTTGTTGCTTTGCATGGAATGGTGTTAGATGTAAATAGAAAAAAGCTAAGTAAATCTTTAGGAAATGATAAAGATCTAGATGTAAGATTTAAAGAATATTCTATAGACTATTATAGATACTACTTTGCAAAAGAATATAACGGCATGGATCTAGTAATAGACGAAAAAAAATTTAAAGAAATTAAAAGAATATTTAATCTTTTAGAAAACATCTTTAATTTTTTAAAAATATATCAAGAAAATCCAAAATTTACAGAAACAGTTAACTTACAAGAAAACATAACTAATGAAGATAAATGGATCTTGTCTAAATTTAATAACCTTCTTAAAAAATCACATGTTTGTTATAGAGGATGCTTATTTAGTAAATTTATACAAGAAATAGAAACTTTTATCTTAGAAGATTTTAGTAGAATATATATAAAACTTATAAGAAAAAGAGAAAATAAAAATGATGTTCTTGCACATATCTTTTCAGAACTTTTGTTGTTATTATCTCCAATAGCACCACATTTTACAGAAAATATGTATCTTAAGTTTGAAAATCATCAAGAATCTGTACATCTTTTAGATATCCCACAATCACAAGAAACAATGATTGATAACAACTTAGAAAAAGATTTTGATCTTGCTCAAGAGATAATACAAACAACCTTGTCTTTAAGAGAAAAAATGAAGTTGAGATTAAGATGGGTGTTGCCTAAACTATATGTCTCTTTAGAAAATGCAGAACAACTAAAAACATTTGAAGAAACTTTACAAAAAATGACAAATGTAAAAGAAGTTGTTTTTGAAGAACCTACAAAAGATGCAGAAAAAGAACAAGTAAAAGAAAAAGTATTTATTTATCTTTTAAAAGAAATTCCAGAAGAAGATAAACGAGAGTGGGAAGTAAGTGAGCTTGTAAGACTTATACAAACAGAAAGAAAAAATAAAAAACTAGTTCCTAGTCAAATAGTTGATCTTAAGATAGCTTGTGATAACAAAAATTTTTTAGAAAGAAACAAATCTAATCTAGAGCAAGCAACATCTACTAACATAACAATCGCTGACTATAAAGAAGAAGATGCTAAACAGTTAATAGAAAGAAAAGTAAATTTTTCTTTCT
>PWLL01000095.1 GCA_003559395.1 Candidatus Iainarchaeum sp. | reverse complement strand
TACTAACAAAAGATACTCGTCAACAAGCTTAGACCCATCAACACCTTCTTCTTTCTTTATTGCTTGTTTATGTGATTTTGCGGGACAATATTCTTTATAAGCACACCATCCACACAAAGGAGATTCTTTTAAAGGAAAGTCATCTTTTTCTTTGGCTTGTTCTATTGTTCTTATATCGTTAATAATTTCTTTTTCTAAAGCTTGTAACTCAAAATCTTCTTTAGATGTTTTCATCTCTAGGTTTGCTGCTAAAAAATGCCAAACTAGGCCAATCTTTTTAACAGAAGGAAACATTTTTTTTATAGCTATTGAGTATAAAGCAAGTTGTCTATCTTCTTCTATCTGTTGTTGTGTTTTTGGTTTGTTGTTGGTCTTATAGTCATGTATTTCAAAATAGTCTGGGGTTATCATGGTTAGTCTATCAATAAACCCAATAACATTATATGTTTTTTTTGTTAATGGGTCTTCAAGATTAAGAGTAATCTTTTCTTCTATTCCTAAAGTAGTTCCTTTTTCAAAAGGATAGTGTTGTTGATAATAGTCTTTTATGTATTTTTTCCCTAAGTCTTTGTAGTTATCAAAAGTATATTCTGCTCTTACTATTTCTATTTCATCTTGTTTAAAGTTTTTTAACCAATTTTCTTCATAAAATCTAAGAAGTTCTTCTACAGTGTTTAGTTTTTTATGTTTTAGGTCTTTATATAGTTTTTCAAGAACATCGTGTACACAAGAACCTAAAAATGCTTCTACTGATGTTGTTTTTTCTACAGGTGGTTTTACTATATAGTGAAGCTTATATTTTAGAGGACATGTCTTAAAAGACTCTATTGCGGAGTGTGAGTAGTGGCCCATATTTAATCTTTATTTGTTTTAATATATATTATATGTTAGAAATTGTTTTTAATAGGTTTGTTTGATTTTTATAAAAAAGCACTTTTATTACTTTCAAAAAATCATCTCACTTGCACAGCCTTATCAAAAAGCTTTTTAAATTTAGGATCTTCGTTAAAGGTCCATTGTATACCTTCTTTTCCAACAAATATTTTTCCACTTTCTTCTAAATATTCTATAATTAGGTTTAAGGTCATATGATGTATCTTTGTTTCTAATCTTCTTTTTATTTCTTCTTTGTTTATAGGAGCATTTGCTTCTTTTAAAATATTTTCAACACCAAGAACTGTTTTTAGAGTTGGATAATGTAAAACTCCTTTTTCTATAGTTTTTGTTAAGCTCATAATTTTTCTTTTTTATTTTCTTTTACTTATACATATTTATATATATACAAACATATATAAATAGATTGACAAATAAGTTTGTTTGATTTTTAGACATATTGTACTGGCCACCACCCCTCCCCCGATATTGTTTTTAAATGATTGATGCTTATATTTATTATGACCTACTTTAATAAAGACGATTTTACATTATACAAAGGAGATTGTTTAGATCTACTTAAAGAAATTCCATCAAACACAATAGATCTTATCTTCGCAGACCCACCATATTTTCTTTCAAATGGTGGATTTTCTTGTAAGGCTGGAAAGATGGTATCAGTAAATAAAGCAAACTGGGACAAATCAAATGGTTTTGAAAAAGATTTTGAATTTACTTACAATTGGTTAAAAGAAAGTAAAAGAATTTTAAAAAAAGACGGATCAATATGGATTTCAGGAACAATGCATAATATTTATCAAGTTGGGTATGGTCTTAAAAAACTAGATTATCACATCCTTAATGAAATTGCATGGTTTAAACCAAATGCACCACCTAACCTTAGTTGTAGATTTTTTACACACAGTCATGAAACTTTAATATGGGCTAGAAAAGATAAAACAAGCAAACATAAATATAACTATGAGCTTATGAAAAAATGGAATGATAAGTTAAGTGAATCAGGAAAACAAATGAGAAGTGTTTGGACAATCCCACTAACATCAAAACAAGAAAAAACATGTGGATACCATCCAACTCAAAAACCACTAGAGCTTTTAAAAAGAATTATCTTATCTTCAAGTAAAAAAGATGATGTTGTTTTAGATCCTTTTAACGGTTCTGGAACAACAGGAGTAGTATCTAAAAAATATGGTCGAAAATATATTGGTATTGACACAGAACCAAAATATTTAGATGTTACTATAAAAAGAATAAACAACATAAATTAAAAAACCTTTTTAAAGACAAACCACAATAAATAATAATATGCAAAAAACAAATCCAAAATTTATAAAATGGGCTGGAGGAAAAACCCAGCTAATAAATCAATTTAAAGAATATTTTCCTAAAGATATTAATAGCTATATAGAACCGTTTTTAGGAAGCGGAGCTGTTTTTTTTTATATTGCTCAAAAACATAACCCTTCAAATGTTTTTTTATCAGATATTAACCAAGAACTGACTGATACTTATAAAGTTATTAAAGACGATGTTGAAAAACTAATAACAAAACTAAAAGTTCATCAAGAAAATCACTTACATAAAAAAAAAGAATATTATTTAAAAATACGAGAAATTAATCCAAATAGTTTAACAATAACAGACAAAGCTGCAAGATTTATATACCTAAACAAAACATGCTTTAATGGGTTATATAGAGTAAACTCAGAAAATAAATTTAATGTGCCTATGGGAAATTATAAAAATCCAGAGATTATTCAAGAAGAAAAACTAAAATGTGCTTCAAAACTTTTAAAAAATACAACCATAAAAGCAACTTCTTTTGAAAATATCTTAGATGTTGCTAAAAAGAATGATTTTATATATTTTGATCCTCCTTACTATCCATTAGATAGTAAAAATAGCTTTACATCTTATACAAAAAATAACTTTTTAGAAAAAGAACAAAAACTATTAAAAAAAGTGTTTGAAAAACTTGATAAAAAAGGTTGCTTGCTAATGTTAAGTAATAGTAACACAACTTTTATCAAAGACCTATATAAAGAATATAAAATAAATCTTGTAGAAGCAAATAGAATGATCAACTGCAATGGAAAAGATAGAGGAAAAATAAAAGAAGTACTAGTTACTAATTATTAAAAGGTGTAAATATGGAATTTTTAGAAACATATAAAAAACTAAAATTAAATGACTCAAAAGAAGTTTTTGATTATTTTATGAATAATCTAAAAGCCTCAATATATACTTGGGATTTTTTTGTAGACTTTGAAAAAGTTAAAAAAAACATTTGTTTTTTTGAAAAGGAACTAAATCTTCTAAATAGCCTTATTGG
>PWLL01000028.1 GCA_003559395.1 Candidatus Iainarchaeum sp. | reverse complement strand
TTTAATCTACCTCCTCATCAAATTTTCTCCCACACTTAGAACAATAATTTTCTATTTTCCAGCTATCTCCAACGGGTGAGCAATAATAGCAAGGCTCTTGAGTTTTTTCACTATTAATTAATGGATATAAATAATTAGTAAGAGCATCTATGTGATGCTTCATTAAACCCCTCTTGCCTAAGCCCCTTTTACTTTCGTATGTAAAGTCTTGTAAATATTCTTTTAACTTTGTTTTATTCATTCTCCTTCTCCCTCCCCTGCATCAATTAATTTTCCTGTTCCTGCATCAATAGCCCATCCACAATAATCGCAATGATATACACCCTCTTCGCACTCAGAGTCAAATCTAGCATAATACACTTCATCAGACTTGCAATTAGGACAAGTCTCTGGATGGTCTAGCAACAATCTCCTTCCGCTTTTCTTTCTATCAACCCACTTGGCGCTTACATGAAAATCATCTACTCCCATTATCTTTCTCCCTCCAATCCTTCATCTACCCATTTTCCATTTTTCTTTATTTGCACCTTAATATGCTTCATATCTTCATCTACCTGCATTTCAGCCATTTTTTCTATATCATAAATACCTGCCATAATAGCGGAGCATTTCAGTTTATGCCATTTCTTAAACTTATCAGTAGCAACTAGCCTCTCAAATGCAGTTTCTTTATTTTGTTTTTGATGTCTATGCTCTCTGCATTCTCCTACTGCCCCTGATTCTCTGTGTATAATCCTGCAAGCAGAAGAAGTTTTATTTTGATGCTGTCCGCCCTTACCACCAGCCCTAAAGAATTGTAATTCAAAATCCTTTTTGGTAAGTGTTAGTATAGATTTTTTAGTCATTCTTCTACCTCCTCTTCCTCCTGCTCTTCAAACTCTTCACAACTACCATCTTCATCTATCCATATACAAGACTGAGTACAGCAATTGCCGTTATTATGCTTGCACTCTCTGTCGCAAAATACAATCATTCTTCTTCTCCCTCCAATTTTCTACCGCAATTAAAACAATGCTTTGTTTTATACCTCTCTCCGTTATCTAAGCAATTATGGTCATCTTTGCTTGCTAGTCTAAGATATCCCCTAGTATCAAACATAACTACCCATGTTGATAAATTTAATTCAGAAGCTTTCATGTCTAAATCCCAGCCAATTATATAGCGATCAAGAAAATCTTTTTCCATTAAGTACTTATCGCTACTGCAAACCTCACAAGGCTCTTTGTGCATTAATGGATATAGGTATTCTGCAAGGTCATCAATATCTTGATTCATTAATTGCCTTGAAACTGGACCCAACCCGCTCTTAAATCTAAACTCTTCTAAATACTTAATTAATTCCAATTTAGTCATTCTTCTTCCTCCAATTCAATCAATTCAAGATCGAAATCGTCTGCAAGTCATTCTCTTTTTACCTCTTATTGCTCTAATAATTGTGCTAGTCTTTTTATTTGGGATATTACTTCATTAAAATCCTCCAATGCAAGACCATTCAGCTCTATAAATTCTGTTTCTAATTTTGTTATCGTGTCATCTAACCATTGAAGGAAATGCCTTCTTAAATCCTCATATTCATCTGGATAGCAATTTGGACCTAAAAGAGCACAAGCATCCCCTATGTGAAACTGAATACCTTCCTTGTCTTTAATTTCTAAGCGATTTCGCATCACTTTGTAATTTTCTATTGAATGTGTTATCTTTTGCATACGGTCTAACTTATCCTTCATCTTCTTGTATTCACTATCTGTTAATATTTGGTTATGTACCACTTTTATCACTCCTTTTTTTCATTAACCTAGTGCTTCACAGTTTGCTTATTTCCAGAAAAGTTGAGAGTATTGCTCCCCCTGTCCCGTTGGCCTCCAGTAATTATTGTTATCAGTATACTTTCTAAGTAATATAGCTATATCTTTAAGCTCCCTGTGGGCATATTTTCCTGCTCGACTCACACTGTAAGCCTTTGAGTCCTTTAAGTTTGCAACATCAATTAATTCTTGAATTAAATGTTGCGTTACAGTGGAGTGTTGTTGTAGGTTTTCATATCTTCTGTCATCGATGTTAGTGTCTGATGCTGGTATTATATTGCCTATTATTTTTTTTATAGCATCTTTAATACTCATTTGTCCTCTCCTTCTCTATTTGGATCTTATTTTATGATATCATTAACTATCTAATTCATGAGGTTCTTCGAATGATTCAATTAATGCAATTCTTTCCTCCTCGAAATGTTTATTTATATCCTCATCGGTAAGGCCAAAAAAGGTCATATCCCAAAGTACGTGGGCTAAAAATTCTGCCTCTGGCATACTATTATTAGCTACTTCTAAACTTAGCCACTCTTTGCGTGGCGCCATTGAGTAACTATAGTGGACTTCATCACATATTGCAAATACGTCGTAAAACTTTTCTCCTTCTTCAACATACTCCTCGACATAGAGAGTATGTTCTCTGGTATCAGCGGGCTGCATTTGCTTTAAGTGAGAATATAATAATTCAAGTCTTGCTGTAATATGTTTATAGTCTTTATAATGTTCTTCAAATTTTTTTGCTACATTTTCAAATGGGGTCTTAAGTATTAATTCCTTCAAATTCAAATTAATCCCTCCTTGTATTATGGTGACCCTGGGGGGAATTGAACCCACCACTACCAGGTTGAAAGCCTGGTGAACTAACCGTTATTCTACAGGGCCATAATTATTTTTGTTTTCCTTACTCACTCACGCGTATGGGCTGAAACTATCCCGTCTCCTGCCTCCGACTCACTCACGCGCGCGAGTTGAAACATTAAAGCAGGCTATAAACTCATGTACAAATACCCTCCTCCGACTCACTCACGCGTATGGGTTGAAATTGAGATTGTTACTCGCAATTTACCACCACCTGACCTCCGACTCACTCACGCGCGCGAGTTGAAACATAGATGAAATTGAATATGGATCAAGTTGTCCAGCTCCTCCAACTCACTCACGCGCGCGAGTTGAAACTCTTAAACCAATAAGAGACGATGTCTACAACTACACCTCCAACTCACTCACGCGTGCGAGTTGAAACAAAGGTCCACCGTGTCAACTCCACTAGATGCAGCCCTCCAACTCACTCACGCGTGCGAGTTGAAATTTAAATGTCTCTAGTACAGTGAGTCCGCACTTGGTCTAGATAAGTGCGATTTACACCTTATCGAGCGTTGCCTAGATTTATTAGGTACTTCTCGATTTTGGGCACTGGA
>PWLL01000097.1 GCA_003559395.1 Candidatus Iainarchaeum sp. | reverse complement strand
AATTTATGGTATGATGCAGAAGTAAGTTATAATTCTAATAATATTGATATTTATTTTGGATATGTTGATGTTAACAATTATATAAAAACAGAAATAAGATATAACAATCTTGAAATGATTGTTAATGATGACGGATACACAACATCTGTTTTTTCTGGAGATATTGACAATGATGGTTGGAAGATGATAAATCTTAAAGCAGAAGAAGATATTTTTTATTTAACTTATGACAATAACACACATGAAATAGAATATAGTTATAATAAAGAAGGATCAATAAAAATAAAAGCCTTAGAAAATGATTCTTTAGTTAATAGAATTAGCATCTATAAACAATCAGATTTTTATGAAGAAACTACTGAATGGGATAATAGAATAAAACTGGTTATAAATAAAGAAAAAGTAAGTGGAAATTCAGACATAATAGATTTTCCTGTATATTTTGATTTGAGTTTATTACCAAATATTTTTTTTGAAAATGTAAGAGCTGATGGTGGAGATATAAGAATTAAAAAAGAAGATGGAATTACTGAACTTCCAAGAGAAATAGTAAGTATAGATACATCTGCAAAAACAGGAGAGATTTGGTTTAAGGCAGATGTTCTTAAGTATGATGAAGATACAGCGTTTTATATACATTATAATAATACTTTATTAGAAGATTATCCAGATGACCATGAATATGGGACACACAATGTTTGGAGTAATAATTATTTTGGTGTATGGCATAAAGACGATTATAATGCAACAACTATAAAAGATAGTGCTTCTTCTCAAAACGATGGCACAACAACAGGAAACACAACCGAAATTGATGGAGTTCTTGGAAAAGCACAAGACTATGACGGTGCAAGTTCATACGTAACAAGTAATGAAACAATAGACGATACAAGAATGACCGTTAGTCTTTGGGCAAAAGCGAATGTTGTAGAAGATGGAATTCAAAATGCATTTGATAGAGCTTCAAACGGGTGGGAAATTCAAGAAAGAGATGATGGTAGATGGAGACTATATGTTCATTTAACTTCACAAAGCTGGTCAAGTATAGAAGCACCAGTAGGATCAGCAATTCCAGGACAATGGCAATATATTGTTGGAACAGTTGATATTTCTTCACAAGAACAAAAAATATATGTTGATGGTGTTTCAACAACAAAGTCAATTAACTCTGGGCAACAACTAACACAAGCAGGAAACATTCAAATTGGTGGTGGAAGAAGCTCTAGGTTTTTTAATGGTTCAATAGATGAAGCCAGAATTTCAACTATTGCAAGATCTGAAGATTGGATAAAAACAGAATATAACAACCAATCAGACGTAAATAGTTTTTTTGAAATACTTTATACAGAAAAAGAAATCTCTGGCGAACATTTTAAATTTAATATTTATGAAAATAAGATAGATACAAATCTTAAAAAAATAAATAAAAATATCAATTATGAATTTACAAATGATAATATATTAACAACTAACACTGATAACGAACCATTCTATTTTATAAGAAATGAAAACAATTTATTAAGAAGTGTTTTATTTCCATCAACTACAGAGTTTTGGACATATAAATCAAAGGAAGATGATCTTTCTGTTGATGTTAATGATTTTTCTGTAACAATAAATGAAGAAGATTGTTCTGATTACTTAATAGCAAACAACAGAATAAAAATAACTATTGATCATGCAAAAGTAGATGGAAATGCACATATAACAGATTTCCCTGTATTTCTTGATCTTAGTTCATTTCCTGCATCTTTTTTTGAAAATGTTAAAGATGATGGTGGAGATATAAGAATAACTAATCAAAATATAAAAGAACTTCCTAGAGAAATAGTAAATATTGATACAGATACAAATACTGGAGAAGTTTGGTTTAAGGCAGATGTTCTTAAGTATGATGAAGATACAATATTTTATGTTTATTTTAATAATCCTTTATTAGAAGATTATCCAGACAATCACGATTATGGGACACATAATGTTTGGAGTAACGGGTATGTTGGTGTTTGGCATAAAGATGATTATGATGCTACAACAATAAAAGACAGTACTTCTTTTGAAAATCATGGTACAAAAAAAGCAATTGACGAACCAACAGAAGTAGAAGGAGTTCTTGGAAAAGCACAAGAATATGATGGGCAAGACGATTATATTGATTTGCCAAATGATTTAGGATATAATACTCAAGTATCTGCATTTGGATGGTTTAAAGCAAATGGTGTGCCGCCAGGGGGATATCATATAATTTTAGGGCCACATTCTTTAGAAATAAGTATTCCTGCTGCCGGAGGAATAAGAGTAGGTGTAGTAACAACAGATGGTAGATTTGTATCAAATCACGGCACTGGATTAATTGATGGAGAATGGCATTACGTAGGATTTACTTTTGATGGGCTTATCAAAAAAGGATATATCAATGGAACATATGTTGGAGAACAAGAAGTAACAGGTACATTAGCTAGTTCTTTTTCAGATAGAAGATTTGGAAGATATGGTTCTTTAGAAACATATTACTTAAATGGAAGTATAGATTTTGCAAGAATGTCATCAATTCCAAGAACAAACAATTGGATAAAAACAGAATATAACAACCAATCAACTCCTTTAAGCTTCTACACAATAGGAGATTTAGAAGACACAAAACTAGAAACAAAATCATGTAAAAAAATATTTTTAGAAGATGATCAAAACAACACAGTTTCTTTTTCTTTATTTAAAGAAAACACTCAAGAAGAAAACTTTTGTGAAATACAAGATATACAAAACAGAATAAAAATAACTATAGATAAAGAAAAAGTAGATGGAACTACACATATAACAGATTTTCCTGTATATCTTGATTTAAGTTTATTTCCTGAATCTTTTTTTGAAAATGTTAAAGATGATGGTGGAGATATAAGAATTACTAATCAAAATTTAACAGAACTTCCCAGAGAAATAGTAAATATTGATACAAATGCAAATACTGGAGAAGTCTGGTTTAAAGCAGATGTTCTTAAATATGATGAAGATACTAGTTTTTATGTTTATTATGGTTCTCCTTCTTTAGAAGATTATCCAGAAGATCACGAATATGGAACACATAATGTTTGGAGTAACAGGTATGTTGGTGTTTGGCATAAAGACGATTATAATGCAACAACAATAAAAGACAGCACTTCTTTTGAAAGTCATGGAACAAAAAAAGCGGTTAACGAACCAACAGAAGTAGATGGAGTTATTGGAAAAGCTCAAGAGTATGACGGAAGTAATGATTATGTTAGTTTAGGACAAAATACCATACTTTCAATATTAGATGGAACTTCTGCAATTATGGTCTCAGCATGGATAAAAGGAAATGAATTTATTAACGAAAATTATATCTGGTTCGAATATATAAACTCATCATTTGTTGGATTTACTTTTAGAATAACCTCAAATAACGAAATATTAATTTCTGGAAGAAGCGAAGTGGGTGACAGTTCACAAATATCTACATCTATTGGCACAATTAATGAAGATGAATGGTATTATATAGTAGGTATCACAGATTATACAAACAGCAAAAGAATTTTTTATATAGATGGAAATTATGATAGTCAAGATGGGGTTGATTTTGGGTCAACAACCCTTATTGCAGGAACTCCTGGTAGTGATTCAAGAATGGGAAATCATCCTACAGCAAACAGACAATTTGATGGAGTTATAGATTCTTTAAAAATTTCAAACCTTGCACGCTCTCCAGAATGGATAAAAACAGAATATAACAACCAGTCAGACCCCAACAGCTTCTACACAATAGGAGAGACAGAACTTACTTTGTCTTATGACAACAACTCCTTAGTCATCTCTTCTTGTGAAGATGATTTATTATTAAAAACAAGAGTACACTATGATAAAGATGTTTCTTTAGTTTCAACATCATCTCCAAAATACTTTGTAACAAAAGAACAAAAACAAATATTATTTTATGAAGATCTTGAAGATATGTTCTCTAATGATACTAACAACATGTATGCAAGAATAACCAACAATCACATAGATATAGAGTTTGGAAATAAAAGAAGAGAACCAACCTACATAAGATACATTTATTTTATGACAAAAGAAGGTATCTTAGAAAAAGCAAAGTTGCTATTAGATGTTTATAGAACCTAGCTTAAATCATTGAGTTTAAAAACAAAACAATAACAGCAATTGCAATTGCTAAACCAACAATTAACTCAGGAGATATCTTTATTCCTCTATCACTATCTTTAAATCGCATTATCCCTATAGCTGTGCTTGGTCCAGAATTTTGGCTTTTAGATTTTTGCATTTTCATAAATAATCATTTTTTTAATAATCGATATAAATATACTAATGAATAGAAAATATTAAAAACACATACAAAAATAAAAAACCATAAGAATTATAAATTGTTTTCCTATATTATATTTATAGAGTTACATATTTGTTTCTTATTAAAATTTAGATTTATTATGGATTTAGAAAAACTTGGTGCAAAAAAGAAATCTTCAAAAGCATGGCTTGGAAGAATAATCTTCTTAGTAATACTTTTGATTATAACCATGTATGCCTTAATATGGACAGGAAACATGAGATGTAGTTCTGCTCCTTTTATGTGTGACATCTACTGGGGCACACAAACAATAATTACAGGAAGAAACCAACCAAGTATTCTTATACTTACGGACCCTGCAGAAAATAGTGGACTAGGAGATGGAGATCATTTATTAAGTCTCTTAAATGACAGAACTATAAGCGACGTAAGAGCTCAACAAGCCAACATAAACTATCTAAGCTCAGATCAACTAACCAACATAAGTTTAATAATTGTAACAAGTGCAAGAAAAATCTCAACAACAAACCTTCAAACCTTTATAACCTACGTAAACCAAGGAGGAAGATTAATATGGATTGGAGATGCAGGTTTAGAAAAAACAGATCAAGATGAATATTATGTGCATCCTGAAACTGGTCAAAGAAGTGGTTGGGAAAGAGTTGTTGATGAAAAAACACTTATAAGATTTAATGCTTTTTTAGGCGTTGATTATCTTGGAAGATTTTGTGAAATTAAAAGCTGTAGTCAAGATATAAGTAATGGAAAACTGATTGCAGATACAGATCACAGACTAACACGAGGCCTAAGACCAAATCTTTTAGTTTATGAAGATTATGCAGTCGTAAGATTATTAGCACCAAACCCAACGCCATTAAAAATAGACTTTGGATCAAATCTTATTGATGAAAAAAATAAAGGATATGGAGATATATTTCCTGCAATCGTTACAAGTAATTCAAACAGAGTCGCATACTATGCAATTCCTCCTGAATATTTAAATATAAGAGATGGAGAAAAATATCAGTTGATTGTAGAAAATCTTGTACAAGGAATGCTTAGATGATAATATATGACAAAATCTATAGAAGCAACAATTGCATTGATGATGTTGTTTATTTTTGTGTTTTCTGCAATACAACTAAACACACAACAAAGCACTCTAACAATAGGTGAAAGAAACAAAGACATTATACACATGAAAGCACAACAAGACAACTTTAGAAATCTTGTAGATAATAAAGATGTAAATAAAGTTTATGATTTTTTGGATGTTTATCTAGATATAGCGTACACCATAAAAATTTGTGATTATATATCTTCAGATTGTGTATATAACGATTATGATATATTATCTTATAAAAACACAAAAAGTGTAAATTATTATTTTGCAGATACAAACAAGACTTTATCTGTTATGTTTGGTTATAATTAAGGAAAAAATATGAGGGTTATATTTTCAGAAAAAGGATATACATTTATTCTTATAGTTATGATTACAATTGGTTTAGTTACTGGCATTATTATTATGTCTAGAGAAATCCCAAAAGAAGAAACAATAACAAACCACCTAGTAAACAACTACACAAATGAATTTTCAAGAATCTCTGTAAAAGAAAAAGATGAAACAATAATAAAAAACTTTCAAGAATCTTTTATTACTTATATAAGAGCAAACAATCATGATGTAGAACTTTGTAGCATCTTTGCTGATAACAACTATTATTATGTTTCAAATCATCTTAAAAAAGATTGTAATTTTATGGTAGATGGAGAAATCCGAGGTGAAATTATAGAAAATGGTTCTATAACCAAAATAGAAAGGTTTATAAACGATACGAACATATATTTATGTAATTGCGAGTATAAAAATTTAGATTCTTATTATATTAATATATATGACTCAAAAAATAGGATTATTAAAAAAAATACGAGGTAGTTTATTATGACAAATGTAAAAAACAATTTAAAAGAAATTGAAGAAAAAGCAAACGGAATTGTAGCAAAACTAGAACTTATGAACATGGCTGAAGCTGAAGAAGAAACAGTAAAACAAGATTTACAAAAAATTAAAAAAAAACTAGAAGATGAAGAGATTACAAAATTTACATATGCCACTATGCTTGAAGCAAATCAAAAAAAAGAAGAAGAAATAAGAAATAACAAAAAAAAGACATGGGATGAGCTTGCAGAAATTATAAACCTAATTAGTGATAAGTTAAACGAAGTTAAAGAAGCATACAATCAAAAGACAGAAGTAGATGGTGCTCCAGAAATTGTAGAAGAAAAAAAAGAATAAATAATTATTTGGATTAAGATGTTCTATGAAAATTCCCTCCAATCAAAAAACAAAAAAACTAATAGATACAATACATGAAATATATGAGATAGAGGATAGTAGAGCTGAAAAAGAAAAAAATCTGTGGACAAAATATTATAATAACGAAACCTCTAAAGCAGATCTAATAAAAGACCTCAAAAAAGAAAAACTATTTCTAAAATCAAAAGAAACAGATACTAAGATTGTTGAAAAACTGGTTTCTTTTGAAAAACAATTTAGTAACATTTGTGAAGATATAGAATTTCCAAGAAACAAAACTTTTTATCTTAAAAAAAGATCTTTAATAGATATTTTTAAGAAAGCAAAAGCAGAAGAAAAAATACCAAAAATAAAATCAGAAATAAAACCAAAGATAAAAAAAATAAAAATACCTGTTGATAAAGAACTTAAAAAAAAGAAAATAGAGCCAGAACCAAAGAAAAAAGAAAAAAAATCAAAAAGCATTTTAGAAATTTTAGGACTTACACATAAAACTAAAAAAGAAAAACCAAAAACTAAAGAAGAAGAATATATTGAAAAACCAATTGGACCTAAATTTGAACTTCCAAACGAACTAAAACCAGAAAACTACCAAGTGTTAATTCCTGGATTTGCTTACGCATTTATTAGAACCAAAGATGGAGAAAGAGAATACGTTGTTGCAGAACCAGAACTAACTCCAGAAGAAGAAAACGTACTAAAAGAAACAAAAAGAGATCTTATTAATAAAATTTCTTTATTAGATGTTAATGAAGAAAAATCATTATTTAACCAAATAAATAAACTCTTTGAAAAAAAGAAATATAAACTAACAAAAGAACAAAAATCAAAAATTGTTTATTATATAGCAAGACAAATAAAAGGTCTTGATAAAATAGAACCTTTGATGCATGATCCACTAATTGAGGATATTGAAGGAGACGGTATAGGAATACCTGTGTTTATAGTACATAGAAAATACGGCCATATATCAACAAACATAAAAATGGATACAGAAAAAGAACTTCAAGATTTTGTAATCAAGATGGCACATCTTAGTAAAAGTTATGTTTCTTATGCAAGCCCTTTATTAGATGCAATTTTACCAGACGGATCTCGTGTAAATGCTACACTAACCTCAAACGTATCTACAAGAGGGCCAACCTTTACTATCAGAAAATTCCCACAAAAACCATTGACTGCAATCGACTTAATAAAAAGTGGAACCTTAAATCCAACAATGGTATCTTATCTTTGGACTGTCATTGAATTTAAAAAAACATTAGTTGTTATTGGTCCTACAGCTGCAGGAAAAACAACTTTATTAAATGTGATTAGTTCTTTTATTCCAGCTGGACAAAGAGTTGTTTCTATTGAAGATACTAGAGAAATTAATCTTTTAATGGAAAATTGGATTCCACAAGTTACAAGACCAGGATTTGGACCTCCAGATAGTCAAGGAAAAAAATATGGTGAAGTAGATATGGAGGCTCTTATAAAAGGGTCTTTTAGACAAAGACCAGACTATCTAGTAATTGGTGAAGTTAGAGGTAGAGAGATGTCTCTTATGTTCCAAGGAATGGCATCTGGACATAGTTGTTTATCTACAATCCACGCAAAAAACGTTAACGATCTTGTAAACAGATTAATCACGCCACCAATTTCCTTAGAACCTTCTCTGTTAACTAGTCTTGATGTTGTTCTTGTTGCTGGATTTAGTGGCACAAGTGAAACAAAAAGACATATTAAAGAAATTGATGAGATTAGAGAATATAACGTTAAAGAAAGAAAAATAGAATATAATGCAGTTTATAGTATGTATGAAAAAGAAGATAAAAAGAAAGATGATTTGTTTACAAAAGATCTACCAATAACCTATAGAAGTGAATTATTAAAAGAAATTTCTAGAGAACACGGAATAAAGTTAAACGACCTATTAGAAACCATAAACAAAAGAAAGAAATTTATTGATGAATTACTTGAAAAAGACACACCTAAAGATTATGTTGAATTTAAATTAGCTTTAAACAAATATAAGGCAAAAGAAACACTACATACTAAAAAAATGAAAAAACCAGAAGAAAACAAACCAGAACAAATAAAAATTTCTGGCGCCTCTATTTAAAAGGATCTTTTTCTTTAAAAGAATCTAAAACATCTTTTGATTTTTTTAAAGGTTTTTGATTTTTAGATTTCTTTTTTTTAGATGGTTTCTTTTTCTTAAGAAGAAGAAATAAAAGAACTAACAAAATAATAACAACAAACACTATATAATAATCATAACCTTCTTGAACATCAGAAATATCAACAAAACCTTCATTTTCAATCTTTATGGCTTGTGATTTTAATAGTTTTATTTTAGGTATTGCTTCTAAATGTCTTTTTCTATCTATTAAATTATTTATTTCTTCGTAATTTTCTTCAAGATTACTTAGTGTTTGTCTATCTTTCCAATAAGGATATCTGGTTTCATCTAAAATTAATCGAACAATGTTATCTAAAGTGTTTTTTAGATCTGAATCTCTTTCATACAACAAAGTATTTACTTTTACATAATTTTGTCTTGATAAAAAATTATTTTTTGCTTCTATAGCTGGATTGTTTTCTCCTATTTTTGAATAATCAGCAATAATTGCATTATAAAAAAAATGAGTACTAGAAATTCTTTCTTGAATATTACTTATATCTTTACTTAAGTTTGGTGGAGCAGCAACATATCCAGAAATAATCATTTTAGTTGTTTCGTTAATTTCTTTTTCTGCAACAATTGCTTCTGTTATCTTATTTATTGAATTTTGATAATTAAGACCATATAATGTCAATTCATTATAACCCACAAACGCATCTCTTAAATCAATCACAACACCACTAGTTTTGTGACAAGTTGGTTCGTTTACGAAGTTTTGTTGACTCTTTAAGGCGTTATCTGACCCCTCTCTTAAAGAACGTAACAAATCAACCAGTTGTTCTAGATGTTCTCTAGTTTCTTTAGTTGTTAAGGTTATATTTTCAGAATAATCTGAAGTAACAACTCCGTTAAGTTGTGCTTTTTTAGAGTTTAGAATAGTAATCAATTGATCCATAGAATCAATTAAAGTAACATTCAAATAATTTTCTTGTGTTTGTTTAGTTATTTCTCTTAAAAAAGATGTTGTTTTAAAAATATTTTCTAATGTCTTATCATCTTCTGTGTAGATGTTCTTTTCTCGATCAATTGGCACAAAAAATATCAGTTCTACTCTAGCGTTAACTACACTTACAACAGAAAAATGTTGGTCCTCACAATTTATCTGAAAAACTCTAGAGTCTATAAACTCGTTTTCTAAATTATATTCTCTTGCAATATTTTGTGCATCTAATATAGATAAGCAATAAATATTAGAAACAATCATAAATAAGCAAAAAACAACAATTATTGGAAATATTTTTTTGTACATGATTAATCTTAAATATATTAATGGTTAGTAATTATTTTATTTCTTTTCTTGGCCCATCTTTTTGACTAAAATATTCTTCAAAAGCTTCTTTTGAAACATCTTCTTTATCTTCTGGTATATTTTTATTAGATGGTTTTTCTTCTAAGTTCTTATTTTCTTGTGTTTTGTTTGTAGATAGTTTGTTTTTTGGACTTTTTTTAAAATCATCTTTTTTATATATTATTTTTAAAAATAAAAAAAACAAAAACAAACTAAATATACTAAAAGCAAACACAAAATACACGTAAACAATAGAAACAATCAAAATTGCAAAGATAATACCAAAATATTTTTCTATAAAATTCATTAAAGGAATTTCTCTTAGTGTGTTTAACACATCCTCTTTAAGCTCAATAGCTGTAAGATCTGGCAAAAGTGCTTGTGATCTTGACATACGCCCATCTAACAAGTCTTCACTATAGCCTTCAACAAACTGAACAAAGGCTACACTTGTTGAATCGTTGTTTTGTTTAAGATTTTTAAATTGAGGAGATCTTATTAGTTGTTCAAAATTTTGTTTTGTACAAACATAACTTAGATTATAAGAGGTACCAAGCCAACTACTAAGATCATCACCAACAAACAAATTAACCATACCTGCTTGAAAATTTATAGCGTTTTGTTGTTGTGCTGGAGCGATTGCTAAAAATAAAATAATAAATAAAACAATACAAAAAAACATAGTTGCTTTTGCACCAACATAATTAATAACTGTAAAAGGTTTTTTAACAACATTAAATTTTTGTTTTGCAAGAACAACTAAAATAGCGTTTGTGATTAAATATAGTGCTAAAAAAACAACAAACAAAAAACTAATATTAAACAAAACTAAAGAAAGAACAATTGCAATTAACACGCTTAAAAAACAATAAGATAAAACATAAGTTATATTGTCTTTTAATGAAAACACAGTTAAAAGAACTGTAGGTAAAGGAAACAAAAGCATAAATATTAAAAAATTTGTTGAAAAGAAAGTGTTTATTATAGTTGCAAGATCAACAATAACTACAGAAAAAACATCCGCATTTGATATCACATAAAAATAAATCCAAAACAAAATAGTGATTGAAACAATAAACGATTTTAATAAGGTTTCTTTGTTTAATATTTCATTCAAGTTCATCAATCTTCACCAAATCTAATAGCCCTTCTTTAGTAATAACAAACGTACTTTCTGCTTGAGAAACAAAACTATCTTTATTGTCAACTAAAACAGGATATCCTTCAATAATTTCTGCTCTTAAAAGTTCTCTTAAAGCAAACTTTCTTTCAAAAGAACTAAGGTCTTTGCCAACCCATTCTTCTAAAAACTGAACGCCCTTATATTCTTTTACTTCTTCTATTAACTTTCGTGCATTTTTATCTCTGATTGGTTTTTCTTCTAAAAAAGTAAAGATACGCAAAACATTTCCTTCATTTATAAACCCTCTTCCAGTTGAAGCAAAAGGTTCTATTGCAAAATTATTTTCAAAATCAATAAACTTAAGATCAAGATCTGTATAGATATTTGGTATAGACGGGAAATCATGTGTTTTATATTGTCCTAAAAAATGACCTGAAAGATTTTGAACTGGTTTATATCCTTTTTTTGTAATTGTTTCTTCTATTATCTTTCCTACATCAGAAATCTTTGCAGACTTATAATTTTCTTGCAAATGTTTTTTTGAAGATAAAAGTGCATCTAAACTTGCTTCTTTTAAAGGTTCGTGTTTTTTATTAAAAATAATTGTTTGTGCAGAATCTGTAATATATCCATCAATCATGACCCCAACATCTATTTTTAAAACATTTTCTTCAGACAAAGAAAGGTCTTCTTCTTTAGAATAAGTATTATGTGCAGCTTCATAGTCTATAGACAAGCAAGTTGGCCATGCAGGTTTTGCTCCTTTTTCTTCTATCATCTGATCTATTGAAGATCCAAGATCATATAAAGAAACGCCTGGCTTTGCTTTTTTTTTTGCAAACTTTTGAACTGCATGATTTATTTTTCCTGCATCTTTTAATTTTTTTAAAATTTCTTCATTCATATTTATTTCATTTTTTCTTTGATTTATAACTAAACATAAAAACAACAACTATCAAAAAAACAAAAGACAAAATTATTGGCATATCAGAAACAGGAATATCTCTTGGAGGATTAGATACTATAAAATATTTTCTACTAAAGTTTGCAGGAGGAGAACCACCCTCATTTGGTTCAATATAAACTTGAAAAACATAGCTGTTTACTGAGGCATTTACATCTAGTGCTATTTGATCTCCAGTTGCATTATCCCAAACAAACTCAAGAACATCTTCTCTTACATTATTTCCAGAAATGTTTGAAACCGTTCTTTCTTCTTGTTTAATGATTTGATTATTAGGATTAATTAAAAAATAATTATAATCTATATTATTTACATCCGGAGTATTATTTGAAACAAAAACAGAAATATTAAAATCCTCTCCAACATAAACTCTGTCAGGCATCCGTAGATCTGAGATTGTGTAATTAGCATGTATAGGACTCAACAAAAGTATTAATCCTAAAAATAAAAATAAAAATTTATAGTTTATATTTATCACCTTTCTAAAGTTTCTTT
>PWLL01000112.1 GCA_003559395.1 Candidatus Iainarchaeum sp. | reverse complement strand
GAATAGTTGTCAATAACATCTGTTCTTAAATCTTGATGTGTATCAGTAATAATCATATTAAAACAAAAGTTATCATCACAAGAAGTTTCATCTCCTATACTTAATCTTCTTTCATTAAGTTCATTAATTGTTATTTCATCTACTGTTTGTGGGTAATCTCTAAAAAATATTTCATACTCGCCACCATCTCTTTCTCCAAACCCAACAAAGTTTATTGGCAATTCTTCTCCAAAAGCAGCACTTTCTCGTATCTTTAAAGTTACAACAATCTCATATGCTGAATGATACACAGAATCATTTCTTTGTATTGTTGATAAAAGCCACTTGGCATCATCTTCTGTTTTTGAATCTTCAAAAGCATCTGTTAAATAATCTTCTGCTGAATCTTCTCCTGGTTGGTTTTTATAAGTAATATATTTTTTTGTAACTGTTGTTTCTGGTGGGCCAGCAATATTTATTTCTTTTATATAAAAAGATTCATTTTCTAGATAACCTCTACTACCAGTGCTAATTATGGCTCCAACTCTTTCAAATCTATCATCTCCGGATCTATCTTGAGGAACAAACAATGTAAATCTTGCTTGATATTCTTCTCCTGCTTTGACACTATCTCTTATTAAAAGATCATCTCTAAAAACACCATTAAACTTAAGTTCTGGTAGAGAATGTGCTCCTCTTTCTGGATATAAGGTAACTTCTAGATTTGTGCCATCTGGTTGAAGATATGCATATTCTGATTGTGTTGAACCAAGATTTCCAAAATCATCTTCTACAACAACATATAACAATTGGTCTGCATCAAGCTCAACAGAATATCTGCCTTGTGAGTTTGTTAGTTCTCTTGCAAGTGGTTGCTCATATTCACTAAAAATATCATATATACTAACCGTTGCATTTGGTACAGGATCTCCATCTCGATCAACAACAGAAACATTAAACAAACCTTTACTTATATCCATTGGAATAATTATTGGATCTATTGTTTGTGAAGTTCTTACATCAAACTCAAACTCTTGTGAAGTGCCTGTTGAACTTCCTTTAAAAGCTCTTGCATAATAGGTTCCGTTTCTTACTCTTGAAAAAGTTGCATTTCCATCATAGTTTGTTTTTTCATAACCATAATCTGTTAACAAACCACTCTCTGCATTATATAAAACAATTCTTGCGTTTGGTTGTCCTCTTCCATCATGACTTACAACTTGTATATCTAATGGTTTTGCAGTGTGTTCAGTAACTTGTTCTAAATCAAACTCTACTGTTGGAGTTGTTGGCACATCCTCAACAGGAATTGCTGGTTTTGATGTAATAAGATGTCTTTCTACATCTACAACAACTCTATAATTAAGATTATTATTTGATACAGAAAACAAATGAGTTCCATCTTCTAAAGTATATCCTTCTGATAAAGATTGGTCATCTATTTTTAGTTCAACAAAAGCATCTTTTAAAGGTTTGTTTGTGTGATCATTTACTTTTACTAAAATATATCCTGTTACATCTCTTGTAACAGTAAGATTTCTTGTTGTGTTACTTGATAAATTACTTATCTGTGTTGTTGTTGAAGAATATTCTTGAGGAGATCTATTATCTGAAGTTCTAATATCATAACTTGCAGAAGGTAGTTCTTCTAGTTTACAGTGTCCGCTTTCGTCTGTTATACATGTTGTTTGTGAAATAACATGTTCTTTATAGGCAGTTACTTTTATGTTTGATACTCCTTCATTGGTTGTATCTTTTACATAAATATCAACATCATAAGTAGACTCAAAATGACCAGTTTGGTTTAAAGTAATAGTTGTTGTTGATGAGGTTATTGGTCTGTTTGAGGCGTCATGATAACCATTAGATCTTACAGTTGCCACAAGAGTACATTCTCTTTCAGCACTAACATTAACATTTCCATTTTGTATAGTTTTTGGTTCTGGAGCTAAGCCACCTTCTTCACAAGAAAAATATGCAGTTCCTGAAGGAATTGTTTGGTTAGATCCATCTACAACTTGAAATTGATAATCAACATATTCTGTTGGGTCTTCTTTAAGTTCTAAAACAATAGTTTTTTCTTCATATCTTCTATCTGAAAAATAAGTTTGTGAAAAGTCTTCATAACCATAGGCTTCATAGTCAACAAAAACTTCATAGGTTGTGTTTCTTGGTAAAAAGATAGATACTTCTCCTCTATCATTTGTTAATAAAGAATGCTCTTTGCCAAAGTCAGTAATTATTAATAAAGGCACTCCTGAAAGAGGTTGGTCAGTAACAGACTTTACAGAAAAAACAATTTCGTTTTGGTCTGGACTTGGTGCAAAAGGGATTAATAATATTAGTCCTGCAATAACAGCAATAATCAACAATATGAAAAATATCATTGATGGCATAAACTTATCTATTTTGTCTGTTATTTTATAAAGTCCTGTTTTTTCTACAAACTCATAATATTTGTTTTCTATATTATAATATATTTTTTTTAGAGACATGTTTAAAACTCCATATGTTCTTGTTAAATATTATATCTTATTAACAATATATAAATTTAACTATTTTTTTGATCTGCTATATTTTAAAGAAAAATCTGGATTTGTCCAGATCTTTATTTCTTCTTCTGTTGTGTAAAAACAAATGTTGTTATTTTCTATACTTTTTATCATAGATCCTATATTATCGTACATTTTTGTATCTAATGATCTTATATAACTATCAAACGGATGATCTATAGTAACTATATAATCATCATTTCTTGATCTTGTAATATCTAAATCAACATTTATGGTTGGTTTTTCTGAAAAAATAAACTCTGTATTTCTAGTACTTGTGTTTGTTACAAAGAAAGTTTTTATAAATTTTTCTGATGAGTTTAGTTGTAGTGTGTTTCTATTATTTGAATAACTATAATTTCCTCTACGCTCTGTTGCGCCTATCTTTCTTTGTGTATCTTGATAGTTGTTTGGTAGTCTATAATTTAAGACTCTTGTGTTAAACAATGAATGAAGTGGTCTAACATCTGTAAAAGTAAATCTATCTTTATTTGAAGCCCTATCTTCTTCTATCTTAAAGATATATCCTTCTTGCATCTTATCCCATTGTCTTTTAACAGACATAGTAGTATATAAATCTACAAAGAAGGTTTCTGAGGGTTCTATTCTTTGAACAATTCTATGATCACCAAAATTGATTGGTCCATCTATTTTATATTCTGTATCAACATATTCAAAGATGTCTGGATTGATTGGTGTGTAGAATAGTTTGTTTTTTGAATAGTTATTAT
>PWLL01000063.1 GCA_003559395.1 Candidatus Iainarchaeum sp. | reverse complement strand
TGGCACCTCTCCTAAACTCTGGCACTACATTCTAATCTTACGCAATCTCTGCTCAACTCGCGGGCGAGCCTCATGAATCAATCATGTGACCGGAGCGGTTTTCAGACCGCGTAGCGGGCTGAAAGAAGTGCCGGTCACATTCCACAGCAGGAGCCCATTCGACCGCTCTGGCACCTCTCCTAAATCGTTTCTATTGTAACTACCCGCTCCAGAACATGATGCGGCACATGGGCGAGCCTCATGAACCAATCATGTGAACGGAGCGGTTTTCAGACCGCGCAGCGGGCTGAAAGAAGTGCCGGTCACATTCCACAGCAGGAGCCCATTCGACCGCTCTGGCTTCGAACCGCGCCAGAACCGAAGCCGGGCATTCTACCCCAGAATCCGGCTGGCGACTACCGGCTAGTGGGCCACTGGGAACAAAACGGCCCGGTGGTGCAGCGGGGCACCACCGGGCCGGGGACAGGAGATCCGGCGCGCGTTTTCGCTGACCGGATCGGCTGCCGTCAGGGTCAGGCCGACTTGCGGAAAACGAAGATTCCCCAGGTCAGGTAACCCTTGTGGCCGCCATCGACCCAGTGCTGAAGGCCGTTTTTCATGCGCTCGACATACTCGGCGCTGACGCCGTGCTCGAGCAGCTTGCTTTCGGAATTGATCAGCTCGCGGCGCACGCGGCCGTAATGGCGCGGCAGTTGTTCGGCGTGGTTGTCGAACGTGACTTCCTCCAGCCCGAGCTTGCCGAGGGTCTCCCGGTAAAAGCCCGGGGAGCCCAGCGAGTCCAGGTGAATCCGGTCATAGATCGGCTGGAGCGGCTCGGTCGGTGCGTCGTCGGCCTGCATCGGGTCGGTGAACACCATCAGGCCGCCGGGCTTGAGCACGCGGGCGGCTTCGGCGCACACACGGGCCCGGTCACCGGAATGCAGGAAGGCATCCTGGGACCAGATCACGTCGAAGCTCTCGTCGGCGTAGTCGAGGTTGGTGAAATCGCCATCGACCACGTCGATCAGCTTGTCCAGCCCCTGCTCGCGGTTCTTCTGCCGGTCGCGCTCGTTTTCGACTTCGCTGAGGTTGAGCGCCACACAGTGGCAGCCGAACTTCTCGGCCAGGTAACGCATCGAGCCACCGTAGCCGGCACCCAGATCGAGCACCTTGTGGCTGCTGTCGAGGTCGCCGAGCAGCTCGGCCATGCGCGCCACGGTCCGGCGGCTGGCATCGGCGATCGGCTCCTCGTCGTCCTTGTACAGGCCGATGTGGATGTCTTCACCACCCCAGATATGGAAGTAGAAGTTATCCGCGTCTTCGCTGTTGTAGTAGTCGCGCGCGGTCTGCACGACATCCGAATAGGTTTCTGCGCTCATCAGGAATCCTTGCTGAGGTTTTCGTCTTTGGAAACGTCGAGCGTCGGGTCCTCGTCCGAGCTGTACTTCTTCTCGGCGACGTGGATGAAGAAGTCCGGGTCCTCGGTCTTCTTGCTGGCGTCGTCTTCGAAATCGCCGTAGGTCGACACCTTCTGGAATCCGACTTCCTGCATCAGGCGGCGCGTGTAGTCGCGGCGCAGCGGGAACATGTTGAGGTGATAGACCGACTCATCCGGGAAGGTGTAGCGGAACCGCGCCAGGCCTTCGTCGACGTGTTCGGGCTCGGCACTGACCGTTTCGCCACAGTAGTAGAACTTGTGCTTCGACGAGAAGCCATGGTCGATCATGGCGTCGTAGTTACGCTGATCGAGAATCAGGCAGCCGTCGTGCTTGAGCACGGCATAGAACTCGGCCAGGGTCTTGCGCCGGTCGTGCTCGCTGAACAGGTGGGTGAACGAGTTGCCGAGGCAGATGACAGCGTCATAGGCGGCATGCACGTCGCGGTTGAGCCAGCGCCAGTCAGCCTGGATGGTACGCAGGATATGACCGCGCTTGCGACCGTTCTCGAATGCCTTGGCCAGCATTTCCGCTGAGCCATCGACGCTGCAGACTTCGAAGCCGGCTTCGAGAAGCCGCACCGAATGGAAACCGGTGCCGGTAGCGACATCCAGAATGCGCTTGGCGCCGCGTTCTTTCAGCATGCGAATGAAAAAATCACCTTCGCTGGCAAAACGCGCATCCCAATCGATCAGTTCGTCCCACTTGTCGACAAAGCGGTGGACATATTCTTTCTGGTAGTGATCCGTATCGCGGACATTGACCGGGTCTTTCCCGAAGTCCTGGGTTGGAGCTTTGACTGGCGTATTGATGGCTGATTCTCCTTAAAGATTTTGAAAAAAGGCCTTGTTTAGAGGCGGGTCTTCTATAGCAGGCTCGAGTACGTGCCTCAGGTTATAGACACACCATGTCGCGAGCACCCGATGTGTCGGCCGCGCTCGCGTTGCCCCAAGCTGATGATCAATAAGATACCAAGCTCTACTCACACTTTCATGACAAACATCGAAATCCGCAGCATTGTCCTTCGATTCGGGCGATTTCAGGCGATTTCTGGCCGTCAACGGTCACCCGGCGGCAGTGAAAAAATATTCTCACTGTCTGAGAGAGCTGTATTTTAATATAGTTTCCCGTCCCGCCTCGTGCGGGCCCGAACAAATCATCAGTCATCCGAACCCGCCCGAGCGCCCGGAATGCAGGAAATCCAGTCCAGTCAATCACTTGAAGACCTGCTCGATGCACGTGCCGACCTGTGGCGCGGGCGGCATCGGCCGGTACCGGAAGCGCTCGGCACCGGCCGGGACGAGCTGGATGCCTGGCTGCCATCCGGCGGCTGGCCGCGTGGACGGCTGATCGAACTGCTGCCGGCGCATTTCGGGCTCGGCGAACTCGATCTGCTGCTGCCGCTGCTGGCTGAGCAGACGCGTCGGGAGCGTCCGGTGCTGTTCGCCGCCCCGCCGCTGGTCCCCTGCCCCCAGTCGCTGTGTCGAGCCGGCCTGGCGCTCGACCATCTGGTCATCGTTCGCGCTTCCGAACAGGCGTTGTGGGCGGCCGAGCAGGGCCTGAAAAGCGGTTTGTGCGGGGCGATCGTGCTCTGGCATCCGCGCGGCCGGATCGACCCGCGCGCCATTCGGCGCCTGCAGCTGGCTGCCGAAAACGGCGAGGCGCCGGTGTTTGTCAGCTACGCGCCGGGGCAGCAGCCCCCGCCGTCGCTGGCGACCCTGCGCCTGGCCATTCAACCGGGCCCGGAGCTGGTGCTGCTGCGCGGCGGCGATGGCGAACGTCGGCTGCGGCTGGGCCGCGAGAACGTGATAGCCCTCGATGACTGGCGCCGGCAGGATAGCTGATGGCCACGAGCTGTGGGCCGGGCTGCGCTGCCCCGGCCTGCCACTCGATGCGGCCTGGCAAC
>PWLL01000052.1 GCA_003559395.1 Candidatus Iainarchaeum sp. | reverse complement strand
TTAACAACAATAGGGATAAGATCTAGATCTTGAGTTCCTTTTATCTCTACTCTTGCACCATCTTTTATAGAAATGTTTACATCTTGTCTTATTGAACCTAACCCTCTTTTGGTTTGACAGGTTCTTCTAAAAAGTTGTCCTATATTTAGTGCAACTTTCTTCACATCTTCAGGGGTGTGTATGTCATGCCAAACAACAAGCTCTATTAATGGAGTACCTTGTCTATCTAAAGAAAAATAAGTTTCTTTGTCTGTTTTTTTTATAGGCCTTGCAGAATCTTCTTCTAAAAGTATTTTATTTACTCTTACTTTTCCAAAATCAAAGTCAAGAAAACCATCTGTAGAAACCATTAAAGTTCTTTGAAAACCAGAAACATTTGAACCATCTATTACCTGCTTTCTCATAACATGACCAGCATCTACAAAAGAAGAATTGGTAAGTAAAGAAACAACCATTGCTATGTTTAAAGCATCTTTATTAATTTCTAATGGTGGTTGTGAGTCTGTTTCTACTAAACAATTACAACTATTATAAAAACTATAAACAAAAGTTTTATTTTTTCTTTGTTCCATATGTGCAGAAAAATCCTTTTCTCCAGATTCTGAAGATCTTGCAAATAGTTTTCTTTTGATAATCTTATCTGGGTTAGTATCATCTTTTATAATAAAAGACTTACAATTACAAAAAAGTTTATTAGTATCTAACTGCTGATGAATTTCTAAACCACAAGACAGTCCTATTTTTTTATAATCAATATTGTTTTCGTTTATCATAAAACATTCAAAAATTTATAAGTTTTTTAAAGAATCTTCAAAATCTTTTGGAAGTTCTTTTGTTGTTATTTCTCCAGAAACATTTGTTTCTAAATATTTAATAACTTCTTCTTTTTTTGTAAATCTTTTAAGAGCAATTGCTAACTTTATATATGCAACAAAATAAAGCATATCATGAGAGTTAAGATATTCTACACCTGCATCAGAAACATATCTTAAATTAGAATAAACTTTATTATTAACTCTTCCAAACAAACACTGAGAACTCATAACAATTATCATACCTTTATCATTTGCTTTTTTAAGATAAGGTAACCAGTTTTTATTTTCTGGAAATTCTTTATCTTGACCACCAGAACCAGTTGGAAGATGCCCAAGCCCAGTGCCTACTAAAACAAGCCCTTTATAGTTATTTTCTAGATACCAATCAAGTATCTTAGGATCTTGGTTAGGATAAACAAACAACAAACCAGTCTTGTCTTCAAAGTTGTTAAACAGCTTTGGTTTTTCTAAAGGTTTTTTAACATCTTTTATTATCTCTATAGATTTATCTTCAAAAATCTTAGCAACAGGAGAATCATTAATTGCTTTAAAAGCATCTCTTCTAGAAGTATGAAGCTTGTATACTTTTGTTGCTTGTATAACAGAACAAAAATCATCATTCATAGAACCATGCATAACAGAAAAAACACCAGGTGTTTTTTTAGAAATAAATTTAGCAGCACAAAGAAGATTAAAAGACCCATCAAAGCTTGCTCTGTCTGGAGATTTTTGAGCACCTATTAACAAAACAGGTTTATTTACATTTTCTAACATTAATGATATTGCTGCACCTGTATAAGCCAAAGTATCTGTTCCATGACTTATAATTATTCCATCAATAGAGTTATCTAACAATCCATCATAAACTGCTTTTGAAATTGTTTGCCAGTCTTTATAATAAATATCTTCACTTCCTTTTGTAGAAACAGACACTATTTCTTTTAGGTTTATATATTTGTCAACATCAGGAACAACAGAGATAATCTCCTCAGGAGACCTAGACATAGAAACAGCACCTGTGTTATAATCAACATGTGTACCAATGGTTCCACCTGTTGCAATCAACAAAACATTTGGAAGAGCTTTAGATGCTTTAATAGTTTTTTTTTCTAGTTTTCCTGGAGTTATTTTTGCTTGTTTTTCTTTAATATCTTTAATGTTTTCTAAAAAAACATCTATATTATAACTGTTGTCTAAAAGCTTAAGAGTAATCTTATCTTCAGTTTTTTTAAGAAGATAACCTTCATATTCTATATCTTTTTTGGTTTTTACAACAAGAAGTTGTCCAACATTTAGTGTAAGTTTATTTAAGGAAGTCATATTTTCTCTTTTTTATATATTATATATAAATAGTATATGTAACAATATAAAAATATAACCTAAACCAAAAAAATACATGAAAATTACTCAAACTTCTTAAAACAAAAAGAATGCCCTTTATATCTATAAAAAACCATTAATAAACAAATAATCATATATGAAGCAAAATAGTGTAGATTAAGCAATTCAACAAAAAAACTCATAAACATTAAAATAAGAACTAAGCTTGATAAGGAAACTAAATAATAAGAACTAAAAGTTTTTATTGTTTTTGTTAAGGTAGTTTTAGATTTAAAGGTATATTTCTTATTAAGCAAAAAGTTAGTAGTAACCCCAACAGTATAAGAAATAACAACAGAGAATAAATAAAATAATTTGAAAATATCTGTTAATATAAACAAAATACAAAAATCAATAATGGTTCCAATTATACCTATGCTTAAATATTTTAACATCTTCTTGTGTGCATATATTATTGGAAAACCAATCAAGGTATAATATATCTTATGAAGAAAAGATGTCTTCTTGTGTATCAATAAAGAATTCTTTAACTGAGAATTATACTTTTGTTTTTTCATATATATTTACAATTATTAGATTTTATTTATTTATTATTATAATATATCTGTGTTGCAATTATTTAAAAAACATTGTTGTTAATAGAATCTAACCAAAAAACAACATTTTTTATAAAAATAATTAATAAATTATTAAGATAATTAATAAAAATAGCTTTATAAAATATTTATTATATATTATATATTATGTACCAAAAAATAGATACTATAAAAAAATACTTACAAGAAAAAAAACTTGATTATTTTGACTTTAGATTAGAAGAAAATAAAAGCAACTCTATATCTATAGAAAATAAAAAAATAAACTCTGTTAATGAAAACGAAAGCTTTGGTTGTGGAGTAAGAGTTATTAGAAATAATAGACTAGGGTTTTGTTATTTTTCTAATCTTGATAAATATAAAGAAACTATAGATAAATGTATAGAAGAAACAAAATATTCAAAACAAATAAAGTTTAACAACTATGCAGAAAATAAAGGAAAAGATATTATTAAACATAAAAGATTTGAAGATAAAGACATATCAACTAAAGCCAAAGAAATTCTTTCTGTAAATAAAAAACATCTCTCTAAAAAAGAATATACAGTT
>PWLL01000115.1 GCA_003559395.1 Candidatus Iainarchaeum sp. | reverse complement strand
TCCACAGAATAAACAACTGCTGTTTTCAGAAAACCAATACCATCAATATAGGTTTCTTGCACAGAAAAAACAAACTCTTCTCCTTCTAACTCAAAAGACAATAACTTCTTTGCTAAAAAACTATTTCCATAAACAACTTCTCTTACAAAAGAAAAACTATTATTAACATCAAAAAACTCATAAATACTTATACCTTTTCCTTCGTTTGCTAAAAAAACATAAACAGATCCATTATAATCAATAACTTCTATATCGTTTACAAGATGATTAGTATCAACATTTTCTCTTAACAAAAATTCTTTTTCTTCATACTCATATAATAAAAAGTTATTATCTGATATAAGAAAATAATAATCATCATATATATAAAAACCATTAATATCTATATCAAAAACAAAATCATATACTTTCTGAACATTTATTTTGTTTTCTGCTTCTTCATAAACAATTTCTTTATATCTTAACTCGTTAACGTCTTCGTTATAACTATACCCAAGCTCTCTAAAATCTACTTCGTCTATATACATTTCAAAGCTATTACCATCTATCTTGTTCTTAAAGTTATCTTCTGTAATAGTTGTCCCATTCTCATCAGATATAAGAAGATAATCTAAGGATATTTCTTCTAAGTCTATAAAAGAGCCTTCTTGTTCTATCATTCTAGGATATTCTAAACCATACGCGTTACTTATTAACAACAATAAAAAAAGAAAGACAATATATTTCATAAGAGAAACATATTATCTCTATCAATTATAAGTTTTTTGCTTATTTTTTTTGTAGTTTATATTTCGTCTTCTGCATATACATAGTTAAGATCTACTTTTTCATAATCAAACAGTTCATGATCTTTAAAAAATCTTACTATTTCTATATCTGCACTTACTACAGAATCTGATGCATGTATAACATTACATTGTCCACTTAAAGAAAAGTCTCCTCTTATGGTTCCAGCTCTTGCATCATAGCCTTTTGTTTCTCCTACAAGATCTCTTACAACACTAATTGCGTTGTTTCCTTCTACAACACCAACAATTGATGGTGCACTTTTCATAAATTTTGCAAGTCTTTCAAAAAATGGTTTTTCTTTATGGTGTGAATAGTGATCACATAGAAGATCATCATCTAAATGTATCATCTTCATCCCCACTAATTTCAATCCTTTTCTTTCAAATCTATTTAAGATTGTTCCAACAAGTCCTCTATTTAGAGCATCTGGTTTAAAAATTATCAAGCTTCTTTCCATATTTTCTCTCTCCTTTTATCTTTTTTCTAGCAAGTATATCTTTCTTATTATTCTCGAGCCATCTGGTGTGTCATATGTTATTGGATTTTCTAGTTTCATGTTTGAGTATTTTTGAACATTTTCTAACTTAAATCCATTTTCATAAAAAACTCTGGTTGATATTTTTATACTTCCTTCATATTTTGGAATTTCTGGCAAGATACAAACAACTTTTGCTTTTTTCTTAAGATTTTTAGAAAGATTTCTAAATACAAAATAATATATCTTTTCTAGATTTTTTACTGTTTTTCTTGCTTTTTTTTCGGATGGCATTTTTTTTAAGAAAGGTCCCATATATGGTTCAAAAACAGCACAATCTGCTTTAAATTTTATTTTTCCTGAATCTCCACAAATTATTTGATATTTTCCAATATTTTCTTTTATCCATTCAATATTTTCTTTTGCGTATCTACACATTTGTTTTTCTTGGTCTATGCCTATAACATCGTGTCCTTTTAAAAGTGCTTCAACAAGAAAGGTTCCTGTTCCACAAAAAGGGTCCACAATTGTTGTTTTGTTTGTACAACCTAGAAGATTAATCATAATATCTGCTATTCTTAATGATGTTGAATAAAGGTTTTTTCTTTTTGGCATATGTTTGTCTTTATAGATATTTTCTTTTGGATTAAAGCATGCTTTTGTTAGTCCAAAATAATAGTTTTTATTTAAAAAAAGTATAAACAACTCAAAGCCTTCATATAGTTTCCATGAGTAGTAGTTATTTGGATTTACTATATAGTTTTTTTCGTTTTTGGTATGTTTTTTTGGTTTTTTATAAACTGCTTTTGTTTTTTCTTTTTTAAAATAGTCTTTCAAAAGGTTTTCTATATACAGCACTTCTTCTTTTGGAAGATTTATTGAAGAAAAGCTAAAATTAAATTTATGTTTATTATATTCTATTTTGTCTAAAAATTTAATATCTATTTCTTTTGATTGTTGATACATTTCTATTATTTTTGTTGTTCCTGCAAGTTCTTCTATTGTTTTTTTAGGATTTATTTTTGTTTTTATTAAAAGATATTTGTCTTGTTCTTCAAGAATTTCATATTTAATATTATTTTTATAAAAATAGATTGCAATTTCTAATTTTGATAGTTTTGGATCTCGTCCAAGTAAAAATAAGTACATATATTTTCAATATTAAAAAAAGAAAGAAGATTATTTCTTCTTATCTTTTTTATTATTTTTTGCATCTTTTGTATTTTTTGCATCTTTTGTATTTTTTGCATCTTTTGTATTTTTTGCATCTTTTGTATTTTTTGCATCTTTTGCAGGTGTTTTTGTTTCTGTTTTTTCTGCTTCTGTTTTTTCTTCTGTTTTTTCTACAAGTTTCCTTCTTCTTTTTGTTGTTCCTACTGATTTAATGTTTTCTTTGTTTTCTTCTATGATGACTTTCATTTTACAAGGAAATCTAGATCCTGCTTTTTTAAATAGATCTCTTACAAATTCAGTGTTTTCTTTATCTACTAAAACACTAAATATTTTTTGATTAGGTCTTGTTCTTGATGCTCTTCCAACAACTTTTCCAAAAGGGCACTGACTCATTCCTTGTTGTATACGGTCTGCTTGTGCTCCTTGTGCTTGTTTATTTTCTCTTAAGAAAAATTGAGGATAGACTCTTACTTTCATATAATAGTTTGCTTGTGTTAATTTTTTATTAAGTTGTCTTACAACACTCATTCTTGCTGATTCTATTGCGTTATCTCTTATTTGTATTTTGTCTGTTGTTACTATATGAACAACATGTGTGTAGTTTCTTTGTCCAAGACCCATATGAAATTGTCTTATCTTTAATCCTGGCACACCGCCTACGAAATTTTTCTTGTGTACTTTTTTTGCTACTCTTGTATATGCTCTTTTATTTACATTTTTACAGTAGCAACGGCCTGGTCTAACTCCCATAAAATTCACCTTGTTTTGTTTTTTTAATAAAAATCACTATTGTTATTTGTTATATTTTTTAAAAAAAGTGATTATTTAATATAAGTATAAATATATAGTAGTATAGAAAGGTATATAAATTAAATTATTTTTGTTTTTGTTTAGTTTAT
>PWLL01000110.1 GCA_003559395.1 Candidatus Iainarchaeum sp. | reverse complement strand
GGAAGGTGCTCCTTTATACCGAGGGTAAGAGTCAGGCCGACTTCTTGTCGGACGGTCTGACCTACGATGCAACGCTGCGTAATCTGGAATTGATTGGTGAGGCTGCGACTCGGATTCCGGACGAAATCAAGATGAATCATCCGGAAGTGCCCTGGCGAAAGATCATTGCGACCAGAAATCGACTCATCCACGCTTACCTCGGGATTGATGACGATATTGTTTGGAGTATTATCCAGGACGATATTCCCGGTCTTCTTGAGCAGCTCGAGGCATTGCACCGCCTGTATTCCTGAGGCAGTCATTAACCGATGGCAGCCTCGCTGATTTGTGAGGGCCTATCGATCACATGCTGGAAACGGAGGCGCCGACCGCGCTTAATGGCTTTGTGCCAAGGGTGAGAACCTGGAGTCTATCCTGGGCTGGACCACTCCGACACCTGCTGATCCTGCCTCAACCGTATCCGCCTGAGATTGACCGCATCGAATTTCTGTATCAGAGAGTCGTTGTGTGTCGGTTCAGGCGCGGGTAGGGTTGCCCGTGCTTCGTCGTGAAAGCGCTCTGCGAGTAGCGGCTTTGTTTCCCCGCAGTATCTCTGTTCCCACCAGTTGATGATGCGTTCTTCGCTGGTCTTGAAGGTTTACTCGCTGGGCAGGTGTCTGCTGCGCGGGTGATACTGGAACAATTCTGACCGTCCGGGAGAGGGTTTCGATGCGGGATAGGTTTCGACGGATGTCGGTGTCGTTTGCTGCGCAGGCCAGTTGGCTGCTGTTGCCGGTGGTTGTCTTGCAGGGCGCTTACTTGCGTTTGACGGTGCCGCGCTTGGGGGAGGCGCCGGGTGCGCGTTCCGGGCGCGTGGACGGCGAGGGGCCGGTGCTTCGGCTGCTGGTGGTGGGGGAGTCGACGGCCGCCGGGGTGGGGGCGACGGATCAGGCGCGGGGGCTGGCGCGGTGGACGGCGGAGACGGTGGCGGCATTGAGCGGGCAGGCGGTGGCTTGGCGGGTGTTGGGGCGGAATGGGGCCACGGCGCATTCGGCGCGTGTGCGGCTGCTGGAATCGGCCGAGGATGTGGAGGCCGACCTGGCTGTGCTGGTGCTGGGGGTGAACGACACCCTGCGTTTTCACGGGCCGCGGCGCTGGCGGCGGGATCTGACCCGGCTGGTGGACGCCTTGCGCCGGCGCTGCGGGCCGGTGCCGGTGGTGCTGGCGGCGGTGCCGCCGATGCAGCGGTTTCCGGCGATTCCTTCCCCCACGCGTCAGGTGCTTGGTCTGCGTGCCCATCGCCTCAAGCGCCATGTAGAATCAGATAATGGGATGTGAGCTGATCCGTGACTTCCACGGTGCAGACTGGGATGGTCTGAAAACACAGGGACGATGAATATTTCTTGTGACAGGAGAACGGTCATTATGCAGCAGGCATCAGAAGGCCTGAGTCAGGCGGAGTTGGATCAACTGGGGGACTTTCTGCTCTATCGCGGACTGTCCGAGGAGGAGCTTGATGCCCAAGAGCCGGATCCTGATCGGGATGAAGGGGTGTTGACCGTTCCGGGGCTGGATGGGTTTCTCACGGCCATCGTGAGTGGGCCGGCGATGATCATGCCGTCTCGGTGGCTGGCGGCTATCTGGGGGGATGAGCAGCCTATCTGGAACAGCATGGAAGAGGCCCAGGAAGTGACGGGGCTTGTCATGCGGCATATGAATAATGTATCCGACTGCCTTATGGGGCAGACGGATATATTCGAACCGATCTTCTTCGAGCGTGAGGTGGAGGGGAAGGTTTACACCATTGTGGATGAATGGTGTGAAGGATATCTCAGGGGCATGAGTCTGGACGCCGCCAACTGGCGCAAGGGGGGCGAGGAGGTCAAGCGTTTGCTGGCGCCGATCATGGCCTTTACCGAACAAGCGGGTTGGCCGGCGCATGATCTGCCGACAGCGGATCTGGAGAAAATGCAGGCGAAGATCGGCCCCAGTGCCCAGGGTCTGCATGCCTACTGGCTGAAGCGCCGGGAGGAGTTCATGCCCGCGGCAGCTGCCCGGCCCCAGGGTACGGTTCGCCGTGAAGGCCCGCGGGTGGGGCGTAATGAGCCTTGTCCTTGTGGCAGCGGCAAGAAGTTCAAGAAATGCTGCATGCACTGAGGTGAATTTTCAGCGCTCGGGGTGGGTGAAGCCACGATACTGACGGCCCGAATCGAGCGGGCAATATTGCTGATTCAGGGCACGATGACGATACGGCCAGCTGACTGGCCTGCCTGCAGGTATTCAATCGCCTGGGGTACCTCTGACAAGGGGAAGGTCCTGGCCACGACCGGAGTCAATGTCCCCGCCTCGAGCATGCCACGAAGAATCACCATGGCATCGCGTTTTTCGATGACCTCGAATGAGGGCCAGGGCAGGTGGCGGTCGAATCGTGCCCACAGCATGAGGCCGAGAAAGTAGGGGATCCCACCCAGGGTTCGGTGGCCTTTGGCGCCGTAGTGATCGTGGCCGATGATGATGATTGCGCCATCGGGCTTGAGGATGCGTTTGCAATCAGAGAGCGGGAGGGTGGAGGCGACATCGATGATGAGATCGATGTCTTTTTCGAGCTCGATGACGTTGTCTTGCGTGTAGTCGATGACCTTGTCGGTACCCAGGGATCGCATGTAGTCGAGTTTGCTGCTGTGATCCACGCCGATAACAAAGGCGCCGTTCGCTTTTGCCATTTGAATGGCGATGCTGCCCACGCCGCCGGCGGCGCCGTTGATCACGATGCGCTGACCCGGCTCTGTCCATAGGTTCTTGCGGAGATTGACCAGGGCTATGATCCCGGCGGTGGGCACCGATGCCGCCTGCTCGAAGGTGATGCCTTCGGGTTTGAGCGCCAATACCTGTTGCGGCACGCAGACGTATTCGGCGTAGGCCCCGCCGTTGACCCATTGGATTCGGTCGTGGGTTTCACCGAACACCGCATCGCCGGGGCGAAAGTCCGTCACGGCCTGTCCAACGGCGGTCACTTCGCCGGCCATGTCCAGGCCGGGGATCGCTTGTTTCTGTCTTCTCAGGCCGGCGCCCATGAGTCTCATCAGGCGGGGGTAGCCGGTGACGGCATGCCATACGTCGGGGTTGACCGAGGCGGCTCTTACCCGAACGAGGACCTCGTCCGGAGCGGGTGTCGGGATGTCGACTTCGCGCAGATGCAGGACCTTGTCGGGTGCCCCGTATCGATCCTGGACGATGGCTCGCATGGTCGTCATCCGGGATGGCGCAGGATCGCGCTCTCCCGAAGGCCTGGTTTCAAACGGCTCAATCGATGGTTTGTCATTGTTCAGTTTCCGTTGGCGGCCTTAAAGCATAGGTCATCGAGGCCGGGAATGCTTGTTTCATG
>PWLL01000102.1 GCA_003559395.1 Candidatus Iainarchaeum sp. | reverse complement strand
GGCCACCACCCCTTCCAAAAAGAACTACTTCTTTGAATAACATATATTATTTATTAATATCTTAAAAAATACCTTAATAAAATGTTTTACAGATAAATATATAATATAAAATAAAAAACGAAAAAAACTTATGACAGAATATATAGAACATAAGAATATAAAATCTAAAAAAGTGCAAAAAAGACTATATCAAGAACTACTAACAGTTAAAGCCATTGAACAAAATACCTTAGTTGTTGCTCCCACTGGTTTAGGAAAAACTATCGTTGCTGTTCTTTTGATAGCCTATATATATGACCCTAAAAAAAACATACTATTACTATCACCAACAAAACCACTGATAACACAACATAAAAAATCACTAGAAGAAATATTAACCATAGACTCACAAAAAATAAAACTACTAACAGGAACAACAACACAAGAAAAAAGAAAAGAAATATACAAACAAAAAGGACTTATAATTTGTGCAACACCACAAACTATAAGAAACGATATTTTAAAAGGCTTTATAGAAGAAAAAGACTATAATCTGATTATCTTTGATGAAGCACATAGAGGAGTAGGAAATTACTCATATGTAGAAATCTCTTCTTACTTTAATGAAAATATTAAAAGACTAGGACTTACTGCATCACCAGGAGCAAATAGAAAAAAAATACAAGAAGTTGCAGACAATCTTAAAATAAAACATGTTGAAATAAGAACTGAAACAGATCAAGATGTTGTTGATTATTTAAAAGAAATAGACCTAGAAATTGTTTTTACAGAACTAGACGAAGTTTCAAGAAAAGTATCTACACTTTTTGAAAGTTTTATTTTTGAAAAAGTTACTTTTTTAAATAAATTAAATATAAGAATCTCTAAAAATTATACAAAAAAACAAATACTGCAAGCACAAGCCATAATTCTAGATAGGATACAAAAAACACAAAACAAGTTGTTATATGTAGCACTTTCACAAACAGCGTCTATCTTAAAAGTATATCACGCAAAAGAACTTATTGAAACTCAAGGATTTGTTTCTACAAAAAAATACCTAGACAAATTGTTTAAAGAAGCACAAGAGAAAAAAGCAAGCAGAGCTTTAAAACAAATCGTAAATCATGAAAATATTTGTAAAGCATATACTAGTTTGTTGAATATAGATCCTAAAAAACAAATCTATTCAAAACAAAAACTACTAGTAGACTATGTGAAAAACTTTCTAAAAAACAATTTAAAATCAAAAATACTTGTTTTTAATAACTTTAGAGAAAATGCAAATCTTTTAGTGGAGTTGTTAAATAAAGAAAAAAACATTTGTTCTGTTCGATTTGTTGGACAAGCAACTAAAGTCTTAGACAAAGGATTAACGCAAAAACAACAATCACAAATAATTCAAGAATTTAGAGAAAACAAACATAATGTTTTAGTTTGTACGTCTGTAGGAGAAGAAGGATTAGATATCCCTTCTGTTGATCTTGTTGTTTTTTATGACGCAGTTGCATCTGAAATAAGAGCCATTCAAAGAAGAGGACGAACTGGAAGATTTAGTGCAGGTAAAGTTGTTTTGTTGTTAAACAAAGGAACAATTGATGAACACTACTACTATGTTTCTTTAAAAAAAGAAAAAGCTATGAAAAAAACACTTAAAAACTTTCATACACCTAGAAAATCTAAAAAGAAAAAAACACTTTTTGATTATTGTTGATCAAACATGTCTGAAATAAACATCATCTGTGATAAAAGAGAAAAACCATCACAAGTAATTTTTGAACTTGAAGAATTGTCTTCAAAAAACCTTCAACTAAACATTTCTTCAGAAGTTATGTCTGTTGGAGATTATCAGCTTTCTTCAGATGTTGTTATAGAAAGAAAAACAATCTATGATCTTGAACAATCAATCATAGATGGAAGAATCTTTACACAAATAAAAAATCTTATGAACGTTCCTAAACCAGGAATAATTGTGGAAGGCTCTTTAGATATTCTTAAAAACCACACCAGAATAAACAGAAAAGCATTAATTGGGTTAATAACATCACTTGGTTTAACATATAAGATACCTGTTTTTTTTACAAGAAATCAAAAAGAAACAGCTGAGTTGTTATATGTTGTTTCAAAGAAAGAACAGCTTGGTAGTACATATGATAAAAAACTAAGATACGAGAAATCTAAGATGACAGATAAAGAAAGACAACTATTTATTGTTGAGTCTTTTCCAGATATTGGGCCTAAACTTTCTAAATCTATTTTAAAAGAATTTAAGACACTTAAGAACCTAGCCAACGCAGATATAAAACAATTGCAAGAAGTTTCTAAGCTAGGTCCTAAAAAAGCAAAAAGGTTAAGAGAGCTTTTTGAGAGAGAGTATAGGGTTTGATTTTCTTATAAAGAAGATATTTTTTCTATTATCTTATTACTTATATTTTCTTTTATTTTATAATAGTTCTTTGCATCTTCTTTATTATAAACAATTTCTTTTTCTTTAAGATTTAGTTTTTTAATAATTTTATCAATATCTATCTTTTCTTCATATACAAAAACAACAAAATAATCTCTTTTTCCTAAACCAAGTTCAAAACAAGAATCTATCTTATTTATTTGATCTGTTAAACTTAATAACAACAAAACTTCTGTTTGTAAGTTTTTAGAAATATTTATATTATCTACGAACCTATTTTTTGCAATAAACACGCTCCAAAGTAAGTGTTGTTCATCATATATGTTGTTATTTTGAATAAACAATATTTTTAGGTCATTTTTTGCATTTTCTAGATCTTCAATACTTTTTAAATAGTTTTCTATATTACTTATATTTATAGATGTATATAGATATTCTATATTTGTTTTTTTATTAAAAATATCAAAAGAATATTTGTTGCTCATAATATATATAAAGAAACTAAATATTTTTAAAAACATATTTTTAGAATAATATTTAAAAAAGGTGAATCACAATGGTAGAATGGAAAAAAAAATCAAAAAGAAAAATAACTGGTGGCATAAATCATTCAGTAAACAGAAAAACAAAAAGTTTGTCTGAGAAAGGTGGTATCTTCTCAAAAACAATTGTTGAAGATGAAGATAAAAGACATAAAGTCAAAACTATTGGTGGTAGAGAAAAACAAAAAATAACAAAAGCAAAGTTTGTTATTGTTTCTCAAGGAGACAAAACATCAAAAGCAAAGATTTTAAACGTTTTAACAAATCCAGCTGACAAGCATTTTGTAAGACAGAAAGTTGTTACTAAGGGTGCTGTTATTAAAGCAGACCTAGACGGAAAAGAAGTACAAGTAAAGATCACTTCAAGACCTGGTCAGTCTGGTTCTGTTTCTGGTGTTTTAGTAAAGTAATTTTACTAAAACTTTATCTTTACTTATGTTTATATAGGTTTTGATATACTATTTT
>PWLL01000041.1 GCA_003559395.1 Candidatus Iainarchaeum sp. | reverse complement strand
TTTTTGAATATTAGAAATTGAAAAATCTCTAGATTCTTCAGGTTCTTTTTCTAAATCTTTTTTATTTTCAGAACACATTTCTTTTTCTTCTTCAACTGGTTTTGATTCTTCTTTATTTTTTTTTGGTTTTAGAAATTCAGAATGTTGCGGTTCTTCTACACGAGATTCTTTTGCTTCAGTTTTTTGAATATTAGAAATTGAAAAATCTCTAGATTTTGATTTTTTAGGTTTTTCTGTTTCTTCATCTAAACTATATAGAGAAGAAGACAGTTCTTTTGTATCAGAAAGATTTCGAACATATTTTTGATAAATTGATTTATAGTTTTTTTTAGGTTTTGCTTCAGTTTCTTTTCTTTGTGGATAAATAATTTCTTGCTTCTCTGGTGTTGGGTCTTTATCTTCTTTAATTAAAGCAGTGTCTTTGTTTGGCACCATAATTTCTTTTGGCTCTTGAACAACAGGCTTTTCTATGGCGTTTACTAAGATGTCATGTTCTTTTTTGGTTTTTTCTCTTTTACTTTCTTTATTAGAAAATAAACCTTTTATTTTATTAAATATATTTTCGGTCATAATTTTCTGGTCCTGAAAATTTATTTTTTCATATATTTTTAAACAATTTATGTTTTAAATAACTTCGCTTCCATATATATATATTAACAACATATATTAAAAATATAACCCTTATGAAAAAAATAAAGAAAATCTGAAAAAAACATGAATTTACAAAAAATTAATGAAAAAGCGTTTATAAAACACACAAAAGAAAACATAAAAAAACAACTTGAATCACCTGACCAAAGAATAATCTATCTTTCACAAATAACTAACAAGCTTCCACAAATAATAAATGAACTATATGAACAATTAAGAATAATCACTGATAGAAAATATCCTACCCTTGATAGCTACATAAGTATAAAAGAATATTGTAATTTTATATTTGAAAAAAAAATAACCTTTACTCAAACTAAAGAAATTAATGAAATTCTTACAAACGACATAGGTATCTCTTTTTCTGAAGATGAAAAAAGAACAACTAAAGAAATTGCAAAAAACATCTTAGATCTAATAAATACAAAAGAAAACATTCTAAAAGATATAGAAACACTATTTGAAAAAAACTATAAAAATTTTAAAGAAATTGCAAAAACAACAATTGCTTGTAAAATGCTTGAAATTGCTGGGTCTTTTGAAAGACTTTTATCAATGCCTGCATCAACCATACAGTTGTTAGGTTCAGAAAAAAGTTTTTTCTTAGCATTACGTAAAAATAAAAAAACACCTAAGTATGGAGTAATATATAATCATCCATTAATGATTACTTTGTCTAAAAAAAATAAAGCAAGATTTGCAAGAACTTTAGCTTCTAAAATAACTCTTGCAATAAAAGCTGATATTAATAACGTGTATATTGCAGATTCTTTACAAGAAAAATTAAATAAAAAAATAAAAAATTACAATAGGGATAATAATGAAAATTAATAATGTTTATAATGAAAAAGAACAATATTTTACAAAAGATCTACTTACAGAAAAGAAAAGATATTGGGACCCAAAAAGATCAAAAGTTTGTGCTGCTCTTAAAAAAAACATTTCAGTATTTCCAATAGAAAAAACATCTTGTATTTTATATCTTGGTTGTGCTGAAGGATATACTGTTTCTTATCTCTCAGACATTGTTACTGAAGGAAAAATAATAGGAGTTGATTTTTCTGCACATAGTATGCAAAGATTTTATTTATTATCTCAAAAAAGAAAAAACATAATTCCTTTACTAGAAGATGCAACACGTCCAGAAAAATACAAAGACTTACTAAATTTTAAAGTTGATGTGATTGTTCAAGATGTTTCTCAAAAAAAACAAATAGAGATTCTTAAGAAAAACACAGATCTTTTTTTAAAAGAAAACGGATATGTTATGCTAAGTCTTAAAACAACAGCCATTTCTCAAAAAAAACCCAAAGAAATTGTTGATGAAGAACTAAATAATTTTAAAAAACATTTTAAAATAATAAACTTTGTAAAACTAGATCCTTTTGAAAAAAAACACATCTTTGTAATTGGTCAAAAAAAATAAATCATCTGTTTTCTATAAAAAAATCTATTGACCGATCATATGTTTTTTCTTGATCTTTTGAAAAATAACATGCTGGAAGTTCGTTTTTTTCTCTATGATGTTTTATACATTCACAACAAAGACCTTTTCTTGGACAATCGTAAGTGCAAGCGCAGTTTTTTAGATTTTGTTCTTTTTTACAGTCCATATTTATTACCTACTTAATATGTGCTTTAACAATAATAATATCTTCTTTTGGCCAATTTTGATGTTGTGCTTTTGAAATCGTTTCTGTACTTTCTATATCATAAACAACATCCATGCCATCTATTACTTTTCCAAAAACAGCATAGCCTGGATTTCCTTGAGAATAATTTAAACCTATATTATCTTCTGTATTTATAAAAAATTGACTTGTTGCTGAATCTGGTTCAAGCGTTCTTGCCATAGCTATTGTGCCTATATCGTTTGATAAACCATTCTCTGACTCTAAAACAATTGATGGATTTGTTTGTCTTTGTGTTCCATCTGGCATAAAACCACCACCTTGTATCATAAAGCCACTAATCACTCTATGAAACACAAGACCATCATAGTGTCCAGAGTTGACGTATTCTTTAAAGTTTGCGACTGTTATTGGTGCTTTATCAGGATAAAGTTCTATTTCTATATTTCCTTTAGTTGTTTCTAAGACAACTACATTAGATTCTTGAAGACCATGTTCTTGAAGATCATCTGTTGATTGTTTTTCTAGTATTGTATCTTCTTTTAATCTTATTACTAAAAAAACTAAACTAACAATTATTAAAAAACATAAAACATATATGATTATTTTTTTTGTATGCATATTTAAACTCCTTTATAATATATTTATTATAGAACCCAAACAATTTATAAAAAAATCGGAAAAAGAAAAGAAATTATTTAATAGGGATTTGCTTTTTAAATTTTTTCTTCTTTGGAACTTTGATTGAAACGATTCCATTCTTGTAGTCTGCATCAATGTTTTCATAATCTACATAGTCTGGCAATGTAAAAAACCTATAAAATTTGTTTTGTTGTTTTATATATGTTTGTTCTTTCCCTTCTCCTTTTTTTTCTTCTTGTTTTTTATCTACTTTTATTTCTATTCCATTGTTTATAAAATTTAATTGAACATCTTCTTTATTCGCCCCAGGAACTTCTACATCTATAAATAGATGCTCGTTAGTTTCGTTGGTTTTAATAACTGGTGTTCTAAAAAAGTCTTTTTTTGAAACTAAACCCACAGGATTATCTTTTGCAGAACCTTTTAACAAAAGTTGTTCTTTTTCTAAATCTTCATTTCCAAAAAAATCACCATATAACTTATCCATATCTCTTTGCATTCTTCTAATTTCATCAAAAATTGTCCATTCTTTCATATTTATCACCTCATAAAATATTATAGAATAGAAAAAATTAAAAAAATTTTTAAGAAAAATATTTAAACATTTTGTTTTTTAAATCATTTGTAAAAAGAAAACAATTTTTCTTTAAGATCTTTTATAGCAACTCTTTTTTGTTCAAAAGTATCTCTATCTCTTATAGTTACTGTGTTATCTTCTAGAGTCTGATGATCAACAGTTAAACAAAAACAACATCCACTCTCATCAAGTCTTGCATATCTTTTACCAATAGACCCTTTCTCATCAAAAAAAACATCAAAAGACATATTTTTAAGATGACTATATATCTCTTGACTTTTTTCTAACAAGCCATCTTTTTTAACAAGTGGTAAAACTGCAACAAAATAAGGAGCCACTTTTGGTTTTAAAGATAAAATATTTCTAGGCTCTTGATTTATTTCTTTTATTATAAAATTATTTTCTAAAAGTAAATAAAATAATCTATCTAAACCAATAGATGCAATTTCTAGAACATGCGGAACAAATTTATCTCCATCCTCTGAAACTGACAAGTCTTTTTTTGAACCTTTTGAATGACATAACAGATCATAGTCTGTTCTATAGTTAAAAGAAAATAATTCAACCCATGTGTTTTCAGACAAAATCTCTAAATCAAAAGTTTGTTTTGAATAAAAGGCTTTTTCTTTATCATCAGTTTCTCTAAATCTTATGTTTTTTAAAGAAAAACCAAGACCTAATAAAAACTTTTGTAAAATATCAAGATAATAAACCAACAACTTACCAGAAACAATTTTTGAATCAATAATTTCTTTTATAGAATATTCTTTTTCTTCTGTATCTTTTAATAACCTAAACCTTATCTTGTTTTCTAAAATATTAGAAAGATCAACATCATCTATTTTTTTAGGATTAAAAAACAACTCACATTCTAGTTGTTCAAACTCTCTACATCTTAATAATCCTTGTCTTGGAGAAATTTCGTTTCTATATACTTTTCCATGTTGACAAATACCGATTGGAAGGGTTTTTCTAGAAGTCTTATAAACTCTTAAAAAATCAACAAAAATAGATTGACAAGTCTCTCCTCTTAGATAACCTGTTGATCCCTCTGTGACGCCTACGTTTATAGAAGACATAAGATTAAATCTTGTTATTTTTTCTAAAGGACTATTACAAAGAGTACAAGTAATATTGTTTTCTCTAATTATTTTTTCATAATCTTCAATAGTTAAGTTTTCATGAACTTCTTGATTGGTTGTTTCTGATAATAGTTTATCAAGCTTAAATACTTGTTTACATTTTGAACAACTTGCAATAGGATCATCAAACTTTTTAAGATGGCCAGACGCTTCAAAAACAGATTTTGGAAGAATCAAAGAACCAGAAATTTCTAAAAAATCATTTTTTTGTACAAATTCTTTTCTCCAAAAATCAATAATGTTTAGTTTTATTTTTTGTCCTAGTGGTCCATATTCATAAAACCCAGCAAAATTATTAGAATAAATTTCTGCAGAAGGAAAATATATGGCTTTAGTTGAAATAAATTCTTGAAATTTTTCTTTTTTTTGTAACATAAATTATCTTTTTTTTCTTATATAATATATAAGTATATCAAACTTTTTATAATTGTTTGTTATTTTTGATAACCTGTTTGTTTTTTGTAAAAATCCTTGTTTTTTGTAACCAAGTAGGCCATTTTGTACAGTTTGTATAAAAAAAGAAGGATTTTCAAATTAATTGTATCAAATATATTTATGGAACCAAAAAAACTATCAAAGCTTTCTTTTTTCACAAACAAAAACATAAAACTTTTTTATAATATAAAATATCCAGAAACCTATATTCAAAGATTAAAAAATAAAGAACAAATAATCACTATTGAAAAAGGCAAATACACTTTACAAGAAGATGCTTTATGTTATGCAACACAAATAATAAATTCATCTTATTTATCTTTTTTATCTGCACTTAATTATTATGGTTATTCAACTCAAATACCACAAAAACACACAATTGCAATAAAATATAATAAAAAAGAAATTGTAGAAGCTGTAGAAAATAAAAAAAATATATGGGATAAAGAAATTAAAAATCTTGTTAAATATTATCCATCATTTAAAGAAGCTTCTGAAAAAATACTTTCGTTTGTTTTAAAAAATTTATAAAATTAAATATTGTTTATAAATGTTTGTACACTATAAGATATTAATACTAATTACTAAAAACAATGCAGGAGTTCCCGAGCGGTCAAAGGGGCTAGGTTTAGGACCTAGTGCTTAGTGCTTCGCAGGTTCGAATCCTGCCTTCTGCATATAAAGATGAAAAAATATGTTTTTTGAAAAAATCGATTATGAAAAAAATAAAGATGTAGAATATTTATCAACAATAATACAAGAAAAACTAAAAAAACACGATATTAATAGTTTTATGTTAGGTATAAAAACACTTGAAGAAGATTCCTTTCTTAAAAAAGAATTGCACCCAGCCTTAATAGAAACAATAAAACAAAAAATAAAAGCAGATTATAAAACAATAGAATATGACGTGCAAATAATTATTGATATAACAAGAGATGTTGTTTCTTTTGAGATAATGCCTGCCTTTGTTTATGGAAAATATTGTAAACTGTCAAGAAACATAGCACAAACAACACACTACTGTTACGAATGTCGTGGCAAAGGCTGTAAAACTTGCGAATATACTGGTAAAAAAACAAAAGAATCTGTTCAAGAAATAATTGCAAAAGATATTGAACCTTTATTTGAAGCACAAGAAAATAAGTTTCATGGAGCTGGAAGAGAAGACGTTGATGTGCTTATGCTTGGAAATGGTAGAGAATTTATTATAGAGTTATTAGAACCTAAAAAAAGAAATATTTCTAAAGAAGATCTTAAAAAACTAGAAGAAAAAATAAACAAAGAAAATCAAGAAAAAATATCTGTTAAAGATCTAGAAATAACAACCAAAAACAATATTGCTAAAATAAAACAAGAATCAAAACAAAAAATATACGGAGCCGTTGTTGTTTGTGAAAAAGATTATGAATTGTCTTTGTTAGATAACTATAAAGAAACCTTTGTTATTAAACAAAAAACGCCAACAAGAGTAAAAAAAAGAAGAGTAGATAAGATCAGAGAAAGAAAATGCATGATAAAAGATTATAAAAAAATTGATGATAAAAGATTTTTTGTAAAAATACTTGCAGACGCAGGACTCTATATAAAAGAATTTATATCAGGTGATGAAGAAAGATCAACACCAAATCTTTCAGAAATTGTTAAAAAACCTTGTTCTTGTGAAAGTTTAGATGTTCTTGAAATTATTTAAACACAGTTTTAGTTTCATAAAACCAAAGATACAAATCTAGTTCTCCTAAAGTTTTATTTGTTTTCTTTGCAAGTTGCTTTAGTTTTTTTTCTATAGACAAGTATTCTTTTTTAGTCATAGTTTTTGGTTTTTTAATAAGTTTATATGAAACCAGAACATCCACTATATGAAAATCAATAATTGCAACATCTAAAACACCTATGTTTCTTAAAAAATGACTTGCTTCTTTATAGCCTAAACCTTTTATGTTTTTTACTAACCAATCTCTTTTCTCATTAGAAGTATTAAAAGAAAAAAGAGTTTTTTTAAGAATATCTTGATATTTTCTTGAATAACAAATGTATTTTGCTCTTGTGTTTGGAAATCTGTGGCCTAGTTTTTTAAGATCTTTTGCTATTTTTGTTTCTGAAAGATTGTTAAATCCATCTTTTATGTTCTCTTGAATATATATTGCTTTTTTTGCAGAATAATTTGCAGTAAGAATACAAAAGCAAAGTTCTTGAAAAAGCAACCTAGATGATTTTTTTTGCAAATTTTTAAAAGAAGATATTTTCTGATCAATAGTTAACACTAGTTGTTTATCTTTTGACAGATTTTTTACAAGTTCAACTAATCTTTGCATAACCATCTATTTTTCTAAATTTTGTTCTGATCTCCAAAGACCGTGAAGGTTACAAAATGCTCTTGCGGTTATGTTTTTGTTTGGTTTTATGTTGAAGGTGACAGTGGGCGCGTGTCCAGGTTTTAGTGTTGTTTTTATTTGTTGATCGTCTGTAATTATCTCAATCCATTTAATATAGTGTTCTTCTGTCATTGGATGGTTTACAGAACCAACAGAAACCAAAATTTTTTCATCTTTTGGTTCTATTACTGGTAAATGTTTCTCATATGCTGCATCAACAGTATTTTCTTTAAATAATATCATATCTTGTCCACAACAAACTAAAATACCGTTACCCCTTTCTAAAACCTCTACAATATTTCCACAAATATCACATTTGTAAACTTCATTTTTATTTGTCATAAATAACATCTCCTAAAAACCATCAAAAAAGATGGTTTTTTAAAAATCCTAATAAGACTCACATTGTTTCTCAAAATATGCTTGAGGATGTGTACATGACGGACATTCTTCTAAAGCTTCTTTTCCTGTATGTGCATAACCACAATTTCTACAAACCCAAACAACTTCTGTATCTTTTTTAAACATAGTTTTGTTTTCAAGTTGTTCTAAAAGTTTAGCATATCTTTCTTTATGATGTTTTTCTGCAACAGCAATTGATTTAAGTCTGTTTGCGATATCTTGTAGTCCTTCTTCTTCTGCAATTTTTGCAAAACCAGGATACATATTTTCATATTCTTCACTTTCTCCAGCCATTGCAGCTTTTAGATTTTCAATAGTTGTACCATGTGTTGTTGGCACATCTGCATCTATAGTTATAGGGTTATAGTTTTCTTCACCAAGTTTTTCTTTAAGATTATTTATTAATCTAAACAACCATTTTGCATGTTCTCTTTCTTGTTCTGCAGTTTCTAAAAAAATAGCAGAAATTTTTTCATAACCTTCTTTTTTTGCAATCTTTGCATAGATTGTATATCTATTTCTTGCTTGACTTTCTCCAACAAAAGCTTTTGCAAGATTTACAATTGTTTTTTTCACAATCATTCACCTCATTTTTATTTTTTTAAAAAAATAGTTTTCTAAAAATAAACTTTGTTTTTTATTTTTAAAAATACAAATAATATATAGAGACAAACAAAATAAAAAGGTGTTTTTTATAAAGTTTCATTATAAATAGTATTTTAAATCTTAGTTTATATATATATATAATAGTTATGGTTATAAAAAGTGTAAAATATGGAAAAAATAATTAAAGATTATGATGATTTTGAAAATCATGCCAGAGAAACATATAGAAGTTTTATGTATCCTTTATATAAACAACCTAAAAAAGAACTTCTAGAAACCTTAACAAAAATAAAAGAACTTCTTGAAAATCTCTCTGAAACAATTATGGAAAGATCAAGAAAATATAATCTTCAAGAAGCAAAAGAATGTAATCTTAAAAAACTACAACTTTTTGCAGAAGACTTTCTTGTATTGTCTAAAAAAATTGCAAGAGAGATATATCTTGAAAAAAATAAAAAAGAAGTAGAGTCTGATGTAATAATAATAAAAGAAGAAATAACAAGACCAGAAAGATATTTTAGAATAGAAGAAGATACAAAAAACATACTAAACATATTCTTTGACTATGTTTTTAAGATAAAAGAAGATATAAAATATAAGTTTCAAGACGTTAATAAACAAAGAAAAAGTGTTGACGAACTATTACTAGTACTAAACAAAAAAGATGAAAAAATAAAAGAACTTAACGACGATTTAAAAAAATACGAAATCATAGACGCACAAGATAAAGTAAAAAGATCAAGACTAAGTGAACTTGAAAACGAGTTTCTTAAAAAAACAAAAGCCAATGAACAAGATCTAACTGTTCTTAAACTACATGTCATTCAAGTTGAAAAAGAACTAGATTCGTTATATAGAAACATAAGAAATTTAACAAACGATATAAAACATTTAGAAGCAAAGTTTATTGAAAAAGAAAAAGTATCTTTAGAACTTATTAAAGAACTAAAAGATGAGTTGTTGTCTACAAGATATCTATTATCTAAAAGAAATTGAGAAAAATGCCTGAATTTGATCCGTTTGGTGGAGGGGCAGGACCTAAACCTAAAAAAAGTGTAAATTTAAATCCTGCAATTGTTAAAAAAATAAAAACAATTGTAATTTTATTGATAATTATAGGAGTTTTATATTTTATAATAAATCAAATTTTCTTTAATTTTATTGATGTAAACGTAAATATAGAAAACACTGAAGGAGACCCCCTAACACAAGGAAGCATAACCTTTAGAAGATCTGGACAAACAGATGCTGAAAGATTTAGTTTGAATGATAATATAAAATTAAAAAAAGGAGTATATAGTTATGTTATTATGGTTCCAGAATATAAACTACATACTTCAGAAAATAAAAACATAAAAGATTCTCCATATTATATTTCTGAAAGTGTTGAAAAGAACATAAATCTTTCTATTGATGATTTTAGGTTTGTAGATGGAGATAATTTTTTTCCAGGACAAAATATACAAGCCGAAATAACTTTAAAAAATACAAGCGCTAACGACGCCTATTATTTAAAAGAAAACGTTGATTTTGTTGGAGATGCAAAAGATTGGGAACATTATTATATTACTACGCTTGGAGAAAAGATAGAAAATCAAGAAACATTAGCAATCTCTCCTTCTGTTACAAGAAAATATTTCATAGTATTTGAAATTCCTGAAAATGAAGAAATTGGAGAAAAAACAATATATCCAAAAATAAATTATTTAAAAATTCCAGAAACATTTAAAACAAACATAAACATATTAGATACTCCTGAAATTAAAGTAAGTTGCATAAATACAAAAGAAAAATATGTTTTTGGAGAAGAAACTAAAAATATTGTTTGTGAGATTGATAATTCTAAAAATCAATTAATAATAAATGATCTAACCATAAGCCTAGACTTAAGTTCTGATGAACCAAAAAATGAAAATGTTGATGATTGGTTTAGATATACAAATGAAGAGGTTTTGGTTTCAAGCTCTTCAAAAAAACAAGAGGTTATTGAACTAAGAATGCCTACTGATAACGTCTATCCAACAAAAATCACTGGAGAAATAATCTTTGAAAGTAGATATTTTGTTGATGATATAAAAACAATGGATCTTGAACTTACTTTTGAAGAACCTGAAATTTCTTTTGAAATTGATCTTTCAAATGATAATGTTTCTATAGAATATGATGTTTCAACAAACGATTCAGAAATGAAATATACAACTCTAGAACTAAACAATAAAAACAATTTTAGAATAAATGTTCTAGATGTTAATGTTTTGTCTCCTGGATTAATAGAAGATTGTGAAAATTTAATATATTATGATCTTTCTATTGCTACAGGAAACATTCTTCAAAGACAAGTAAACAACGTTCCAATAACTATAACTGTTTTAGAATCTGCTCTTTTAGACACTTCAAAAGATATAACCAGACAATGTTCTGTTAAAGTGTTTGTTGAGAATCCATTTAGAGAAGACGATGTTTTAGAATACGTAAAACATCTAACAATCACCACAGAAATAATAAGACCACCAGAACCTGAAGAATAATCTATTTTTACTTTCTTTTATTAAATGAGAAAAAAGTGTTTAAAATAAAGTAAATCTGTTTTTTACTTATACCTTTAATAGCTATATAAAACAAAACATAAGAACCAATACCTATAAACACAAAAAAAAGTGCATCGTAAATATTATTAAACAAATAGATCTTAAAAACATCTTTTATCAAAAACAAAACTAACAACATAAACATAGTTGCAAATACAGGTTTTTTGAATATTTTTAGAAGATTTATTCTTGTAATTGTTGTTATTTTAAAATAATAAACCACAAACAAAAACCATTCACAAAAAACAGTTGTGATTGCCGCACCAACAATACCATATGAAGGAATGATTAATAAATTTAGCACAATGTTTAGTATTGTTGCATAGATTCTTAGTTTAAGAACATATTTTTCATAATTTCTGATATATAAAAGATAAATAAAAACAATGTTTGTTGAAGCTATTAAAAAGAAAATCAAAATAATATTAAAAGGAATGATTCCATTTATGTATGCAGACCCAAAAGCAAAATTGATAATCTCTTTTGCAAGAAAGATGCCTCCAAAACAAAGAGGTACAGAAAAAGAAACAACAACATAGGTAAATAAAGAAGTAACTTTGTTAAGGTTTTTCTTGTATGCATATTTTGCAAGTACAGGAAAAAAAGAAACAGTAAATATAGATAAAATGCCTAACAAAAATCTATGTAAAGTATACCCAATAGAATAAAGTCCAACAAGATATTCACCATGTATAAAAGAAATTAAAATAGTATCAAAATAAAAATAAACGTTTGTAAATAATGAGCCTAAAGCAAATGGCCAAGCTTTTAGCAAAGTTTGTTTTACAAACAAAGCATCTTTTTTTAGATTTAAAGAAATATATTTTTTAAGAGAAAAAAGAACATAAACAAAACCTACAACAGCCATTAATATGTGTGCATAAACAACACCTTTAATTCCTAGATTAAGATAAATAAACAACAACACAAAAACAACATATACAAACTTTGTTAACACATCATAAATAGACTTATATTTTAATTTTTGAAATGCTTGTAAAAATATTAAACAAAATCTACTAAGCAAACTAAAACCTAAATAAAGTATAGATAACAACAAAACTTGTTTTACAATTAATGGTTTATCTATAATAAAAGAAACAACCACTAAGATAAAAGACAAAACAAAAACTAATAAAATTTTAAATAAAAACAACTTATTAAAATATTTTTTTGCAAGTTTGTTATCTTTAGATACTTCTCTTAAAGTTAGTTTGTTTATGCCTAGATCTCCAAAGATAATAAACACACCAATAAAAGAAAGAACAAAATTAAGTTGACCAAAACCATCAACTCCTAAATATCTTGGAATCAACATTACTGTTAAAAACGATAATAAATAAACAATTGTTTTGGAAATTGTTAACCAAAAAATATTATTTGTGACTACTTGTTTTTCTTTTTTTGTGTTTACCATGTTAATTTCTTTTTATATTGTTTATTTTTAAAAAACAAATACTTTTTAAACATTTAATATATATTATATGTAGGAAACTTATATAAATACTTTATAAATTACGAAAAAACATGCAATATATAGATTGGATAATGTCCACAACAATATTTTTAATGGTTTTTATATTAGCTATATTGTATATTCCTCAGGCATTGCCTGTTGTTGAAGATAAACAAACTGTGGTTGCTGTTGAGACATTATATGGAGATCTTATTAGTAACGTAGAATCTTATAATATTGTTTTTAAAGATAACTTTGATGAACCAATTCCTTTTGTCTTTGAACCACATCGTGAATCAGAAGTTTATGCATTTACAGAAGTTGGAGAACATACTTGGGAAGTTCCTGCAGGAGTAACAGAAGTAGATGTTTTGGTTGTTGCTGGTGGCGGTGGTGGTGGTAGAAGACATGGCGCTGGTGGAGGTGCTGGTGGTTTAATATTTGAAGAAAATTATACACTTTCATATAATGATACAATAAATGTTGTTGTTGGTGCTGGTGGTGCTGGAGCTACAAGTACTGCAGCCCAAGCAATTAGTGGAGATAATTCTTCTTTTGGTGCTTTAGTTGCCTTTGGTGGAGGTGCTGGAGGTCAATGGGATAATTTTAGAAATGGGTTAGATGGTGGTTCTGGAGGTGGGTCTTCTACAACACAC
>PWLL01000085.1 GCA_003559395.1 Candidatus Iainarchaeum sp. | reverse complement strand
CCAGTGGCAGCTCAAACCCGCGCAGGCGCTCGCACTGGATACGCTACGGGAGCACAGGGCGCTCATCGCCTCGATCGCTGTCGGCGGAGGGAAAACGATCGTGTCTCAGCTCGCTCCGCTTGTCGCAGGCGTAGAGCCTATCAAGACGTTGATCTTGACCCGCGCCAAGCTCATCGATCCCTGGATTCGATCGAGAACGGAAAACCGCAAACATTTCAAGATCGCCCGTCACTACCAGATCCAGTCCTACGCGAGGCTTTCACATCCCGATTATGGGCCGTATTTACTCGAAGATATACAGCCCGATCTCATCATCGCCGACGAGTGCCACGCCTTGGCTAATCCCGACAGTTCCAGGCGCAACCGATTTGAGATCTATTTCGAGAAATACCCCGACACGCAACTCGTGGCGATGAGTGGCACGATCACTAAACATTCGATCGAGGATTGGGCATGGCTCGCAGAGCTGGCGTTGGGCAAGGATCGAACGCCGCTCCCGACGACGTATTCGCTGATGGAGGTCTTCAAAGCCTGCGTCGACGCCGCCGATGATCACGAGTACGCTAAGACCGCGCAATGGAAGCGATTTCAGCCGATGGAGACGGTCTTCGGCGAGGGCAAAAATCTTCTCGATATACACCCGCTCGATAAGCGGCGCGAGGCGGCGCGGCAGGCCTTCTACCACAGGATCTCAACTGCCCCCGGGATCGTGCATACCAGCCGAGATACCGTCGGCGCGGGGCTTGAAATCTCACTAATCGATGATCTTGGAGTCCCTGCGAATATCCTCGACGCGATGAGAGTAGCAGAGAAAGAAGGACTTTTGCCTAATGGTGACGAGATCGAAGATCCGATGGCGACGGCTAGGGCGCTGAAACAGATCGCGCAGGGGTGCTTTTATTTCTGGGATTGGCCGGGTGAGCCCGATCTGGAATGGGTAGAGACGCGCCGGGCTAAATCTCGCGAGATCAGGCGCGCAATAAAAGAAGGGCCACGTGAGATCGACAGCCCCACGCTGGTCAAGCGAGCGATCGCCGATGGCGGCGTGTTCGATCACGACATCGCGCTACTTGCTGCATGGGATGCCTGGCAGCCGCACAGGCATAAAGATCCCCCGCCGACAAGGCCCGAATGGCTCTCAGAGTATATGATCGAGGACGTAATCAAGCGCGCCCGCCCGCGCGGGAAGCGCCCGCCCGCGATCGTGTGGTATTCTCACCGCCACGTCGCAGAGCGCCTTGCAGAGCGCGGAATGCGCTGGTATGATCCCGAAGATGGAGAAAACCCCGAGCTGGCCGATCCAAAAGATGGGCCGATCGTGCTGTCTGTTGACAGCCACGCGGAAGGACTGAATCTACAGCACAAGTGGTACCGCAATATCGTCCTGTCCCCGCCGAGCGGTGGTCACGTATGGGAGCAAATGCTAGGCCGCACGCACAGATCGGGCCAGCCACAAGATACCGTATTTTGCGAGATATACGCCCACCTGCCTGTTTTGAGAGACGCCTTGACACGCGCCAGAAAGCGTGCTAAATACATCAGCGAGGCCAACGGGCAGGATCAAAAGTTGCTCCTTGCGACGTGGCTCAATCTACCCTGAAAGGAGAGAAGTGATGATCGTTTTGTATTACACGATGGATGGCGGCATGGCCGCCGAAGAGACGAGTCGCCTAGCGACGTCGGATAAGCTGTCGCAGGTCGTCGACGACCACGAAAATCTCCCACCCGAGGTCACGGCGATGGCTGCCGCCGATCAAGGGCTCATCGCGCTGTGCTCGAAAGAGGGCGCCGAAAGCGCGATCGCCGCAGGCGTCGAGAAAGGCGTTGTCGATTTGCGTCCCTTCTGCTACACTGACGACGAGTGATCGCAAGCACACGAGCAGGAGAAACATCAAGATCTTCTGCTCGTAACCACCGGCGCTTTTAGCACTATCACACAAGACGCATACAGGAGAGAAGTATCATGGGATTCAATTTCAAAGACTACAAGAAATCACGAAAAGAGATGGTCCAGAAGGGCAATCTTCGCGACGTCGATGGCGACTCAGCGGAGTTTGTCAATCACGGCCTCGATGCGATCGTGGAGGTCAAAAAAACCTTCGCCGGAGTGAGTGACAATCCGCAGTCGTATTACCACAAGCACCCCTATCACTCGTTTATCTTTGAGGTCGTCGAGATCAAGGATCAAGACAACCATTTGCCGTTCCACCCGAAGGACGCTCAAAAGGATGATTTTCAGCCGACGCCCGCAAAGCAGGTTCGCGAGGGATCGGGCATCCGATACTGGACGGCGCTCCCCCGTGTTCCCGACGATCCGACCGACGAGGAAGAGCGGCTTTTCGAGAAGTGCCTGCGCGTATGGGCCGCGATCTTTCAGGTTCAATCCGCACTTGTCGATCTGGGCGATGTCCAGGACGTCACCGACGAGGACGGCGCACCGCTCGAAGGGCGCTTGATCGGCATGAAATACAAGCCACGCGAGTATGAATTTGAGGACAAAAAGACCAGCGAGAAAAAGCACGGCGTAACGATCGACGTATACCCTTATGCCGTCGATCAGGATACGCTTGAAAAGGTGCCTCTTCGCGGAGCGCACGATATCGCGCAATATCTGGTTGATCAGCACAACGCAGGCGATACGGACGTTGAGAGCGTGGCCGAAATGCTCGACTACCTCCAGGAGATCCAGGAGATCACCGAAGAGGAGGCCGAGGGATACGTTGAGCAACTTGACGTGTAATCGGTAGGCTGGTAGGATGGTAGCGCGGTTGCAAGCCATACCGACGCCGCGCCTGCAGGGCGAAAAATACTGCGGGCATTTACCAGCGTAGCTCAGTAGGTAGAGCACGCGACCGATAATCGCGAGGTCCGAGGTTCGATCCCTCGCGCTGGTACTAGGCCGCCGAGAGCCTAGCCGGAGTCGCCGGCGGGCAATGAAAGGGAAGATCGGCAAATAGGATCAAGGGGGTCGTCCCTGGGCCGCCCGGTCACGCTGTACTCGGGTCAAAAGAGGCACAGCGCAATAGCCTCTTCCCGAAGGAGGCCCTTTGATCCTGTATTATCGGAGAGTGAACGCAGTGGCAGCGCACAGACCGGCGAAGGGTCGCGACCTTTGGGTCTGGTGGAGGTTCGATGCCTCCCTCTCCGACTGCCGTAACGCAGAGATCGGCGCTGCATATTTCAAGGAGATCCTACCATGCTGTATTTTGCCCTGACTGTTTTGTCCACCGTATCACTGGCGCTTGCGTATCGCCTCAATGACGCGCACAAGGATCTCACCGAGATCTCGATCGTCGTCGCCGATCACGAAGAGATCGCGGATCTCTACCCCGACCCCGACGATGAACGCTACGCGCCTTCGGTGCGAGAGATGGTGCGCGATCTCCGCAAGATCGGGGAGAT
>PWLL01000073.1 GCA_003559395.1 Candidatus Iainarchaeum sp. | reverse complement strand
TCCTCGACCACCAGGATGGCCGTTTCCTGGTCCAGCGGCTGATTGATGGTCACCATGGTGCCCATGTTCATCAGCGCCTTGATCACCTCGCCGGCCTTGACGGCCATTTCCTTGGCCAGGTCGCCGACGGTGATGGTTTCGGGCACTTCGACCACGCGCTTGACCGGCGCCGTCGGCTTCTGGAATCCATGCTCGGTAGACACACCGGCCACCTTGCCGACACGACGCTGCTTGCCCTTGGGCTTGCGACGCTTGGACTTGGGTCCGATGTGCAGTTCCTCGCGACCGTAACGGGTACCGGCGTCCTTGCCGGCCTTGGCCGGCTTGTCCTTGCCCTTGGCAGCCTTGCGCTCGGCTTCCTTGCGGGCGGCCTCGCGCGCGACCTTCTCCTCGACGCGGCGCTGGGCTTCGAGTTCGGCCTGCGCGCGTTCGGCTTCCTTGCGGCGAGCTTCCTCTTCTGCTTCACGCTGCTTGCGTTCTTCTTCCTCGAGACGCTCGCGCTCCTGCTGCTCGGCCTGTCTCCGTTCGGCTTCCTCGCGTTCGGCAAGTTCGGCTTCTTCACGCTGGCGGCGCGCTTCCTCCAGCGCCTTGGCCGCGGCCTCGCGCTCGGGATCGCTCTGCTCCTGTTCGGCAATCTCGCGGCGCTTGACGTAGGTGCGGCGCTTGCGCACCTCGACATTGACCGTGCGCGACGGCGCTGCGCCGCGGCCACGCGTTCGGCCGGCGCCGCCCGAGGGCACTTTCAACTCACTGACCGTCTTGCGCTTGAGGGTGACCTTGCGCGGCGCGCTGGCCTCGTCGACCTCGCCCTTGCCATGGCTGGTGCGCAGGTGAGCCAGCAGCTTCTTCTTGTCTTCATTGGTCACCGAAGCGGCCGGGTCATCCACCTTGATGCCGGCTTCGTTGAGCTGGGTAATCAGGCGATCGACATCGATACCCAACACCTCAGCCAATTGTGAAACAGTGACCTGGGACATGCAGTATTCCTTAGCAATCTATCTTGGATTTACTCTTCCGCGAACCAGTGCTCGCGCGCCTTCATGATCAAGCTGGCGGCGGTCTCCGGATCGAGATCCTTGACGTCTTCGAGCTCATCGACCGAGCATTCTGCCAGATCGTCGCGGGTACGAATGCCATTCTCGGCCAGACGGAAGGCGATGGTATCGGTCATGCCTTCGAGATCAAGCAGATCCTGTTCCGGCCGATGCTCCTCGAGCTCCTCTTCCGACGCGATCATCTGCGTGAGCAGCGCATCACGCGCACGCTGCCGCAACTCGGCGACCACGTCCTCATCGAATTCCTCGATGGCGAGCAGCTCGGACTCGGGCACATAGGCCACCTCCTCGACGTTGGTAAAGCCTTCCTGTACCAGGATCGAAGCGACCTCCTCATCGACGTCGAGCTTCTCCTTGAACATCTCGAGCACGGTGCGCGATTCGGACTCGCTCTTCTGCTCGGCTTCCTCCACGGTCATCACGTTGAGGTTCCAGCCGGTCAGCTCCGAGGCCAGGCGCACGTTCTGACCGCCACGACCAATGGCCTGTGACAGATTGTCCTCTTCGACGGCGATATCCATGCTGTTCGAATCCTCATCGACCACGATGGAATGCACCTCGGCCGGCGCCATGGCGTTGATCACGAACTGGGCCGGATTCTCATCCCACAGGATGATGTCGATGCGCTCGCCGGCCAGCTCGTTGGAGACTGCCTGAACACGCGAACCCCGCATGCCGACACAGGCACCGATCGGGTCGGTGCGATCGTCGAGCGCGTGAACGGCGATCTTGGCGCGGCGTCCGGGGTCGCGGGCCGCACCCTTGATATCGATGAGCTCCTGGCCGAACTCGGGCACTTCGAGCTTGAACAGCTCGATCAGGAATTCCTTGCAGGTCCGGCTGACGAACAACTGCGGACCGCGCTGCTCCGGACGGACTTCGTAGAGATAACCGCGCAGGCGATCGTTGATGCGGGCGGTCTCGCCGGGAATGGTATGACGCGAGGGGATGAACGCCTCGGCATTCTCCCCCAGGTCCAGCATGATGCCGCCCTTCTCCATGCGCTTGATCTGGCCACTGACCAGTTCGCCGACGCGATCCTCGTAGGCTTCCACCACCTGGGCTCGCTCGGCCTGGCGCACGCGCTGGACGATCACCTGCTTGGCGGCCTGGGCGGCGATGCGCCCGAACTCGGGCGGCTCCATCGGCTCTTCGATATGGTCGCCGAGCTCGAGATCGGGGTCATGCTCGCGCGCTTCTGTCAGGCGGATCTGTCGATCCTCCGACTCCAGTTCGGCTTCTTCCTCGTCATCGGAGATCACCTCCCAGCGACGAAAGGCTTCGTATTCACCCGTTTCACGATCGATGGCCACTCGCACCTCGATATCTTCGGGATGACGACGGCGCGCGGCCGAGGCCAATGCCGCCTCGATCGCTTCGAAAATCGTCTCGCGCGTCAGCCCCTTCTCGTTGGAGACGGCTTCGACGACCTGCAGGATTTCCTTGCCCTTGTTCATGACCAAGCTTTCCGAGTCAACTGTAGATTCATTTCATTCAACCTGATTCACCGGCAAACAACGCGTCGAGATCGGGTGCCAGCTCCGCGCGATGGACATCGGCCAGTGGCAACTCCCACTCGACACCATCGACGAGCAATATCACGTTCGATTCATCGGCCCGAACAATCGTGCCCTTGAACTTGCGCCGCCCTTCGATGGGGGAATGCAGCGTCACGCGGGCAGTCTCACCGACAAAGCGCTGGTAGTGCTCGACTTCGAACAGAGGTCTCTCTACGCCGGGGGACGAAACTTCCAGCGTGTAGTGACCGCTGACCGGCTCTTCCACATCCATCAGCGCCGAGACCTCGCGACTGACGATTTCGCAATCCTCGACCCCGACACCGTTATCTTCACGATCGATATAGATGCGAACCAGCCGGTTCTTGGGGTTGGGGATGTACTCGACACCGACAAACTCATAGCCGAGATCCTCGACCAGCGGCTTGAGCAACGCCTTCAACTTGTCAGATGCAGCCATCGCCCACCTCCCGTTTGCGGAAGTCTTTGAAGAAGCCTCTGAAAACGTCGCGAGCGGGTGTCTGGCGGTGGCCGCCGGAGCACAGAAACCGCAGTGTATTGCAATACATGAGGATTTCGAGCACGCTCCTTCACGCATTCCGCCACGCCTTCTTTCGCTCTCGCGAAAGCCGGCATGACTACATGCTTGCGCTGCCGGACGCCGCCAGGCGCACGCGCAGTAGTTTTCAGAGGCTTCTTAACGAAAAAAGCCCCTTCGACCAGGGGCTTTTTTCTTCGTCCAAAAACCTGGTAGCGGGGGCAGGATTCGAACCTGCGACCTTCGGGTTATGAGCCCGACGAGCTGCCAGACTGCTCCACCCCGCAATCGAGTTGCATA
>PWLL01000016.1 GCA_003559395.1 Candidatus Iainarchaeum sp. | reverse complement strand
CCATCAGACATGAACGAAGAGTTTCTAAAGTCTATTGGTTGTTAGAGATAACAACTTTTTCTTTTTTTTATTTTGTTTTAAATTTTGGGTTTTTTAGTAGAAATATTTGTATTTATTAATGAAATTTATGCACTTTTTGCACTGGCCAACACCCCTCTTACAAAATTAACCCCGTTTCTAAAGACATATATATATTATGTAACCACCTCTTTTCTGCTTTAAGAAAAGAGGAAATACTTACAATGCCTTTAGATTGGGGAATAGATTATGGAAAAAATGTTTTTGGTTAATGTTGAGTATGATGAAAAAAAAAGCAGGATAATGTGTAAGTTTTCTAACAACCTAGAAGAGATTAACAAACACACCTTTATCCACTCTGAAAAGTTTTATCCATCATTTTTTATAAACCTAAGAAAAGATCTTACTAAAACTCTTCTTTCAGATTTTTCAAAAAACATAATTGTTACAGAAAAAAGAAAAGCTTTAGAGATAAAAGCAAAAGACTATGAAACTTTACAAAAATGTAAAAAGATATTACAACTATCAACAAACAAAAACATTCTTTTAATAGAACCAGAAAGACAATTTCTTATTGATTCAGATTGGAGTTATTATGATACTTTTTATTTAGTTGAAAATAAAAAAATAAACAAAATCTCTCAAAGCCCGCTAACAAACCTTAACTTTATACTTAAGAAAATAATAAACAACCTAGACCTAAAAATATCTTCCAGAATAAACCAAGTAACCAAAAAAATAATACTTACAAACTATCTTAAAAAAAAGATAACTAAAGAAATAACAACCACACAGACAATCAACTATATATTTGAAAATAATTTTTATAAAAAAGGCTTGCCACAACCACAAGAATCACTACCCTACAATTATGAAAACAAGCAAAAAAAAGACAAAACAATAAAAATAGACATAACTGAGCCAATAGCATATCTTCTTACAAAAGAAAATAACATAGGCTATGAAAGTCTTAATTGTCAATGTTGTAAACCAAGAAACATACATGATAAAAATGTGTTATCAAACTCACTAATAAATGTAAGCTTTCTTAAAGATGGTTATTATTATATATCAAAAGATTATTTTTGGTCCAAAGAATATCATATAAAAAATAAAGAAAAAGAAAAAAGAGAAAGCTACAAAAAACAAAACTCATTAACAAGCTATCCTGTTGGCCCGTTCTACAGAAAAGATTCTAAAAAGATATTACTTATTGACGCTTTAAGACTAAAAGAAGATAAAGAAATAGAAATACAAGAAAATCACGAATATAGATGGTTTTGTAAAAAAGAAAAAGCTTTTGTTTCAGAAATAATAAAAGACATCTTAAACCTTAAACAAGTTGTAGAAAAATCAATCAACCTAACAACCAGCCTCAACTACTCTAACAACTCTTTAGGCCAAGTAAAAAAACTTGAAAAAAACACTTTATTTTATTTATATCATTCAGAGAAAAACCTATACACTCATCTTCTAAAAGAAACAATAAGCTTTATACAAAATAAAAACACAAAATTCTATAAACAAGAAGTAGATCTTGCAATAAAAAGCATAAAACAAAAAACCTGCGACCAGATTTCACAAGAAGAATGTAGATTTTCTATAAGAAAAGAAACTATAAGAACAAAAGACAGAACACTACTAGAAAAAATAAACAACTACTTTCCAAAAATCAACATCCCTGTCCCAGAAATATCATTTTGAAAATAAAAAAAAAGAAAAAAGAAAATTATTTCTTTAATCTTATCTCGATTGCAGAAACTTTCATTGGGGCTTCATTCTCAGTAACTATCTCTTCTGTAGATATATTAATCGCTTCTACCTTCAATGTGTTCACAAACTTGTTTTTAACAATCTCTGAAACATCAACTGCTTTAGAAATAGTTTTACCTCTAGCTTTTATTACCACGTCATCTGCACCTTGATTAAACTGTGTAATAACAGCAAGCACATATGCCATGGTCCCTTTCTTTCCGATAAAAATAGTGTTTGACTCCATATTTCTTTCTACATTTTCTTCCATGTTTTACTCCCCCATTTCTTGTATAGTTTTTGTATATTGCTTGTAGTTTAGATAAACCACTATAAACAACATCTGTTTTTGAAAAAACAAAAACAAATGGTTCATCTTTCCTAAAAATTTGTTTTTAAGAAATTATATGCAACACTAAAAGATATTTAGTTACAAAAAGTTTAAATAGGTTGTTTTTCTTAAAATACACAAGAAAAAACAAAATTATAAAGAATAATTTTTAAAAGCCTCAATCTCTAGCAAACGATTATATTTACAAGTTCTTTCTCCTCTTGCAGGTGCTCCAAACTTAACAGAATCAGAAGCTAAACCATAGGCAAGATCAGCAACAAAGGCATCTTCTGTATCTCCAGATCTATGAGATACTTGTACATTCCACTCTGCTTTTTTAGCAATATTAAACGCATCTATTGCTTCTGTTATTGTGCCTATCTGATTTATCTTTAATAAAAGACCATTACAATATCTCTTTTTAACAGCATCTTTTATAAGTCTAGGATTAGTTGCAAGAAGATCATCTCCAATCACTTTAGTTTTAGAAACTTCTTTTAAAAAACAACTCCAGTGTTTTTTATCATCTTCAGAAAAAGGGTCTTCTATAGATACAAGTTTATATTCTTTGATTATCTTTTTATAATAATCAATCATCTCAAGAGAAGTATGTTCTTTTCCATCAACAAGATATTTATTACGAACATAAAATTCGTTTGCTGCAGCATCAACAGCAAGCTTTACTTTTTTCGTATATTTACATTTATCGATTGCATCCTGTATCAAAGACAAAGCATCAAAACTAGATTCCAGTTGTGGACAAAACCCACCTTCATAACCAACATTTATTGCAGAAAGTCCATACTTTTTTTCTAAATCTTTTTTAAGTGTATGATAGATCTCAACAGATGCTTTTATATTTTCTTCAAAACTATTAAACATAGGCACAATCTGAAATTCTTGAAAAGAAAGATTATTGCCTGCATGTTGCCCTCCATTGATTATGTTTAGATGAGGTATAGGCATTTTTTGTTTTTTAGTTTTATTAAGTCCTGCAACATATTTATGAACAGGTATTTGAAGTTCGTTTGCTGCAGCTTTCAAAACAGCTTGACTAACAGATAATATGGCGTTTCCTCCAAGTTTAGATTTATTATTAGTACCATCTAGATCAATCAACATCTGGTCTATTTCTTTCTGATCTATAACAAAGGAGTTAACTAATTTTTTCTTAATTGTAGTATTTATTTTTTTAATGGCCTTAGAAACATCTTGTCCAAAATATCTTACACCTCCATCTCTTAGCTCGCACGCTTCTTTTTTTCCAGCACTTGTCCCAGAAGGCACAATTGCAGAACCAACACCATCTTTTGTCCACACAAAAGTTTTAATGGTTGGTACGCCTCTTGAGTCTAAGACTCTTGTTGCTTTTATATCTTTTATATACATTTTCTTCAACGTTTTCTTTTTTTAATTAAATCTTTTATTTGTTTTTTAGAAAACAAACTAAATTTATTTCCAAACATTTCTGAGTGTAAATATTTTTGTGCATATTTTTCTAGTTGTTCATATTTAAATTCTTTTTCTTCTGTAAGATATTTTTTAAGATCTTCAAATGAAGGATTAAGAATATGAATTTCTGAAAAAGCTTCTTTTTGTATTTGTTTATTATTATTTTTAAGATAGTCTTCTATTAACACAAAATCCATTTCCACATATCTTTTCAAATAATATCCATCAGTCCAAATATCAGAACCAACATACAAGGAATCACTAATCTCTTCTAAAAACTGATTTTTAAAATAAAACACTTTAAAATATTCGTCTACATAATATCTATCTTTATCATATTTTTGTTGTTTCATTTGTTTATCTAGGTCTCCTAAACTTTCTTGATATTTTTCAGTAATATTAATAATGTTTTCTTTTTTAAAAAAATCTTCTAAATTATATTGTTTAACAATTTCATTTGCTTCTGATTCTTTAAGACCAGTAACCAGAAACATATTTTTATTATTCTTTTCACAAAAATTAGCTAGTGGTTTTAGATAATCAAACAAATATGTTTTTTTATTATTTTCTTTATCTATCAAAACATTAAACAATCCAAATATTATATTTTTCTTCATAATTGATCTTTTTTTATCTTAACATACATATATTTTAAAAACAAAAGGTATTTAATATTTATTTGTTATTAATATATATAGAGTATAAACAAAAATGTGATTTATGATGAGTAAACTACTTGCAAGCGGAATTTTGTTAGGAATCGGAATTGGAACATACATTCCTTCTTTACCTGGTCCTTTATCAACAATTAATGCTTATTTTGGTATAATTTTAATAATTATAGGAATACTATTATTAATTTCTGCAAAAAACTAATTATTAATGTGATCACCAATATCCTTAAAGATATCATTTATTTGATCAACAGTTGGTTTTTTTGGTTTTTTCTTAAACAATCTACTAAAAAAACTTTGTCTTTTTTCTACATTATCTATAAACTTAAAACTTTTCACATCTGTTTTTTCTTCAAAAACATTTGGTTTTTCTTTTTGGTTTAAAGAAGAGATATCAATACTTTCTTCTAAACTATCAAAGTCTTTATAACCTTTATATGGAGTTGGTTTTTCTTTAACGTAGGTTTCTTCTATAGTTTTTGGTTGTTTCTCTTGTACATCAGGTATTTTCTTAACTGGTTTTTCTATTACTTCTTCTTGTTCTTTTACACCAAACATTTTATTTATAACTTTAGCAGTTTTACTTTCTCTTTTTCTATGTTCTGCTGCAAAAATAAGATTGTTTTGTGAAAACCTATTAACTAAAGCATTTGCTACTTTTAAATTATAGCCTTCATCAAGAACTCCTTGAATAAGTTCATTTTTTGTATAATATTTTACAAAAGGACTTAAAACATTATAAAGTAAAGATACTTTTTTCATCAACATAAGTTCTTCTTTAGACAACTTACTTTCTTTTACTTCTTTTTGTTTTGTATATTCTATTTTATAATTTTTTATCTTTGATTTATATTCTGGATATTTTGATAATAACAAGATAACTTGTTCATATTCTTTTGCATTATTAAACTGTGCAAAAACATAATCTTCAAAACCAATTTCGTTTTGTCTATAAAGAATATCTATTCTTTCCATATCCTCTCTTAGTCTTTTATATTTTTGATATATTTGCTCTGGATTTTGCTTAAACAAAAGAGGCTTAATTACAAAAATAAATAAAACAATTACTAAAAAAATACCAAAAATAAGAAGAAAATAAAATAAAATAGAACTTGATATTGACTCAAAAAAACTAATTAGATCTGCGTTTTCTAAAAGATCTTCTCCAGAGTATAAGTTCAATATCATAAGTTCTCTATTTTATTTATACAGTTATAAAAACTATATTGTCGCCTCTTAAAAAAGCTTCAACATATTTAGTTTTTGGCTTTCCTCCAGAAAGTTCTTCTGCATCTTCTAAAACTACATTCAAATGAACATCAAATGATTTTAGTTTGCCTCTTATTTGAACATTTCCTTTAAGTATAATCAATACTTGTTTATTTAAAGAACTATTCAACATATCAAAAGGTCTTGTTACTTTTATATCGTTCATAATACATCACATTTTTATTTTTTTTTTATTTTTTTCTTTTTCTTAAAAATTTTTCCTAAAAAAGAGAACAACCCTTTTTTTTCTTTTTCTTGTGTTGTTTCTACTTCTTTGCCTGTTATTCTTCTTGCAATTTTTCTAAATGATTCTGCTGAAAAACCAGATGGATTATGCAACATAACAGGTTTTATTTTTTTAAGTAAAAAAGATGTTCTAATATCTTCTGCATAAGGCACTTTACCAAAAGAAGGCATCTCTAACATCTTCATTATTTCTTTTTCTGAAATTTCTCCTTTTTGATTACTTGTTTTGTTTACAATTACTCCTAAGACTCTTTGATTAATCCTTTGAGCAACCATTTTTGTTTTAAAAACATCTGCAACAGACGGGGCTGTTGGTTCTGTTACTAATATCAGTTGTGTTGATGCTGACATTGCAGCAAGTACGTTTTTTTCTATACCTGCAGCTGCATCAATCAAGATATAATCAAACTTTGACTGAAGTTCTTTTACAACAGAAACAAGTCTGTCAGCGTCTACTCTTTGGTAAGTTGAAAGAGAAAGACCAGATGGTATTATTTTTGTGTTTTTTGGGCCATCATAAACAGCATCCATTGCCGGCGAAGACCCTAACAAAACGTCATGTAAAGTTATTGGTGGGCTCTTTAAACCCATCAACAAACTAAGATTAGCCATTGCCACATCAGCATCTATCATTAAAACAGAATACCCAAAGGACTCTGTCAGAGCAATGCCTAAATTTGCAGTAACGGTTGTTTTTCCTACGCCTCCTTTTCCTGAGACAATCGTATAAACTTCACCCATTTTTAATCACATTATTTTTATTCCATCATATATTTTAAAAAATTTTCAATTTCTGAAACTATTGCCAACACTTCTATTTTTGATAAAGAATCGTTTGCTTTTAAAAAATATACTTTTTGTTTATATTTAAAGATTATTTGCCATCCTTTTGCTTCTATTAGGATTATTGATAAATTGTCTATTTCTGTGTTTATATAATTATACATTGCAGCACTTTTAAAACCTTCCTTTAGGTTTTTGTTTGTGCTACCTATGACAATACCATTAACATCTGTAACAATTATATCATTTATTACATGTTTGTCCTTTAATTTATTTAAAAAATCATCTATATCTTTGGAGGACAAATCAATTTCTTTAAAGGTCATCATAGATGAAAGTTCTCTAGCGTAGGTTTCTTCATCAACATTTAATATTTTTGTTGAAAGTTTAGTTAATATCTTTGTCATTGTTTTTTTAAACATTTAAAACACCTTAAAACTTTTCAAAAAGCTCATCTAGTCCTCTTTCGTCTAGTAGTTCTTTTTGAGAAGGTTCTGTTTTTATTTTATCTTTTAGTAATTCATCTATTTTTTGTTGATCATATTTTATATTGTTCAGAAAATATTTTTTATTTTTATTAGCTTTTTTTTCTGCAACTATATTTTTTTCATATTTTATTTTATCATTAAATATTAAAACTAATTTTATTTGGTCTTCTTTTAAATTATAAATATTAAAGATACCCAGCTCTGCACCAAAAGAATTAATGCAAAGATCAAAGGCTTCTTTTCCATAAAGTTCTATATCATATCCTTCTATCAAATATATGTGGCCTGCAATGTTTCCTTTTTCAAAAATAACAAACGATTCTTCAAAACCATATTTTCCATCCACTGTTAATTGTATGTATCCGTCAAACTTCTTTTGATTAAGATCAAAAAATAACTTGTGAGGTACAACTTTATCCAAATCAACATTTTTTACTATAGGATCATTAACAGGCAAATTCATATATCATCATTTTATAAACACAACTTTATCTACTGTGTTTTTTAAAGCAATTGCACTTCCTTCATCTTTAAGAAAAACAATTGTTTTTTTCCCTTGTTGTTTTGCTTTAAGTATTGCTGGTAGATAATCTGAGTCTCTTGTAACAAACGCAACAATATCAATTTCTTTATTAAATGATACTTCTGTTGCATCTACTGCCATTGATACATCAACATCACCAACAGTAATTTTAGTTTCAAATCCTAAATTTACTACTGCTTCAATTAATTTATCAGTTGCATATTGATCAAGAAAAACTCTTGCAATCTTTATGGCTCCTTCTTCTAACAATTGATTTTTTACTTTTGATAGATCAATATTAAATTCTTTTCGTAGGATATTTGGGCCATCTATAAAAACTGCAATATTATTTCTTCTTGATAGTTTTGCTGATTTATTTTTATCAAAAAACAAATCTGATATCTTAAACATCTATTCACCTTCTATTTGCTATTGACTCCATATATACAGATTAGATAAAATACGATCTTATATAAACCGTATATCTGTTTATTCTCTGTATTGAGTTGATTTCTACAGCGAAATCATTAGTAAAATCTATAATTAATTGTTTCTTCTATAATATATATTAAACAAAACATATTTAAAAACATATTTATTATAGTATATTTGTAAAACAAGTCTTTTTTTTAGAAAATTTACAAAAAAATAATAAAAATGAGGAATTAACATGAGCGGATATGACAAAAAGTTTGCACAGCTTGGACAACTTAAAGAAAAACAATATATCATTATTGATGATGTAGTTTGTAGAATAGATTCTATGACAAAATCAAAACCAGGAAAACATGGTTCTGCAAAGATGAGAGTTACAGCAACTGGTGTTTTTAATAATCAAAAAAAGAATCTTCTAAAACCAACAGTCACAAATGTAGAAGTCCCAATTTTAGATAAAGGAAACGCACAAGTGATTGCTGATCTTGGAGATAAATATCAGATTATGGATACAGAAGACTATCAAACATACGACATAGCAAAAGAAGATTTTAAAAACCTTGAAGCTGGTTCAGAAATAGAATATATTAAAGCAGGAAGTTTAATAAAAATAGTCAGAAAGAAATAATATTTTTCTTTCTACTAAACAATTATTTTATTTCTTCCACATCTATTTCAAAACAACAAACAGGCATATAATATTCAAAAGACTTTAAGACTTTTGGTGCTAACTCTCCAACATGCCCAACTTCTTTTTCATTAATCATTATCTTTGCAGATCTGCTTTTTATATAGAACGGAAATTCTTTTTCTTCTAAACTTAATCTCCAACCAAGACTATTACACAACCCCAAAAGAACAGAAGAAATTTCAGAAAAACTAACTTTAGGGTTTGCTATCATTCCTGCTAATGCAAGTTTTGTTCTTGAAAGCACGTCTTTATCTTTATCTTTTTTTACAACAAAATCACAAGCAAAGATTTTTTGTGGAAAAAACATATGTTGGTTGTTAGTTAAAAACTTTAACATCTTTGGAGTTAACCAAGAAACAACAACGTCAATCGTTTTGTCTTTTGAATAGTTTATTTCTACTGCATCTTTTGTAGATACTCCAAACGCATCATACATTTCTTTTTTTGAAGAAGTGGTTAACAACATAACTTCTTGAAAGCCTAAGGAGGTCATAGTCGATATAAGGTTATCTTGAGTATGTGTTATTTCTTTTAATAAACCAATAGTAGATATTTGTGGAAATCTTTCTTGGATATTTGAAAAACCATAAGCTCTTGCGATATCGTCTGCAACATCTACTTCATGTAAAACATCTGTTCTATATGCAGGCACATATACTTCCAGCTTATCTTTTCCTTTTTTCTTAACTTTATACAACATTCTTTCTAGATATCCGATTGCTTCTTTTTGATTAATATTGGTTCCTAACAACTTATTAATACTCTCTAAAGAAACAACAAAAACTTCTTCTAAAAGATCAGGAGTAACAAGATTATAGTCAATAAAAAACTTTTCTTGAGCTAGACAAGGAATAGATCTAGCAAGTGTGGCTTTGTTTGGAGGGGTTAGTTTTTTTTCTGGATAGCTTATTTTTACAGAATAAAGTTCTCCTCCAAGATCAGCAAAAGCACAAACTAGAATATTTAACAAATAATTAAGTCTTTTAAGATTATGTCCAGAACATTCAATAAAAACTTCTTTTGTTGTTTCTGTTATTTCACCTATCTTTTGTGAGTTTATTATTGGTGGCATAGACAAGATGTTATTGTTACTATCTATAAACAAAGAACATTTTTCTTTATCTTTTAAAAGAAAAGCATATTCTTTGCCGGCTGTTGTTTTTTTTAAAATATCTTCAACACTCATTTTTTCATTAAACCCAAGTGGTGCAAAAGAAATATCTATTCTTTCTTGTGCTTTATAAACAATAGGAAACTTAATTTTATCTAAAGGATAAATCCCAATAGCCCCTTCTTTTCTTTTTCTTCCAAGCGTTTGATGTAGTTTTTCTTGTATCCAAATAATTTCTTTTATTTTCTTATCATCTAAACAAAGATTTTTAACAACTGCACAAACTGTATAGGGTCTAACATCTGCAACACTTTCATCTACAACAACATTATAGTCTGATTTTTTTACAGAATAAGTTTTGACTGGTTTTTCACAATATGCCTTTAAGGCTCTTAAAAAACCTCTTTCTGATAGAAGATCTGGTCTATCTGTAGTAACATCTATTTTTAGGATCTCTTTTTCATAACCTTCTATCTCTAAACCAAAATCAAACAAAAGTTTTTCTAGTTTTTCATAGGAAAGATCTTCAGATATTTCTTTTTTAATAACATTAATATCAATCTCTAAAATTGCCATAAATAATCATAATTTACAAAGTTCTTTTTGGTATTGGATATAATCTTAACCAATTAAGATCACATTCATCTCCGTTTATTTCCTTGATTGTTTTTTCATAAATCAACATTGCTATTCTTTCTACACCAAAACCCCAAGCAATAACATTTTGTTTAATATTATAGGGTCTTAAAGATTCTGGTCTAAAAACTCCTGCGTTTATTATTTCTAACCACTTTTTTTGTTTTTCTGAATATGCAAAGACTTCTATACTTGGTTCTGTATATGGATTGTAGTTTGGTTTTATTTTTATTTTATCTATTCCTAAATGACTAAGATATTCTTTTATAAAACCAATAAGATCTGCTAAAGATAGATCATTTCCAATAACAAAACCTTCTGCTTGATAAAACTCTGGCAAATGAGTTGCGTCCATGGTTTCGTTTCTAAAAACTTTATCAATACTAAAGAACTTTTGAGCTTCTTTAAAATTAAGTTTATAAAAGGTCCTATAGCTGGTAGCAGTCGTGTGTGTTCTTAACACCAGTTGCCTTGCTTTTTCGGCATCCCAAACGTAGCCATAGCCTTTTGAGCCTGTGTCATGACCTGATAGATGAAGCTGTGCTATTGTTTCTAGAAGTTCTTCATCATTTGGTAACACTCCTTTCTCACTAAGATAAAAAGTATCTTGAATATCTCTTGCAGGATGGTCTTGAGAGATAAACATAGAGTCCATATTCCAAAAACTAGTCTCAACATATGGTCCTTTCATTTCTGAAAAACCCATTTGTAAAAAAACATCTCTTAGATAATAGATGATTTGTCTTAAAGGATGTATTCTTCCAGGAATTGCTGGTTTAGGAAGCGTTTCCACATCATATTCTTTAAACTCTTTTTCAAGAATATCGTTTGTTTTTAGAAGTTCTGGAGTCATTTCGTTTATTTTGTTTGAGATACTTTCATAGTTGATTATTTTTTCAAAAAAATAGGTTTTTTGTGTATCTTGTGTTTCTATTAAAAAGTTTTTTCTTTTTAAAAGTTCTGCAATTGTTTTTTCATCTACTGGTTTTTTTTCAGATATTTTTTTAAGAGTTTCTTTTTTCGTATTTATTTTTGATTTATATTTATCATCAACAACAATCTTTCCTTGTTCAACAGAAATTAAATCTTGTTTTTTTGCAAGTCCAAAAGCTAGGGATATTTCTTGATCATCAAAATTTTCAAGATTTAGATTTTTTATATCAGAAACAAATACTTCTTTATTTTTACAAAAATCACAAAATATTTCTTCAATAAATCCTTTTTCAAGCGCTTTTTTTGCATTTTTATCTAGAAGATATTGTTTTTTTTGTTGTTTTTTTTCAGAAATTATCAACAAGGCTTTTAGGTTTTCTAAAGTCCTTCTTATTGAGTCTTCATTTATGTTTAGTGCTTTTATAATTTCTTCAAAGCTTGTTTGTTTTTTTTGTTTAATATATTCATAAACTTTAATATCGTTATCAGTAAATTTTAACACCATAAATAGTCACTATTTATTAAACTCATCAAAATCAATAATTTCTTTTCTGTTTTTAGAAGATTTTATTTTTGAGTTTTTGATCACAAATTTTTTTATATTTTTTGAAACTTTTTGTTTAAATATTAATAACAAAACAATAATCGCTAACAAACCAAACACAAAATACATGAAATTTTTAGTTAAATAAAGATCTTCAAAAAAATCTGCGATAACAAAAGTTGGTTTTGGTGGTTTTTTTTCTATGACTATAAGTCTAAGTTCGTTTGAACTTATGCCTGTCCAATAAATCGTGTTGTTTTGTTTTTCTGCTCTTGGTGCAGTTTCTCCAACCATCAAAGGTTCTTGTAAATAAATCCTAAGAAACGAAGATGATGGAATATTATAAAGATTATTTTCTACAAAATATCTAAAAAGATTATCATTAAATCTCCAAATAATTTCATTATCATAATCTAGATATTTTATTAACACAACGTCTGTGATAACATATTCTAGTCTTACAAAATTATTTATTTCATCAAATCCAACTTTTAGGTTTGAGTAGTCGTTAATAAATATTTTTGGTTTTAGTTTAGAGTCTATTCTTTCTAGCATGTTTGGGTTTATGTTGGCTTCAAGAATACTGTTTTTAAAATTTATTTTTGTTTGTTCTGTTTCAAAAGAAACAAACCATCTTTCTGTTATTGCTGCGTATTTGTCTTGTTCTACGTTTACTGTTATATCAAAGCTATCTATATTAAACGCATAAACACTATTCAAAAAAACAAATAAAAACAACAACACAAAAGTCCACAAATATTTTTTAGATCTCATTTTATCTTCTTTCCTTTCAAATATATTTTAGTATCTAATATATATAGAATAGAAAATATTTTTAATACTATTATAATTGTTAATTTTTAAAAAATTGTGTTGTTTAGATGTTTTTAGAAAAATAAGATGGTTTTATTTTTTATAAGGTTTTATAAATTTTTTATAGCGGGTGCTTTCTTTTTTTTAAACATGCTTTATGAAAGATGCAAAAATTAAAAAAATGGCTGGCCTAAAGCCCAGCCATTTTTTTGGGACCCCGCAGACCGTAGACCGTACACCCGTGAAATATATGGTTGGGGGATTAAATATATTATTCTGGAACTACTGAACAACGAAGCCCGAAGCCCGAGTGCGGGTACGACGACGCGTGGTCCAGGTACAAGTTCAAAACCCCGGCGTACGTGGCACTGCCCCAGCGGCCGCCCCGAAGGAAACTTCTATCTGTCGTTGCACTTTTTCTCAAATAAATCATACCAACACCATTATCTTCAGCATTATATTCTCCACTTGTTAACAAAAACAAATCTTTATATTTTAGTGCAGATTGTGATCCTAAATTATTCCATTGTATATGATTACTATTATCATTACTATAATCATACCACCCATCAGTTATAATTTCACTTCCATCACTATCAAATCCTGTTGGTTTATTATCAGGATCAATTACATTATTAGTCCATTGCCAAACATTACCTGCTAAATCCCAAATTACTTGACCGTTACTTAAAGTTAAAGTACGCCTATTTTCTATTTTTGGAGTAGTTATATTTTCATATCCTTCAGCATCATTATTTGATGCTGCGAT
>PWLL01000080.1 GCA_003559395.1 Candidatus Iainarchaeum sp. | reverse complement strand
TTTTCCAAAAATTGGAAGTGGTTTTATTTTAGCACTTGTTGTTGGGTCTGTTCTTAATGTGATTGCAACAATGGTTATAGTGTTGGGGTTTTGTTTATTGTTCTTAGTTGACTCGGCTTTATATTTATAATACTGACAAAAAACAATCTACACCTTGCTCAACCTTTTAAGAACAATTTCAGGATCATAGATTTTCTCCAACTTCACATAATATTCTACAAATCTTTCAAATCTAGAATATCTTTCATCTAAACTACGGCTTTCAGAAACAAAAGTTTTTATGTTTTTAAAAAGTGCTTTAAGAGATTGTTTATATTTTATTTCTTTTTGTATTTTAGTGTAAGTTTTTGATTTTTTATAAACATCTATTTTTTGTTTATAAGACTCAAACAAACGATTTGTTAGATTTAAAGCATCCATACATCTACTAGAAGGTAAAGAAGAAAGAACATCTCCAATCAAAACAAGCTCACTAACTGTTATATTTCTTTTTTCTAGAATCATTTTTTTTATTGTTCTAAACACAGCCATCTTATTTTCATAACCTTTTATTCTAAAAACAACATCTTCTAAAACAGCTCTTGTCTTTAACTGATAAAGATTTGTGATATTATAGTTATAAAGACTACCATGATATTCAATATACTTTAAAGAACCATATGTATGATGACTATCAGCAACACTTCCCTTTATTGCAGACCTGTATATAAGTTCAACAAGCTCCTCATACTGCTGTAAAAACAACTTTTGTTTAACAAAAAGATTTTCTCTTAAATCTTTATTGTTTCTCAAACTTTCTTTTTGAAAAAATATTCCTAATAGATCTGGTTGTTTTTTCTGTTTTGCTTCTGCCATTAGTTCTTCTAGATTTATTTGTTCCAAATTTTTATATAACCCATAATATTCTGAATAATATTTTGCAGACGCAAACTTAGGGTCATATTTTATATTTGGAGAAGACAAAGCTAATTGTTTATATTCATGCAGATTCTTTAAAACATCTATTATTTCAGAAACATGTTCTTTATCAATAAAAAGTTGTTTTATCTTTCTTATTGTGTTAAGGGTTGCTTTTTTTTCAACAAAATGTTTTAGTTTGTCTATATAAAGATAATAGTTAGGTTTACGCATATGTTCTTTAAAATAAGTTTCAATCATCCTTTCAGAAACAAAAACATCATACTTTTTCATAATGTTATTTAAGTTAGTTATCCAAGATCTGTTTGATTTTGATAAATTTGACACATATTCTTTTGATATATGGTTTGTTTTTTTTACAGCAGATGTTTTTTTATACGGAGGCATATTAATTCTTTATAGTTTATAAAATATATAGAGCGTTTTTGTTTATATATTTTGTGTTTTAAGAAAAATCAAGTATTTTTGAAAAAAAGTATTATATACTTATCCATACATATAATCTATATACACAAAAAAACGAAAAAATATGAAAACACTAATAATAGCACACAACGATCTTGATGGCCTTTTTTCTGCAATAGGCTTTGTTGCGTGTGATTCTGGAATAACAGACAAGCTTGTTGTTGACTATAATGAATATCTTAAAAACTATGACCTTGTTATCCTAGGTATAACCCAAGAAAATCTGTTTAAAAAACTTGAAAAACTAGGCTACAATATAGACAACTATCAAAAACTCGTTATGGTTGACTACTCATCAAATCTAGAAACTATGCAAAAACTAAAAAACAAATTTAATAACAACTTTATATGGATTGATCATCACGAAAACATTTATTTAGAAACAGAAAAACAAATAAATATAGAAGGTCTAAGAAACAAAGAAAATTCAGCAGCAATCCTTGTGTATAAATATTTTAACAAAGAGCCACCACTTGTATCTAGATATGTAGAAGATATGGATATTTGGAAATGGCAACTAGAAAATTCAGAAGAAATACTATCCACCATAGACATTATTTTAAAAAACACAGTAAAAGGATCGATCTTTGACTATAATCTTGTTGATTTTAGTGTTTGTTTTTCTTTTTTAGAAAATGATTATTTTTTAGATAAAAAAGCTTCATTAATAGAAAAAGGAAAAATAATAAGTAACGTTCAAAAAGAAAATGCAAGAAGTGATCTTTTATTTGCAAGAAAATGCCTGTTTGAAGGATATAAAACCCTTATTGTTAACTCCTCAATAAAAGCAAGTATTTTTTCTTTAATTGTCTTTAACTTCGAAAAATATAAAGAAATTGAACAGATTCTTGTATGGTCAAAAAATCACAAAAAAAACGAAAATAAATTTAGTATTAGATCAAAAGAACACGACTGCAACATCATAGCACAAAAATATAGTGGAAACGGACATAAACAAGCATCAGGCTTTATAATAAAAAATCTAGACGAATTTGAAAAAAATTTAGAATAATTTTAATTTTTTAGACAACCTTTTTTGTGCACTATATATGTTCTCAAGATATCTTTTTGCAATCTTTTTTGCAAAATCAAGATTTTCTTGATTATAATCTAGATCAATTACAAACTCGTCTTCAGCAGAATCATTTTTTCTATGAAAAAAAACATCATTAATATAGAATAAAATATCCACTCTTTTTTTTATGTGTTTTTGTCTTATGTTTTTTTGAAGTTCTTTTGCTGATTCATTCAGATATTTATCAACAAACTTGTAACCGTGCTTTTCATTAATCTCATGCATATAATCTGCATCTAGAAAAATAACACATCTTTTTTTACTTATATAACTTTTATTCAGCTCAATAATGTACCCTACTCTATTTAAAAGGCCAGTTTTTTTATCATATTTAAAATTATCTAAATCACTTAATAAATTAGGATTGTTTTTTTCTAAATAACTTTGAAGTTTATAATAAGATTTTACAATCGGTAATTTCGTATCTAGCTTAGTTCTGATTTTATTTTCTTCAAGAGTTCTTATATTATACAAATGATTTTTATTCTTAGAATTTTTTGCAAGCAAAACCGCTTTTTCAGCATCAGAAATAGTGTATCCAATACCAACACTAAACCTTATTAAAATACCATCGTCATCTTTAGAAATCATATTTTCTCTTATTATCTTTTTATAAAAAACCCCTAACAATAACAACAGGAGTATTACCATCAGCACTACCAGAAACAAGATCAGCTAAAGAAGAAACAAGATTTTCAATTTTTCTAGGAGTTGTTCCTTGAGCAGCAAAAGCATCTTTTCTTTGTGCTTCTATAAACTTTTTTTTTTCTTCGTGTATTGTTTGTTGAATCTCTTCTTTTGTTTTTCCTTCATTATATAGCTTTTGCATAAGATATTTTGTTTTCACACCGACTCTGTTTCTGTCCTTTATACCCTTTGTACAACCAAAAGCAGAAACAGGATCCGCAAGCTCATAAATTCCAGATTCAGGATCCTTGTAAGCACCATCTCCATTTACAATAACCTCAACATGTTTATTAAACTCGTTTTTGATCATCTTTTGAACATCATTACAAACAAAATCTGCATTTCTTGGAGATAGTTTCAATTTTTCATTTACTGGATCTAAGATGTTTG
>PWLL01000005.1 GCA_003559395.1 Candidatus Iainarchaeum sp. | reverse complement strand
TTAGATAAAAACAAGGTTGTTTATTATTATGATCACACATCTAGTTTAGTAAGTTCTATTAACAGTTATCTAGGATATATAAAACATGCAAAACATAAAAAAATAATTGATAATATACAAACAAAACATATTTATCTTAACAACTATGTTTTTTTTTATAAAAATAAAGTTACAGAAAAATACAAAAACAAGCTTTGTTTTTTCAAAGAGCAACATGCATTTTTTAAAAGTTTTCAAAAAAACACTATTGTTTTATTAGATGTTGGTATTTATTATAGAGCTTTACAAGAAGATGCTTTTTTTCTTAAAAAGTTATTTCTTAATAAAATAAACAAAAAAAAGAATTATGTGTATGTAAATATTTCAAAAAAAAAAATTACTTTTGTTTTAGAGAAGATCATAGAATATCATAAATCAATTATACTTACTAAACAAACAAGAAACAACACAACTTATAGACAAATAGATTACTTATATTGTCTTGTCAATTAAATATTTTAGGATATTTGTTATTTTTTTGAAAATAATTAGGTTTATAATAGTTTATATATATATAATATTTTATAAAACCTTAATAATTATTATTACTTATTTTTAAAAAAAATAGTAAAAAAGATTACAATCGGTGAAAAATACATGGTCAAATTTTATAATCATAAAAACTATAAAAAAATGTTTATTGTTCCTTTAGTATTGTTACTTGTATTCACATATTTGATATTCGTATCTCCTGGAATAGAAAGAGGACTTGATCTTCGTGGAGGAAACCAAATAATTGTAAGATATGATGAAGAAAAAGACTTTTCAAATATAGAGCAAAGATTTACAACAGAATTTAATCTAATGGAAGTTTATGTTAATGAGATTAGAAGTCCAACAGAATATGGACTAATAATAGAGTTTTCTGATCAAGAAGATGTTTTACAAGCAAGAGAAGCAAGAAGAGAAGTTGATTTTTTAAATCTTAGTCTAGATGAATTAAAAATACAATCAAAAGAAATACTAATTCCTTTAAGAGAAAGAAACTTTTTAGATAATGCAGATATTGACTATGTAGACGCAATAACCAATAAAGATGAACTAAGAGAATATCTTGGAGAAACAATCATACTAGCAGGAAATAACTTTAATCAAAGAGTAATTGCAGTACTTCAAGAAGAACTAAATATTGCAGATACTGATAGAATTTCTATAAGAGAAGTTGCTGCAACTTTAGGAAGCGATTTTTATGACAGTTCTGTAAGAGTTGGAATAATTGCTTTTATTTTATTAATAATTGTTATTTTTTTATTTTTCAGAGAAATTATCCCTTCAGGATTGATTGTTTTTTCATCTGTGTTTGATGTTTTTACTGCTCTTGCAGGAATGGCGGTTCTTGGACTACCACTAAATCTAACAACGATTCCTGCTTTGCTGATGTTAGTGGGATATTCCGTTGATACTGACATCCTATTAAGTACAAAACTATTAAAAGAAAAAAGAGATCCTGTTTCTGCAGCAAATACATCTATAAAAACAGGACTTACAATGACTTTTACAACTATCTTTACTGTCTTAGTTATGTTGTTAGTGTCTTATTATACACAAATGTTAGTTATTTTTGAAATTGCAACCGTGCTATTATGTGGATTGCTTGGAGATCTTGTATCTACATGGTTCTTTAACGCACCTACACTTATAACCTATGTAAATAAAAAAAATGAGAGAAGAAGGTGAAACCAACAATGAAACAACTATTAAAAAAACCAATAATTGTTATATGGTTTATATTGATATTTATAGCTTTGCTTGTGCTTGCTTCCAAAGGCCTGCAATATGGTGTTGATTTTAGAGGAGGAACTGTTTTTCAAATAATGTTAGAGGAACCAGTATCTCCAGAAGATCTATCTAGAATCTCATCTATCATTTCTAGAAGGCTAGATTGGGCTGGAGTAATGGATACTAGAGTAACTTCTTCAGGAAATCAGTATATTGTTGCGCAGATTGCAGAATCTGATGCTGAAGAAATTGCAAGATTAAGAAGCAATTTGTTAAGACAGGGTAAATTTGAGGCCATCTTAGATGGAAATGTTTTGTTTTTTGGAGAGGATATAAGAACTATCTATAAAGACCCTGCAAGAGGCTTTGGAGTTTCAGATACTCCTAGTGGCCATCAATGGACTTTGCCTTTTGTTTTATCATCATCAGCTGCTGATAATTTTTCAAGAATGGCTTTTCACAGATGTACTGCTGTGGGCTATGGTGCAGAAATAGAGTATGATTGTGAAAAAACTTATTTTTTTATTGATAGGCCAACTGATTCTATCTTTGTTTTAGATAAAGAACTTTATGATGAAGAAAGACAAGTGCCTACAAACCCTGACATGATTGGTAGTCAAACAGTGCATATTGATGAGATATTAAGACAAACAACAACTGAGTTTTTTGTTGTTGATCAAGAACTAACAGAAGACCAAATTTCTTCACTTACAAGTGCTTATGAAAGCTATCCAAGAGCTGTCGTTCCTTTATCTATAGATGAAAGCACAATTGAAGTTCTAGAAGAAATAGGATACAGAATAATAACTAAAGAAAAAATAGATAATGTTCCTTGGGTATGGGAAGCCACAGGTCTTAAAAGTATTATTTCTTTAACACCAAGTGTTGCAAATATGAACGCTCCTTCAATAGATTCTCCTGCATTTGATACTTTTCAATCATTAACAATCACAGGTGGTGGAGAAACAAGACAAGACGCAGCTGAAAGACTTGACGAGCTTGTTGTTTTATTAGAATCTGGATCATTACCAATTGCTATTGACAGTATAAGTACAGAATCTATTTCTCCTTATCTTGGAGATGAGTTTTTAAGAAATTCTGTATGGATTGGTATTATTGCTTTGTTGTCTGTTGGTTTAGTGTTGTTTGTAAGATACAGACACTTTGGAATTTCTATTCCAATTATGTTGGCTGGTGCTTCTGAGATAATAATCTTGTTAGGAATTTTCTCACTTATAAACTTTAGACTAGATCTTGCTGCTGTTGCAGGAATTCTTGCAACCATTGGTACAGGCGTGGATCATAAAATAATCATAACTGATCAACTAATCAAAAGTAAAAAGAAAGATGATGACGAGACGGTTTCTGAAAGCCTTGTTCATAGGGTCAAGAAAGCGTTTTTTATTGTGTTTGCTGCAGGCGCAACTATCGTAGCAACAATGTTTCCAATAATCTTTTTTAGTGTTGGTTTAAGTAAGCTTGTTGGTTTTGCAATAACGATTGTTATTGGTGCAGCCATTGGTATACTAATAACAAGACCTGCATATGCAGAGGTTGCAAAAAGAATCACATCTAAGTAGTTTTATCTTTTAAAGATAAAACTTTTTTTATATTTTTATTTTCTTAAAATCTTTTAAAATTAGTAAGATTAACAACCCAAAAACCAGAAACCAAGAAACAACATGTGTTGTGTTGGCTTGTTCTATACTTTTTTTTGCAACCCATACAATTACAGATAGTCTAAAGAGGTTGTATAGTAACAATAACAAAACACTAGTCACTATTTTTTTAAAAATAACTCTTTTATTTATTGTCAATAAAGCCAAGACAACAGAAAGATATGTAACAATACTTATGATTCCGCTACAGTGTGCAACAAAAACAAGTTGTGTAGATATGTCTTTAAAAATAAGGTCTAGCAATCTATATTGTAGGTCCATAAGAAAAGGACCAACAACATATAACCCAAACACCAACAATACAAAATAATAAACAACAAAATACAACACAAACTTTATTTTTTCTTTAAGATACATGTTTTACCTTTATAAAAAATATAATAACAAAAGAGCAATTAATCCAGCAAAAGAACTTGCTAAAAAATTAGTTTGATAGTTGTTGGATAGTCCTTTTTTTTCTAAAGTTGCTCCTATATAACTATCTATCGTGGTTCCTAATATTCCACAAACACCAACAATAATAAAAAAACTACTTGTATATACAAAATCTGATCCTATAAACCCAGGCACATAATAAAAATAAGCAATTGTAAAAAAACAAACCACAAATGCAGCCAGATAGCCAATAAAAGTAATTCCTCCATCAGTTCCTTTTTCTACGTTTTTAAAAGTGGTTATTAGTTTAGGCTTGCTAGAAGACAACATTCCTACTTCAGAAGAAAGAGTGTCACAAAAAGATGCACATATGGCAGCAATTGCAACCACTGGATATCCAAGAGATATAAACACAGTCCCTGCTAAGCAGTTTCCTAAAAGATTTTTGTAGGATCTTTTTGAGTGTTTATTTTCTTTATATCTATCTAATATAAGGGTTATTCCTTCAGCAGCGCAAAAGAAAATAAGCACATAGATAAACATTTCTAGGTTTCCAAAACCTAAAAAAGCAGCAGAGATAACAAAAGTTATAGAAATTGTGAAAAAATCATACTTTCTTGTAAGCCAAAGTATGATTCCTAAAATATAAAAAAGAAAGAAATAAAGTACAAGCATATCTCACTCTTTTAACGTTGCTTTAGATACAATGATTTTGTTAACATATCCTAGTTTCAACAATTTTTTTTTGCAAATGTTTGTTAGTTTTTGGTAGATTACATCATTCCATGTTTCGTTTAGGTTTTTAGTTTTTATATCTTCTGTAATTGTATCTACTATTATTCTTTGTGCTTCTGTTTTTGTTTTTGTAGGATATTTTGCACCTGTTATAAATAGTATTTTCAGTTTTAGTGTGTGGTTGTCTTTTGTTTTTACATAAAAAACAGGTTCTATTTTAGATTTTCCTCTTCTTGTTAGTCTTCTTAAGTAATTTCCTTTTGTTTCGTATTTTATTATTTCTGCATCTGCTTTGGTTGCAGTAACTTTTTTAATAACAAAAGTAATTTCAAAATAAGAATCTCTTACACTGTTTGTAAGATCTCTTAGTGATTTTTTTATTTTTCTTCCAATTAGTTTTTTACTTTCAATTGCAATTGTTTCTCCAATCATGTGATTATCAAAAACTGAGTCTGCATAAATTTCAAACCATTTCTTTTTTTTCCAATTATCTACTTGTCTTTTTGTTTTTGTAGCCATATTAAACACCATTTATTATTTTGTAAGCAATTTTGCTGTTTCTTCTGAATATCTCCAGTTTTTTGGAATTATTCCTTTTTTTATATAGTATCCTCTTAATCTATTTATTTTAGAAACAGTAATTTGATATCCTCTTAGCGCTCTTGTATCTTTTTTATTTTTATCTCTATGTTTTAACAATTTTACTGCTTTATTTATTAGTGCAAGAAGATCGTCTGGTAGTTTGTTTTCTTTTAGTTTTAGTCTTCTTTGTATATCTATTATCTTTTCTCCACAAAAAGCATAGATATTTTTAACATTCATGTTTTCTTTAACATGTAGTCCTATTTCTGCGTTTGTTTTTCCTTTTTTTGTAAGTTCTTCAATAGTTTTTTCTAAATCTTCTTTAGTAATTTCTATTTTTTTCTTATTTTCTGTATTTTTCATATTTCTTTCACATTTGTTTTTTATTAGATTTTCTGTGGCGATTAAATAAAAATAATTTTTATTCTATATATATAATATATGTACGAATCATTTATATTTGTTTTTGTTTTAGACCAAACAACAATTTTTTTCATTTTCTAGAAAAACTAAAGATACCGTCCTCTTTTTTCTATAGCTTTAATATTTTCAAAAATCTTCTTTTCTTTAGTTGTTGAACAATATCCATCAAGTATTTTCTCCCAAAAATCTTTTGTTTTAGAAGAACTTTTTAGCGTTTTTTTAAAGACTAAAAGATCCGTGGCTTTATCTTCTATTTTTCTAGAAACAAATCCTAGTCCAAAGTCAATAAAATAAATTTGTTTGTTGTTAGTTATTATGTTTATAAGATTAAGATCTCCATGAATCACGTCGTTATTATGAAGCTCTGCTATTTTTTTTCCAATCTCATATAGCTGCCTTTCATGTTTGTTATCGTTCTTTATCTCTTGCATAATGATTTTGTTTGGACCTACATAAAACACAAAAGGCGTGTTTAGGTTTAGTTTTTTTATTTTTTTAAGAAGGTTTGCTTCTTGTTTGTTTCTTGTTTTGATTATCTTGTCATCTAGTTTTTTGTTTCTATAGTTTTTAGGAATTCTTTGTTTTATAAAAACATTTTGATCAAAGATGTTTGTTTTGTATATGTCAGCTTCTGCACCAGAATTAACTTTGGTAATCATAAAAAACACCTTAGCATCTTTCAAGAAGCTTTATTCTATCATACACTTCTTCAATATTATTTTCTTCAAAAGAACTAATATATGCGTTCCAGTAAAGCTCTTTAGTTTTATTATCTAATGAGTTTTGAAATTTTCTAACAGTTATATTTTTATTAGAAATATATCTATCAATTTTTCTATAAAGGTCAATAGATATACAATCTAGAAAAAGGCTTTGGTTTATGTTTCTTTGAAGTTTTTCTTTTTCTATTTCTAGGTTTATAAAATCAATTATTGGTAGTGCCAGTTCATTATCAACACTAGAAAGCGTTGTAACATATTCGTTTTTGTTGGTTGGAACTAGGTTGTTTTCTGTTATGTTATAGATTTGGTATATTTCTTCTAGTTGTGTTGCTTTGTCTGGCGTAATTATCAGGTATGCAAGATAGATAAATACAACAATAATAACAATAATTATTAAATCTCCAACAAAAGATGTTTTTTTATTATTCATTTATTTTCTTTCTTTATATATTATAGGTTTATTTTGATTTTAAAGCTTTCTGTTTTATAATCTGGACTCTCAAGCTTAACCAACGCAATTTCTTTAATTTGCATACATGCTTTAAGATCTTTTTCTATGTTTGTGATATCTTCTTTTGTTTCTATTTCTAGTTTATTAATTTCTGTTTTTAGTGAAAGGTTTTTAGATGCTTTATAGTTTCTTATAAAGGAAATAATTTCAATTATTTGTTTTATTTTGTTTTCGTTTGTATCTACGTCGTAGGTTGTTGGATAGCTAGTTTTGTGTATAGTGTTTTCTTTTTCATAACTTATAAAATAAAAATCATAAAGATATTCAGTAACAAACGGAACGATTACAGAATACATCTTTAATATATCTTTAAACAAAACAAACAACGTAGCTTGTGCTTGTTTTCTTTTTTCTTTTCCTCTTTTTTCTGGATTGTAGAGTCTATCTTTTACAATTTCTAGATAATTATCACAAACCTCTTTCCAAAAAAACAAATCAATTTCAGATAGTGTTTTTGAAAAATCATAGTTTTCGTTGTTTTTTGTTGTTGAGGTTATTATGTTGTTTAGTTTGTGTATCATGTATGCGTCTATTCCTGAAAGGGTTTCTAAATCTTCTTTATTTGGTTCATAATCTTCTAGATGACTATATGCAAATTTTGTTGCGTTATATAGTTTAGTGATTGTTTTTTTTCCGTTTATAAGTTCTTTTTCATTAAAATGAATGTAATATCCTAACTTATAGGTTGCAGAAAAATATCTAAAAATATCAGCTGAATATTTCCCAACAATCTCTTGTGGCTCAATGACGTTTCCAACAGACTTTGCCATCTTCTTTCCTTTTTTATCAAGAATCCAGCCAGTGTTGATGGCGTTTTTCCAAGGAATCTGGTTGTTATGTATCTTTGATCTAAAGACTGTGTTAAATAACCAAAAAGAGATGATGTCGTGTCCTTCTATCCTTAGGTCCATGGGTGTGTCTTTAAGTAAATCGTAGGTGTCGTGCCCTTTTATAAGCTCTTTTGCAATTGTTGGTGTGAGTGAGCTTGTTGCCCATGTGTTTATCACATCTGTTTCAGGAATGATGTTTTTTGATTGACAATTAGGACAAACATCTATAGGTGGCTTATCTACGCTTGGATCTACTGGAAGGTCTTTTTCTTTAGCAAATATTGGTTCTCCACAGCTTTTACAATACCATATAGGAAAAGGAATTCCAAAAGAGATTTGTCTAGAAACACACCAGTCCCAACCAAGACCATTAACCCAATTATTATATCTACTTCTAAAAAATTCAGGAATCCAGTTAAATTCTTTACTCCAAAGCAACATTTCTTCTTTTAGATCTAGATATTTAATAAACCATTGTTTAGATTGAAGAAACTCAATAGGCGTGTTACATTTTTCATGAACGTTTACTGTGTGTTTTATTTTTGTTTGATTTACTAAAAGTCCTTTTTCTTTTAATACAGTAATTATTTCTTTTCTTCCTTTATTAACATCCATGCCTTGATATTCTTCAGCAAGCGAAGAAAGTTTCCCGTCATCTGTTATTGCTACTTTTATTGGCAGGTTGTGTAGTTTTTGCCATTCAATATCTGTTTGATCACCAAACGTACAACACATAACCATTCCTGTTCCTTTGTCTGGGTCTGCTCTTTCATCCTCTAAAATAGGCACTTTAAAGTTAAATAAAGGCACGGTTGCTTTTTTTCCTTGATATTTTTTGTATCTTACATCTGTTGGATGATAAAAAACAGCAACACAAGCAGGTAGAAGTTCTGGTCTTGTTGTTGATATTGTAAATTTTTCTTCTAGATCTTCTTCTTCTATCTTAAAAACAATATCGTTAAATAAAGCCTCTTTTTCTAAATCACAAAGCTCAACCTGTGAAATGGCAGTTTGACATAAAGGGCACCACATGGTGGCTGCGTCTTTTCTGTATGCGCGTCCAATATTATAAAGTTCAATAAAGTGTTGTTGAGATATTTTTCTTGAGTGTTTATCGATTGTTGAATAATTAATATTCCAATCAACACTTATGCCCCATTTTTTAAAATCATCAAGGTATTTTTCTCTTATTCCTTCTGGCCCATTAATTACTTCGTTACATATTTTTATAAATTCTTTTTTAGGCATATCTTTTGCTTTTATTTTTTTTATTTTTTCTACAAGTCTTTGAGAGGGTAGTCCGTTATCGTCTGTTCCTATTGGCAAGAACACGTTATACCCTTTTAGTCTTTTATATCTTGCAATAAAGTCCATGATGGTTGCACCATAGGCATGTCCAATATGTAGTTTGCCAGAAACTGTTGGTGGTGGTGAGTCTATAGAATAGATTGGTTTATCTACATTGTCTTTTTCAAAACAAAAAGTTTGGTTTTTTTTCCAAGATTCTGCAATATTTTCTTCTTGTTCTTTTGCATCGTATTTTTTAGGCATTTCTTTTATGTTCATATTTATCTTTTTTTAGGGTTATAAACATATATTTTAGTTACAAATATCTTAAAAATGATTAGGTATTTTCTTTATTATAAATAAATAGCTTTTAAAAGGTTTTTTCTCTATATATTATTTTATTTAATTGTTTTTTATAATAAACAATATTTAAAAAAAGGTGATTTAGTTTGGTACAGAAAAAAAAAGGTTCTGTTAAGAAAAAAACAAATGTGAAGAAAAACACAGCCCCAAAAAAACAAACCCCAGAACCTAAAAATAAAAAAGTCACGACAAAACCAAAAATAGAAAAAAAGAAACAAAATGTTCAAAAGAAAGATGTTTTGTTAATCTCTATTTTAAGTGCTTTGTTAGTTGTGATTATTGTTTTGTTATTTGCACTTCCATCAACAACTATTGAAGATGCAGATGAGAAAATTGATGAAAATGGAATTGATGACGATCTTGATGACGACCCTGGTCTGGATGATGATGTTGAATATACAGAAGAAGAGATTTATGAAATTTTAGAAGATCTACAATATCGTCTAAACCAACAAATTATTCAAGAACAAACAGATATTTTTGAAGGTTGGTATGATGAATTGAATTTAGATCAAGAAGAAATGGAAATTTGTATTGCAAAAAACAATTATTCAGAAGATATTGTTTTTGAAGAATCTGACATCTTAAACAAAATCATGGCTGATATGACTTTGGCTCGAGAAGTTCTTGGTTTTCAAGGAACTCCTGGAATTATGGTTAATGGATATAAGATGGACGGATTTGTTGAATATGATGTTTTAAAAAAAAGAATAGATGCTGCGCTTGAAGATATAGATAACGATCTTCCGTTAGTAGATTTTTCAACAACAGAACAAGATGGTTATGATTACGATGCAGAACAAGATCCTGTTTTACATATAATCTATAATCAAGAACACGCTTTTACAGAAGACGAACTAGAAAACATAATCGAAAGTACCTTGATGTCAGATTATGCTAGTTTTTTTATAAAGTTTTTTGATACCATTGAAACAAACCATGTAGATTTCTTTGACGCACCAGAGCACATAACAAATCTTTTTGAAACCTACAATATACATCATCTTCCTTTCTTTTTTGTTGAAGGAGATGTATCAAAGTTAGAGCTTACAGAAGAAGAACAAGAGATGTTTTATGGGTTCTTTCAAGAGATTCCAAATGGTGGATATACAATCAGTCTTAAAACAACTTATCTTACAGATTATACGGTGTTAGATCATGAAGACGATTATGTAATTGGAGATGAAAACGCACAAGTTACAGTTTATTTGTTTTCTGACTATGATTGTGGAGGTAGTCAAAAGATACAAGAAGAGCTTGTTCCTAAGATAAAAGAAGACTATTTTGATGACAGTCTTGTAAACATAGTGATAAAAGATTTTATTGTTTATGAAGCACAATCTTTGTTCCCTGCTGTGTTTGTAAGATGTGCTGAAGAACAAAACAAATATTATGAAACACACAAAAAATTGTTTGAAAATAGAGAACAATTTGGAATGATGTTTGTTGAAGGCATTATGGAACAATACATGGATGAGTTAGAAGAACTACAAAGACACTATGATAAACTTTATCAATAGTTTATCTTTTCTTTTTTCTTTTTTTAAGTTCTATTTATTAACTTTTTGTACGATAAATTATATATAGAAAAAGAAAGGAGCCCGTAGCCTAGTGGATAGGGCAACAGCCTTCTAAGCTGTGGGTCGTGGGTTCGAATCCCACCGGGCTCGTATTATTGATTTAATATGAATGTAAAAGATGATTTTTGTGCAATTTTAGATACTTTTGTTGATCTATCAAAACAAGAGATACATAACCTAATAGAAACACCACCAGAAATAACTCAAGGAGACTATTCTTTTCCTGTTTTTTCTTTATCTAAAATTTACAAAAAAAATCCAAAAGTAATTGCAGAAGAAATTACAGAAAAACTAAAAAGTGTTTCTCAAAACAAATATTCTTTTTCTTGCATCTCCGGATATGTAAATCTAAAGATTACAGATGATTATTTGTTTAAACAACTTGTACAAGAAGTTCTAGAAAAAGACAAAGACTATGGAAAAACAAAAAAAGAAACGCCAAAACAAATAATCATAGACACTTTTAATGTAAACCCTTTAAAGACAGTGCACGTAGGTCATCTAAGAAACATAGTTACTGGAGAATCCATAAATAGACTACTAAAATACTCTGGAGAAGATCCAAAACCAGTTTTTTATAGTGGAGATGTTGGCACACACATTGCTAAGTGGTATTGGTATTTTAAAAAACAAAAACTTACTAAAAAAGATATTCCAGAAAAATATAAAACAAAATGGTTTGGAGAAATTTATATTTCAGCAAACCAAACTCTAAAAGAAAACAAAGATTACGAACAAGAAATAAACGAACTTCAATCAAAAATACAAAATAACAAAGAAATGCAAGTAGAAATAAAAGAACTAAGAGACATGTGTGTTAAAAGTTATTTTAAAATAGCAGAAGAACTAGATGTTTATCTTGATGATTCTTTTTTTGAAAGTCAATCAGAAAGAAAGTTTTTAGAGATACAAGAAGATTTGCAAAAAAAACATGCTGATATTATTTATGAAAGCCAAGGTGCAATTATTGCAGATCTTAAAAAAAAAGATCTGGATGTGCTTTTGCTAGTTAAACAAAACAAAGCGCCTTTATATGGTGCTAAAGATATAGGGTTAGTTTTATTAAAAAAAGAAAAATATCCTGACGCTTCTTATTTTTTGTATGTTGTTGGTTCTGAACAGGCTTTTTATTTTAAACAACTTTTTTGTTTGTTTGATCTTATTTATAAAGATAACTACCATCATCATATAGCGCACGGAACAGTAAACTTTGAATCAAAAAAGATGGCTTCAAGAGAAGGCTCGTTGATTCTTTATGAAGATTTTAGAGATCTTTTATTTAAGAAAGTTCTAGAGAAACTAAAAGAAAACAATCTAGAAACAGAACAACAAATAGTAAAAGACATTGCTTTTGGAACTATTAAGTTTGAGATGTTAAAACTTGGGTTAAATAAAACCCTTGACTTTTCTTTAAAAGATGCTTTAGATATACAAGGTGATTCTTCTGTCTATGTTCAATATAGTGGCGTTAGAGCACAAAGTATTTTAAGAAAAGTAGAAGGTGTTTCTTTAGAAAATATTCATAAATTAAAAATAGAGTTGACAATAGAAGAAAAAACTTTATTATCTTTGATAAATCATTTTAAAGAAAAAATTGAGCTTGCAACCAAAGAATATAAACCACATGTTATTGCAAACTATTGTTTGTTGTTAGCAAGAATGTTTAATAAGTTTTATAGCTCTTGTGTTGTTTTGTCAGAAGATAAACAACTACAAAATAAAAGACTATTAATAACTAAAGCGTATCTTATTACTCTAAGAAACGCACTAGACCTGTTAGGCATAAAAATACCTAAAAAGATGTGATTATGAAAGAAGAATATATTGATGTTGTTTCAGAAGAATTGTTTAAGAACAATAACTTTTTAGAAATTGAAGATGCTTTTCTTTCTTGCTCAATAACAATCGTTTATGTTGTTAGAGAAGTTAATAATAAAGAAGATGTAAAAGATTTTGAATTGCCAAAATCTGAAAAAATAAATTACAAAAAAGCATATTTGTTAAAAGATCTTAATGTTAATGTTGCTCAAGATGTTGTTTTTGGATATGGTGGAGATGTTAATAATATTTCAAAAGTTTTAGAATCAAAAAAGATAAAATATCTATTTAATCCTTTTTCTGAAAATCTTGCTTTTGATGAAGCTTCTGCAAATCTAGCTAAACAAAATAATAAAAGAATTATAATTAATCTTGACGATTATAGAAAACAAAAATCAAAAGCCATTAAAACAATAAAACAATCTTTTTTTGTATATGAGGTTTGTATGGATAAAAGAGTTGATTTTTTATTTTGTAGTTATGCAAGAAAGATAGAAGAGGTTGTTGACCCACTCATTACAATTAATTTTTTAAAAGAATTTAAGGTCCCTGAAACCTTAAGCAAAAGAGTTTTAAAAGAGAAATTATGAAAAAAAAAATAAACGTTATTAAACCAACAAGAAGACATAAGAAAAGATACGTTCAAATAAAAGTTTCTTTTGATATTAGTGGTAATTCAGAAAAAGAACTTTATTTTATGTTTAATAGTGCTTTTTCTTATTTGCACGGTGTTGTAAAAGCAACTCTTGCAAACATAACTCTTTTAGATGTTGATTTTCAAAAAAAGTGTTTGTTTTTTAGAGTAAATAAAGACTGTTTGGATGATTTTTTAGGATCTTTGTTGTTTGTTAAAGATCTTGGATTGGTTTGTGTTGTTGATGTAAAAAACACAATTAAAAAAACAAATTTAAAAGAAAAAGAGAAAAAACAAATTTAGTTTGTTTTTCCAAAAAACAACCTTTTTTAATAGTTTAGATACTATATATTATATGTGTAAAAAGAGAAAAAATAAATAATATTTATAAAAAACTTTCTTTTAATATAGGATTGATTATATTTATA